>CAUUNL010000132.1:0-2513 GCA_963546405.1 Abiotrophia defectiva | reverse complement strand
TTAACAAAGCAACATGTGTAACTTGACCGCTTGATGGCCGACGGATTCGGCATCGCCGGCGGTCAATTTTGATGTCTTGATGACAAGATGCCACTGGAATCAACCCCAAAATTTTAGATAGAAAAGAGACGATATACCTTTGAAATTTACAGAACTTAACCTGATTCAGCCCTTGCTCGACTCGCTAGCCGATATGGGCTTTGAAGAGCCAACCCCGATCCAACAACAAGCAGTGCCTGTGGCCTTAGAAGGCCAAGACTTGATTGGTCAAGCCCAAACAGGGACCGGGAAGACGGCGGCCTTTGGCTTGCCAATGCTCAATAAATTGGACAAGAACCAATCCGCTATCCAAGGCTTGGTGGTAGCCCCAACCCGTGAATTAGCCATCCAAGTACAAGAAGAACTCTACCGCCTCGGTAAGTACCAACGTGCCCGTGTTTATGTGGTCTACGGTGGTTCTTCCATCGGTAAGCAAATCGAATGGATCAAGCGTAACCAACCCCAAATCGTGGTCGGGACACCAGGTCGTATTCTAGACTTGATGCGTCGTAAGGCACTTAGCCTCAAGCATCTCAAGACTTTAGTCTTGGACGAAGCTGACGAAATGCTCAACATGGGCTTTATTGAAGACGTTAAGGAAATCGTGGCAACCACGCCAGCTTCACGTCAGACCCTCTTGTTCTCAGCGACCATGCCACCTGAAATCCGCAGCCTAGCAGACCAATTCCTTAAGGAACCTGCTCACGTCAAGATTGAAGCCAAGCAAATGACCGCTGACTTGATTGAGCAATTCTTCATCAAATGCCGGGATGATGAGAAGTTTGATATCTTCACTCGCCTCTTGGATGTTCAGATGCCAACGCAAGCCATCGTCTTCTGCCGTACTAAGAAGCGGGTTGACGAAGTGGCACGGGGCCTCAGCCTACGTGGCTACAATGCTGAACTCATTCACGGTGACATTCCGCAACAGAAGCGGACTAGCGTCATCAATGCCTTCCGTCAAGGTCAAGTAGAGCTCTTGGTAGCGACTGACGTGGCGGCGCGGGGCTTGGATATTTCCGGCGTGACCCACGTCTACAACTATGATATCAGTCAGGACCCAGAATCTTACGTTCACCGTATTGGCCGTACAGGCCGTGCCGGCAACGAAGGCATGTCCATCACTTTCGTGACGCCAGCGGAAATGTCTTACCTACGTGTGATCGAAGATTTGACCCGCAAACGTATGCAGCCGATGAAGCCGCCAACCTTGAAGGAGGCGCAAGCAGGTCAGGTTCAATCTCTGATTGATCAACTGAATGAGACCTTGGAAGCTGGCGATGCGGATGAGCACCGCAACACGGCTAAGCTCCTGCTTAACCACTATCAGCCTAACGACTTGGTAGCGGCTATGTTAGGGCAAATCCTGTCTAGCAACAGCCAAGTAGAAGTGCAAATTTCACCACAAAAACCATTGCCAAATGCCCACCGCAAGTCAGGTGGCTACAAGACTGGCAAGGGCGGCAACAGCCGTCGTGGTCATCACGGTAAGAAGCGGGACTTCCACAAGGACCGTGGCGACCGTCAAGACCAAGGTCACAAGGAACGTTTCGACCGCAAAGACAAGCGGCCACGTTCCGCTGCTAAACCTGGCGGCAAGCCTAAGGCGGATAGCAGCAAGAAGCAATATACCATTAAAAAACGAACCAACTAACCAGAGAATAAGCCCAAAGGAGCGTGGCGATCGTGCGTATTGGAACTGACATTATTGAAATCGACCGAATTCAAGAAGCAGTGGCGCGATCGCCACGCTTTGCCTCTAAGGTCTTAACGGCAGAGGAATTGGCTCGTTATGAGACCATGAAGGAGCATCGGGCCATCGAATTCTTGGCCGGCCGTTTTGCGGCCAAGGAAGCCTATGTCAAGGCCCTGGAGACAGGCATTGGCCGGATTCGTTTCACGGATATGAGCATTGCCAACAAGCCATCGGGCGCGCCATATTTTGCGGTAGCTCCCCTGACGGCAGGCGTCCAGCTTAGCATCAGCCATTCGGCCCACTATGCTACGGCCACCGTCCTGATAGAGCAGGACCAAGCCAGCTTAGAGGCGGCTTTGGCCCAGTATTTGACTAGAGAAGATTAGAGTAAAAGGTAGGAAAGTCTTATGTCACAAGCCAGTGAACACCGCCCAACAGTGGCGATAATTAATCTCAATGCAATTCAACACAATGTGAGGGAAATGAAGCGTCATTTGGAGCCCGACCAGGCCCTCTATGCCGTTGTGAAGGCTAACGGATACGGGCACGGGGCAGTTGCCGTCGCCAAGGCAGCTCTGGCCGCCGGCGCGCAAGGCTTAGCTGTTGCCACCGTTGATGAGGGGATTGAACTCCGTCAAGCCGGTCTCCTATCCCAGCCTATCTTAATCCTAGGCTTGGTAGATCCACGCGCTATTGCCGAGTTGGTCTACTATCGCCTGACCGTCATTGTCTCTGACCTAATCTGGTTCCAGGAAGCCTGGGCTCAGTTAGTGTCCAA
>CAUUNL010000131.1:0-2526 GCA_963546405.1 Abiotrophia defectiva | reverse complement strand
GTAGGTAAATTGGCTGATCAATTTCAGGCATTTCGGACTCAATCAGTGGCTCATTAGCTGGATAGAGCAAGACGCCATTTGGCTTGAGGCCGTATAAAATCTCCAGCTTGGCTTGAGCAATCCCAGCGCGGGAACCCAAGAACTCTAGGTGGCTCTCGCCAATCAGGGTAATGGCCGCAATATCAGGTTGGGCAATCTCACTTAATTGCTTAATTTCCCCGAAGTCGGACATGCCCATCTCGATGACCGCCACTTGGGTGTCTTCCGGCATCTGAAGCAAGGTATAAGGCAGGCCAATCTCATTGTTGTAGTTACCCTGAGTCTTGTGAACCCAGTATTTGGCTTGGAGAACCATGGCGGTCATGTCCTTGGTCGTGGTCTTGCCGTTGGAACCCGTTACCCCTACCACAATAGGATTAAGGTCCCGACGGTAGAAGTTAGCCAGGTCTTGGAAAGCCTGGAGGGTATCATCTACGAAGACGACTGCTAGGTCATCGCTAGGAGCCTGAGCTGGGTCTGCAGACCAGAGAGTCGCCACGGCCCCATTATCGAGGGCTTGTTGAATATAGGAATGGCCGTCTGTCGCGCCCCCTACTAGCGGAACGAATAGAGAGCCAGGGGTCACCTTGCGGGCATCAAATTCTACGCTGGTGATTGAAATCTGACGATCTTTGGCCGTATAGTCGATGGCCTTGGTATATTTTACAACATCCATGAGACGGATTGCTTTCATACAGTCACTTCCATTCTTGTCTTATCACCTACTAGTTTACACCATTTCGCCACAAATTGCACTGAAAGGGAGACAAGCCCATCCTATTATGGTATCATTATCCTAACATATTTATTACAAAGGAAGTGATTCTATGAAAGCACTCAAAAAAGTCCTGCTAGCTAGCTTAGCCCTAACCTGCCTAGCCGGTCCTATGGTCCAAGCAGCGCCTCGAATCATCAATATTCGTGATAAAGACTTCACCAATATTGAAGAACCCCTCGATGCCATTCCTGCCACCACCCTTACCCTCCACCCGGCGCCAAGAACTGAAGACCAAGTACGTGAAGATGTTAGCTTCGCCCTCCAAGCCTTTTATTACAATTCTGGTGCCCCTAAACGGGCTGATTTAGTGCAAATGGATGATGAAGCCTTATATGATAAGTTGACCGAACTTAGCATTGCTGCCTTGAAGGAGGCATACGGCGACATTATCAGTGCCGACTATAGCGTCGACTTCCTAGGCAAACCAGTCACCCTCGGCAAGGAGCTACGTGACAGCATTAAGGTGATGGTGGATTCCCATCAGGTCGCCAATAAATTTGCGATCAAAGACCTCAAAATAGACGGCGACACGGTCAATGCGTCCGTTGAGGTTCGCTATATCGATCAATACCAGTATGAAGTCATGCTACAACATGCACCAAACTTCCAAACTGAGATCATGCCCTACATTGAAAAAATGCGAGCTAAATATACAAAGGATCTTCCTGAGAGCCCTGCAGCCAGCCTCCTCATTAACCGAGCGCTCAAGAATTATGCTATCAATGAGGTAAATATTGACGGCAATCACCGGGTCCCCCTAGAATATCCAACCCGCGTACACGAGATTAAACTAACCTTTGTCTACGATGCTCAAGGTCGCCTGACCCTTCCCGATGAGACCCTGCTAGCCATTACCCAAATCAAAAACCGCGAATGGAAGAAACCATCCGACTCCAATTCCTCTGACCAAGCCAATGATTCGTCTGACAGTTCTAGCGAAAGTCGATAGAAAACTAATTTATAGAAAAAGAGCCTTTATCCTAGCGATATGGGCTCTTTCTTACTAGATAGCCTTAGGTTTAACCGGCACCCGCAAAATCGTCTTAAGCTTGTCCGGCGCCACCCGCCGAGGGTCGGACAGGTAGATTTCGTGGTGGTGTCGGTCCTCTTGGAAGTCTAACTCATAGCCAGAAGCCTCTATGAAGGCATGCATCTTAGCCATAGTGGCAGGCTCCCTATCATAGCTTCCCAGGTGCAGGCACTGGACACAGAGGCCTTCGTCCAAGCTAGCCAGTGTGAGCGCCTGACAGTCCAGGACTTTCTTGGCTTTGACTTGCCCCTTAGCCCACTCAACATCCTCTGGCCGGATGAAGTCAGGTACCCGAATTAAGGCTCGCCAGTGAAAATTAGCCTTGTGACTATAGTCGACTTGCCCTTGAAGCTGGTCTTCTTGCCACCAGAGGCCTTCCAGGGGTGCGACCACATATTGCTGGAAGTCGGGAATGGCATAGTCAGTCTTGTAGGACATCTTGAGGGCATAAGCTAGAGCGTAGAGAATGGCCAGCGCCTGACTATAGGCGCCCCCTTCCTCATTGGGGTCACCCTGTCCCGTCATCTGCAAGAAGCGTTGGCTGGGCACGGTCACTAGAGACGGCGTCTCCTTGGCCTTGTAGAGGGGTTCGGCTTTTTTGACATCGTAGGTCATGATACTTCCTCCTTTATCTCTTTGATAGATCTAGTATAGCAAGCTAACCCCGACATCTTCTGTC
>CAUUNL010000130.1:0-2546 GCA_963546405.1 Abiotrophia defectiva | reverse complement strand
CCTGAAGACTTTTCCACTTAATATCCCGTCTATCAGAATCTCTATTAGAGGTATAGAGCGCTGCTTCATCAGAGAACTTCTCACGCACACCATTCTTAGTACTATATTCTACAATATAAGAAGATTTAGATTGTCGAAGATGATTAAGCATAACATATTCAACAATGGACTTGGAGCGAATCAGCACTTCTGCTAATTCACCACGCTTCCACTTCATATTCAGGAGCGCAACACCGAAGATTGCTAACTTAACATGAGGTTTACGTCCAAGTTTCGTTAATGGCTCTGGTAAACGTTGGAACTGAATGGATTCATAGGCTTGATTCAAGTGGTTTAGTAGCCTGTCTCCATTCGGAAATGTTGGGAAATCTTCTAATAACAAGGCAGCCGCCTTATAATCATAGTTTTGAATAATCTTCTTGAGGTTATTAACTAGAATTAACTGGCTGACATTCTCGCCTCGGTCTTCATGGCAACGATTCGGCCGGTCGCTTGATGCATCTAAATTCTCAGCAATTAGCTTGTCAATATCTTCATCGAAGCTTTTGCTAGCATTGTTAGAGTCTTGCTTAGGCGTTGGGACCTGAATTGCACGGAAGCTATATTCTTCCAAGCGATTAATCACCATAAGCGCACTAATCATTTGGGGAGTCCCGGACGTAATATTAAGCAGGACTTGATCTTGATCTGTGAACTGCTTGGCCTTCTGAATAAGTCGCACCTCGTTGTTGAGGAAGTCGTATACTTCATCAAAGAGCGCAACCTTATCATTAGGTATAATGCTTGGCCATGCCTCTAAACTATAGTGATAATCCGGAATGGAATCGAGAGCTCGTTGTAAGAGGCTGTGACGGGGCTGACTACGTTCACTGTGAATCACGATAATTGCATCTGGCCGTTCATGCCGACAAATGTGCAATATTGCTGAATCACTCTGCTGACGAATGGGATCAGAATCCCCCATACAGGTAATGAGATATTTCATAGTTTCCTCCTATAGCTTCTCGATTAGGAAAGCACACTTGCCCATCTCAAAGAGGTTTTCCCTGTTATTAAGTCGTGCTCCCTCTATACGTGCCTTGGTCAATTTGTGGACACCATCACCTACCATCTGCATTTTCCGAGTGCCTCGAGGCTTAATAGCCTCCTTAATGACCGTCTTAGTCCAGAAGCCTGATCCTCCACCTAGATATAACAAACCGGCATTATTTGGAACTGGCTGAATGTATTCTGACTTGGTATTATCCGTATTAAGATAATGGTCGCAATAACTTTGATAGTGAGATCGGGACCACTTCATTAGCTGATCAAATACTTGGATAGCTTCTTGCCCTTCACAAGTAATGGTAAATTCTATCTTGTTCTGTGGCTTCAAGCATTCTCTAGCAATCGGCAGGGCATTGAGACAATTCTTACGGCGAGAATAATCGATCTTCTGACAAATCATCAAGCGCTGTCTGGACAGAGGCTCACTATCTGATACGCGAATATCATGGAAGAAGTCGCTGAATGCCTGACCTCGCTTCGCGCCCCAAGGAATGAGTCTTGGATTCTTCCCTCTGACCCTCGAATTGTCACCGCCAAACTTCACATTACAAATAATGGTTCTGAGTGCTCCCTTGAGCGAGCTCCCCGGAATATAAGGCTGACCGAATGCATCCTTCATAAAAGCATCAATCTCATTGAGACGCCCTTTGGTGGTATCAAAGTCGACATCGCGCACTGACAGGCGATAACCGCCAAAGTCACGGCTCTTGACATCCAATCGTCTTAGGATATCCGGCAAGCGCTCCGTTCTGCCCTTTCTTTGTAGGGTCATTAAGAATTCTTCATAGACACCTAACTTGGCAGGATAATTCTTAGCAATGTGCTGATAGATTTTAGTCATATCTGGGAAGTATACCTCCCCATTCTCAAGTAAATACTCCTTGGTTGTATAAGTTTGGCCACTCCCGATAAATACTGGAGCTAGCGTTACTAGCGTGAATTTATATTTTTGGATAAGATGGTCCATGCTTACACCTCCAATTTCAAGAATAGGGGTTTGGCATAATGCCAAACAGGATGAGGGAAGTCTTCAGGTGCGACATCTACGAGTTCCCCCTTAAAGGTTCGACTAAAGGTTGATCCTGCCTTAAACTTGAAGACATCTTGTTTACGATAGCTGTCCTTAACTTGACTTGAGAAGGCATAACCGCTTGCCTTCACCACCAGATATTGCCCCTGGGCAACTGCATTCGCTAAGTCATCCTCCTGAGCAATTGCTGACGTTAATAACATGACAGGTCCATCTGCGGACACCGTAACTTGCGCTAAGAGTTGTGGCGAGAGGTCCTCAACACTTAAGTCAAAACGCCCTAGACCAGCACTACGCTTCCCACCAATGCCCGTATACTGAAGGCTCTCCATGAGCGTTTGCAGTAGCGGTTGATCACTGGCAATAAAGGCCAATTCTACGCCATGGTCATAGTGGGTTGTAGCCACCCGATAGGGATCACCCTGTTCGTCATAGCGACTGACGCGAGTCCCTACGTCCTGACGATAGA
>CAUUNL010000129.1:0-2561 GCA_963546405.1 Abiotrophia defectiva | reverse complement strand
TGAACAAGAAATTATTTTTATGTGGTGCAGCATTAGTAGCAGTTTTAGCAACAGAGCAAGCAGTCAAAGCTGAGGAAGTAACCGAAGCTCAATCAACACCAACAGTTGAATTAGTCGAAAAAGTACAACCTATTGAGTCAACTCTAAGTCAAGCACCTCAAGCGCCAGAGTCTGCCAAAGTTGAAGCAGCCTCAGCTGATAAGCCTGGGAGTGTGACCGAAGAAAAAGCGCCAGAGGATAAGAAAGTACCAGACGATAAGAAGGCAGAAGAAACTAAAGTCCAAGAGTCTTCCGAAGCCGAAGCGAAACCTACTACCAATGAAGACAAAGTATCGGAGCCAGCTTCAAGTCAAGAAGCCAAGGAAGATGCGAAGAAAGAAGCGAATGAAGAAGCCAAACAAGCAGATAAGAAAGAAAAAGAAGATAAAGGCTACACTGGCTTCAAGTCTCGCGGGGAGGCGGCACAGTATCACCAAGTAAAATCAGGAGACTCTCTATGGGCAATCGCGAACCTCTATAAGATTACCTTGGACGAGCTGCTTAAATATAACAACTTCTCATCATTAAGCACAATGATCCATCCGGGAGATAAGCTAGTTGTGAAACCAGGCAAGCCTGCTACTAGTACACCATCTAATGACAACAATTCAGCAAGTGGAAGCAATAATTATACACCTGACACTACTCATACCATTCAATCAGGTGATTCTCTCTGGTTGTTATCACAACGTTACGGGGTGACGCTTGACGATTTAGTTAAGTGGAATGGCTTCAGCTCATATCGTGATATGATTCATCCAGGACAACAAATTATCGTTAAGAAGGGCTCTGGTAATTCTGGTAAGGCAACCCCAGCGCCAGTAAAACCGCAACCTACTACACCATCGACTTTGGATGCTAGACGTCAGAAAGTCATTGAAGTGGCTAAGAAGTATTTAGGTGTGCCATACGTTTATGGCGGTAAGACACCAAGCGGCTTTGACTGTTCAGGTTTTGTCGGCTATGTATTCAAAGAAGCCTTAGGCATTGATATTACAACATGGACAGTTACTCAAGAACGTAAAGGGACTGAAGTCGCAATCAAAGATGCAAAACCAGGTGACCTCTTCTTCTATGGTCCTCGTGGTGGCACCGAGCATGTCTCCATCTATTTAGGTGGTAAGCAATATATTCATGCTCCTTATCCAGGCCAAGTTGTTAAGATTGCGGATATGACCTACTATATGCCAAGTTTTGCTCGTCGGATTATTCAATAATCCAATGTTCTAGGAGGATATTATCATGAAAAAAGTTGTTCATAAGCTAATGGCCTTAGCGGCTCTTGTGGGGATGGGTTTGCCAGTTGTGCAAGCCCAGGCCCAAGAACAGCCTAATGTATTACCAGTTGTGAGTCTTGTACCCAAAGATGCAACGCCAAGAATCGGGCGCAATGCCTTAGTCAAGATTAACTTAGTAGGTGCCGATAATGTCGTTCATAAGTCGCTCTATTACACTAGCTTCAACACGGTGGATATTACCTTGGGCCAAGTAGCTAGCTTGCTAGGGTCAAGTTATGACATTGAATTAGCACCACAAAATGTGCAAACAGACACCCATCTCAAGAATTATGTGACCGACCATGGCGAGTTCTATGGAAGTTACTTAGCAGCTAATTTTGTTCTTAAAAACCCAGATCAAGTTCCAGTAGAAAAAGCTGAAGAACCTGTTATCTATCCTGTTACCGTATTGGAAGAAAAAGGAGCAGACCTATTCTATGAACAATTAGTGACAGTAGATGTTAAGGACCAAGCAGGGACTGACTTAGCTACCACCCATTACTTAATTAATAGTGATAGCACAGAATCTCCAGTTGACTTAGCGGCAGCTAGCTTTACCAAGGAGCACCCTGAGTATCAAGTGGACGCGCAAACCGCTCAGCTACAAGGGAGCGTCAACCGTCAGCAACTAGAGCAAGTCCTTACGAGTCTAGGGACTGTTAATGTCTTCCGTAGCCACTACGTCTTAACGGCGGTCCAAGCTGCCAAGCCTCAAGTAGCAGCAGCTGAGCCAGCAGCTCAATCATCAGCTGCAACCGCAAGTAGCCAAGCAAGCCAAAGTCAAGAAGCGACTTCATCTGCGCAAGCTAAAGAAAATAAGGCAGAAAAACCAGCTCCAAGCAAGAAAGAAGAGAAGATTGATACAGTTAAGAAAGAAGTTAGTCAATCTCCAAGTAAGAAGGTTGACGCTCCAACTAATCTAGCTAAGAAAGATAGTCAGTCAGAGAAAGCTAACAAAGCAACCCAAAGCCCTGCTCCAGTAGCTGCGGCCACACCAAGCAACAAGATTGGCAGACAGTTACCAAATACAGGTGAAGTCCATATTGGAATTATCTCAATCCTATCCCTTGGATTAACGCTGATTGGTTTCTTAATCGTCTTGGCAGAAAAACGCCGTTTAAGAAGATAGACTTATGAACGTGATAGAAAGGTTGTCAGTAAGTATGCAGAATAAAATATTCAAATTTACCTTAGTTGTAGCATTTTCTTGTCTTCAATAATAGCTTATCTGCAAGTCTACGATAC
>CAUUNL010000128.1:0-2574 GCA_963546405.1 Abiotrophia defectiva | reverse complement strand
GGATCACCCTGTTCGTCATAGCGACTGACGCGAGTCCCTACGTCCTGACGATAGAGGGCTTTCTGCTTAGAAACCAGTGAGGATAAGTCCTTGACTTGACCGCGGCAGAAGTCAGCAAATAGTGAGGCTGGAATCGCCTGAATCTTCTTCACCTTCTTCGCATCATCGCGAGAATGTTCTGTCACTTCGACTTCTAGCTTAGGATAGCCAATAGGCTTAGGCAAGAATAGCTCCCCGCCAGCATAGAAGAAAACATCGGTCAGCTGAAAGTCACCAGACTGTGCCAGTGACAAGAAGTCTTGGTGCACCCCATGTAAGACCGCCTCATTGAATAGAGCTGAGAAGAGACGCTCAACCGACAAGGTAGCAGTGGCACTTTCTAACAAACCCTTACCAAAATGACTACTAGCCAATCGCATACGATATAATCGTAACTTCATGCTCTTCACCTGCCTTATTGAGCAGAGAGCTGGCGATTGATTGAGTTAATTAGTTCAGACTCTACCTCTCCATAAGCTGATTCTGCTACCAGATTGGAAAAACGAATCCGGCCAGAGCCACGAGATCCATTTCCACCCAAATAATCTAATTCCAACAAGCGGAGACCTTGCACAATCAAGTCAATGTCTTCCTCTACTAGGCTTTCATCCGTCAAATTATAGATTAACTCGAAGTCAAAGCGGCTCCCAGCAATGACACGTTCAATTTGGCGTGGGGTAGCCTTGGAATAAATACGATCAATGGTATTCTCAAACTTAACCTCTGTTAAGGTATTGGCGCCACGGCCATAGAGTTGCTCCGCATTGCTGAGCGTGGTGTCCCGGAAGATAAGTTTAGCTTGTTTGTTTGTTTCAGTATCACCAAATAAGCGGCGAATAATAGGCGCATCTTGGTCAGGTTTTTTTGCTAATTCGGTATTGACGGCTCGAGCCAACAAGGAACGCATCTTGCCCTTAATGGAAGAACCCGGAATGAGGGGTAGGTTAGTGAGGGGATCCTTGATAACAGGGCTATCCGTAGCACCAATTGCTGCAAATGCACTACTTGCTCCGATATGTAAGCCTGTTAATACATCAATACTTCCTTTGATTTTAATTTTACGTAGTGTAGACATTAGTCTTTACCTCCCTCAAATTTGAAATAAGCCACAAGAGCTTCCATATAACGACAAAACCGGATTAGAGACGCTTTATCAGTAATTTCAGACAAACATTGAAGAATCTCTGCTTTTTCTACTAGGTCTTTGACCGGGTTGGTATCCCCTTTTTTAAGACCATCTGTACGACCAGCTTGATAGAGGAACTGAACACGTAAATAACTAATCTTATCTTGCAATTCCTCTATAGGACGTGCTTGAACCTCGTCAAATAAAGTGCTAGTCATGCTCAATAACTTCCGAAGTTTACTGGTAGTTAATTCGAATTCCGATTGGCCGTCTCCATTTAGTTTTTTATTCAATTTTTTTATTACTTGTTCTGCTTTCCCTACATAGTTCTTATCTGTCAGAATCGTCATTTTCATCACCTCTTATTGTATAAACGTAAATTTCCAGTGCAATCATTAATTCTCTTGCGTCTTGTTCGTACTGGAAGTATTGATGCATTTGACTAGCAAA
The DNA here is from genome assembly GCA_963546405.1 of Abiotrophia defectiva. Classification (GTDB taxonomy): domain Bacteria; phylum Bacillota; class Bacilli; order Lactobacillales; family Aerococcaceae; genus Abiotrophia; species Abiotrophia defectiva_A. The sequence goes on along the minus strand of CAUUNL010000128.1, from coordinate 959 downwards.
AGTCCGATAAGCCTGAGAGTATTCATCCTCTTTTGGTTCCATTCGACTTAAGTAGTAAACCCATTGCGCCCAGCTAATCGTCTTATAAACGCCGCGTTCTTCCACCTCATCAAAACTTTTTCTCAGAAGTGTAAGCATCTGATAAATGAAAGCTTTGCCAAAACTTTTATCTTTTTTATCGAAAATGGAGAAAAATTGCTTAATTTCCTCTATTTTTTTATTCCAGACACGTTCAATGAAGTCATCCCACTTGAAGGTATAGGCTTCCGTGAAGAGCGAGATGGAGTCCTTATCATTGGCTTTGGCCGCTTCTTCTAACTCGCCTGTCTGATTGGCCATAACAGCAATTGGCATCTTAGCTGGGTAGAGGCCAACCCCTGTAGAAAGGGTCAACTTGCCTTGGCTGAATTCAAGGAAGTCCTGTCTTAGCTTAATGGCAAATTTCAGCATATCATACCATTCCCCCACCACGAAGACATCGTCCCCGCCGGCGTAGATGACGGTTGCCTTAGCATCCAATTCGCGAAGAATATGGTTAATATGATATTTGAAGAAGAGGGTCATATTGCGGCTGAAGGTTGCGGACCTAGACAAGGTATTGTAGCGACCCTTGAAGCCACTGATGAAGGCTTGCCCTAGGTTATCCACGTCGCAACGAACGACAGAAAGCCGTTTAATGCCCTTAGCTTCTTCCGCATATTGATTGAAGGTTCGTTTATCAGAATAATCACCAATCCAGAGGTGGTGGCTCTGATCCTTGCCTGAGTAGAATTTGTTCTTGGCATAGAAGCGACCTTGGCTACCCTCAGGAAGTCGAGCTTCATCTGTTGCACTCAGATACATGCCGAATCCCAGAGGCAGGTCGTTAGCCTGGTTGGTTACAGAGATAAATTTTTTCTTCAAGAGGGCTGGCGAAATCTCCACCAAGGCATCACAGAGGGCACAACGATCGCCATCGC
>CAUUNL010000127.1:0-2644 GCA_963546405.1 Abiotrophia defectiva | reverse complement strand
AGTGGACCACTGGCTTCCTGGAAAAAGGCAGAAATCAGGCAAAAGCCCCGAAATACCGCGAGCCAGTGGTCCACTTTGGAGAGTGGACCACTAGCTACCTGGGAAAAGGCAGAATTCCGGGCTTTTGCCCCGAAATGACGCGAGCCAGTGGTCCACTTTGAAGAGTGGACCACTGGCTCCAGCTATTTCTGCCTTTCTAAAAACCGCCGCACACAAAAAGCCCTGCCAACCGGCGGGCTTTTTATTATGGCTGTTTCCTTTTACACCCTTTTCCTAAGCGCTAGCAGGGAACTTGCGAATTTCTTTGATCATGAGCCAGACACCTAGCAAGATAATGACGGTATCCACTAGTGGCTGAGCCAACCAGACACCGGTGACACCTAGCCATTGAGGCAAGAGCAGTGCCAGAGGCACGAAGGCTACTAGCTGTCGGCCTAGGACAATGAGGCTGGCCTTCTTGCCGTCGCCGATGGCTTGGAAAAAGGTCACCGCCATGACCATAACGCCATAGAGGACGAAGGACATGTAGAAGAGGCGGAAGTAGCCCACCCCTTGAGCAATCAGACTGGCTTCGACGCCGAAGAGTTGCAGTATCTGCCCTGGCAAGGCTAGGGCCAAAATCCAGAAGAAGCCTGCCAGTAGCAGTCCGCCCCAGGAAAAGACCCGGACACTGGCCGCTACCCGGTCGTAGCGTTTGGCCCCAAAGTTGGTCCCGACCACTGGCTGCAAGCCTTGACTCATGCCCCACAAAGGAATGAAGGAGAAGCCGTACATACGGATAGCCGCAGCCATCAAGGTACCGTGCATTTCGCCTCCGTATTGGAAGGCCATCTTATAGAGTAAGGTCTGTTGAATCATGAAGAGCAACTGCATCATCATGGCAGAAACCCCTACTGCGAAGACTTGGCCGGACAGTTCCTTTTCAATCCGGATTGGGCCAATCTTAACTTGTTGGCTTTGCTTGCGGAAGTAGTGATAGGTCACTAGGGCTTGGGTAATTTGCGATAGGACCGTAGCAAGAGCTGCACCCTCAATAGCATAGTCGCCCAGCAACATCATCAGAATAGGGTCCAGGGCAATGTTCATGCCAGCCCCCAAGGCCATAATTAGCATGGCCTTCTTCATCAGGCCTTCCCCGCGAATGACCATATTAGCACTTTGGGTAAAGTTAACGAAGACCGATCCCAGGAAAATAATATGCAGGTAGCGAATACCTAGGGCCTTGATTTCCCCACTTGCTCCTACCAAATCTAGAAAATATGGTGCTAGCAAGAGGCCACCAACCGTGGTAATAGCGGAACATACCAAGACCCAGAAGATCAAGTTGCCCATCACTTTGTTGACCACCCGTTGATCGCCCTTACCAAGGGCGCGGGCCAGGACTGAAGCGGAGCCCATGCCTAACAAGGTAGCAATCCCACTATTAATATAGGTCAAAGGCATGGCCACCCCGCAGGCTGCCATGGCCACCTGACCAATAATTTGACCGGCAAAAATCCCATCCATCAAGGGATAGAGCCCGATAACAAACATGCCCATCACAGCTGGAATAGACAGCTGAATCAGCAGTTGCTTGGGTGGCTTAGTCAGTAGTTGTGTTTTCATATCGTCTTGCATTATAAACCCTCCTTTTGGTTGGCGGGCGTCGTTTGAGCCATGGCTTGAACAATCACTTGTCGCACCAAGTCGCTCTTATGCAAGAAGGTCTCCTCTAGAGGCAGATACTCTCCAGCGATAATCATGGCGTTGGCAAACTCTATAAAATCATCACGCACCATAAAGGCTAGCATGGGCAAGTCATGCTGACGGATGAAGTCCATGAAGGCTGCCTTGGTCTCAGCTTCCAGCTCTCTCTTCAAGGCTTGCAAGGACTCATGTTTATGACATTCCATGAGAAACATGGCATAGAGTCGCTTGTAATCATTATGGTCAAAGAGCTTCTGCATGACCAATTCCATTGCTAAGGCCTGTGGATCTTGCTGCTTGGCCTGAGCCAGATAGTCGTCCGCCAGCACAAAACGCTGGGTGTTACCATCTAACATCAGATCATGTAAGATTGCTATCGTCGACTGGTAATAGTGGTAAACGCCCCCCTTACTCATGCCGACCGCCTTGACAATGTCTTCCATAGTCGTCACCTGAAATCCCTTAGCCAGAAAACAGTCCCGCGCCGCATGACAAATTTGAGCCTTACGCCGCTCCTGAATCGACCGATTTCGCTGTATCATCGTATCCCCCCTTCCTCTCTTTGGAAAAATCGACGCTTCCGTCGATTTTATTATAATACTAGCTGAGCAAAGTGTCAAGATATGGGGTGGGGAGCTACCTGGAAAAGGCGGTAATCCGGCAAAAGCGCCGGAATGAAGCGAGCTAGTGGTCCACTGGCTTCCCAGAAAAAGGCAGAAACTAGGTAAAAGTCCCGAAATACCGTGAGCTAGTGGTCCACTTTTAAGAGTGGACCACTGGCTCTGCCGGAATCTATCTTTTTATGAGGCCGGCGCCCCGCTCCCTTTTTCCAAAACACAAAAGAAGCCCTGCCACTCGAATGGCAGGGCTGTTTGCTGTTAACGGGATTGTTTGCGGTGCTCAGTGTAGGCGATCCAGATGCCGGATACGATTAGGAGGCCGATGATGAAGAGGGAAA
>CAUUNL010000126.1:0-2806 GCA_963546405.1 Abiotrophia defectiva | reverse complement strand
GATCTCAGTCAATCTCAAGCCCGTTTGCAAGAGGCCCAAACGGCCATGTCCCAAGTCGAAAGCGACAAGGGCCAATTATCTAGCGATTTGGCCGCGGCCCAAGCCGAAAAAGAATCCTTGGCTTTGGATAAGCTAGAGCTAGAATTCAAGGAAAAAATGGGCAAGCAAAAGGTCATCGTGGGGAAGGTCTTTTCCAACGGTTACCTTAAGAAACACGGCAACCACTATCACTTTGTCTACGGTAAGCCACCAGTGGACGCTATCTACGAAGACCAGGCCCAAGCAGGGGCTAGCAGCTCAAGAAGGGGTGGGGGCGATAATTATGTGTTTAACCCAGCCGATATTGTCGAAGAGAATGCGGATGGTTATGTAGTCCGTCACGGCGATCATTTCCACTTTATCTCCAAACGGGACTTGGCCAATGCGCCAACTGTGCCTAATGCCCACACACCAGGGGGCTGCCGCCTAGTGCGGATTCCACACGGCGACCATTTCCACGATGTGCTGGATTGTGGTCAAGGTCTGGGCAATTTGTCCTTCGATGATGAGCCCGTCAGCCCAAGACCAACTGGCCCAGTCGCTAGCCGGCCGGCTAGCCCAAGCCAACCTGTGGCACCAAGCCATCCAGCCGACCAACTGACCCGACCAAGTCAACCTGTCACACCAAGTCTGCCAGTGGATCAGCCAGCGACGCCAAGTCCGGCTCCGATCCAGCCAGACCAACCAAGCACGCCACAAGGGCCGACTTCCCTCCTGACCCTAGATTCTCCTGAGATTCAAGGGCATCTGGATTACATCAGTTATGCCTATGGGGTAGAGCGGGACACCATCAAGTTGCAGGCCGTCTATGATGATGCGGGCAACTACCGGGGCCAAGTCTTTGCCTTCCAAAATACGGAACAGGGCCAAGACAAGTCGCACATCCATCCTTGGGTAGTGCCGCTCTGGACCTTGGAAGTGCCTAGCCAGGATCCAAGCATTGACCCTGAGTTACGCTTTGCCCGCGAACTAGCAGGTCTTGCCAAACGCATGGGCATTCCGCAACGTATTATTCGCATTCGCGATGGCTACTTCGAGGTGCCACATGGTGACCACAGCCACAATATCCGCATCCGCAATGTGGAAGGGGCCAAGGCTTATGTCGCTAACAAATTAGCGAGTCTGCCAAGTATCCATGTGCCAGGCGATTTGGATGAGGCGACTGTCAAAGCCTACATCGCCACCCTGCGCCAAGTCGCTAGCCAACGTCTAGCCGGCCAAGAAGTGGCCCTAGCCCGGATCGATGCCGGTTTACAAGATATTGAAGAAAGCCTCAAGGACAAGGGCAACTCAACCCAAGGCTTCCTCCAACTCTTAGACCGCTTTGCCGCCCGCTACATTTTCCAAATTGAAGACAATAGTGACAAACTGTCTGAACGCCTGGCCAAATTGAATGCCCAACATGAGAGCATCCTCAAGGCCATCAGTGAGCTGAACTTGACCAACTATGGGGTGACCGCTGACCAATTGCGGGACCAAGCCAACAAGGCCATCGAAGCCCAAGACGCGGTGGGCTTAAGCCGCCTAGCTGCCTATGTGGCCGCCCTCAAGGACGCCAATGACCGGCCTGGGGTTGAAGCTATGAAGCATCTCTACTTCTTGACCCAACACGTCCAAGACAAGCCGTTATCTTATGACTTGCGGGAACAAGTGTCGGATCTCATTGCCCGCCTATCCAAGACTAATGCCGTCTTTGGTGGGGATGATCCAGCAGAACCGCTCTTCTCGCCAGCTATTTTGGCTAAACAAGCCATCGAGCTAGCACACGCCCAGTTCAATGGCAAGGTTGATACCCGCGTAGGCGACAAGTATAAGGCCATTACCCAAGCCGGGGAAGATGGTGGCCCAAGCATCTTGGAAAGTAACAAATCCTTTACTTCCGAAGTCTTAGAAGACGCCGACAAGGATAAGAGCCTGCCAGTGACTAACTTTGAAGAGGACAAGGCAAGCGAGTCCTCCTCATCCTCAGACCAAAGCTCATCCCAGTCTTCATCCAGCTCAAGTGCTAATGCAGCCAGCGATCAAAAAGACGAAACGACTTCAAGCAACTAAATCCAGCCCCCTCTATGAAAAACCACCCCCCATCAGCGGCCGAACTGATGGCAGGGTGGTTTTACCGTTGTGTGGCTAGGATTCAAGTTCCTGAGCCAGAACATGGAGAATAGCTTGTGGACTTTGGGCCTCTTTGAGCGCTTGCTTGACCGGTTGGCGCATTAGAAGCCGGGCTAGCTGGGAGAGAAGCTTGAGGTGGGTAGTCCCTGCTTGAGAATCAGGAATCATGAGACAGAAGATAAAGTCAATGGCTTGGCCATCCATACTTTGCCAGTCAATGCCTGAAGTTAGTTTCAAAATTATGACCTTAGCTTCCTTAATGCTCGCGTCCTTGGCATGAGGAATAGCAAATCCATCCATCATGCCAGTTGTCCCTAGGGCCTCGCGCTCTTGCAAACTGGCTAGAACTGCCCCTGAATCTGTGGCGACACCCAGGGCCACTGCTTGCTTGGCCAGAAAATCGAAGACAGCTGCCTGACTTGTCAGTGTCTGGTTGAGGTAAATAGCATCACTTGATAGTAGCATGCAATTCTCGCCTCCTACAATTTAGGTTCTGGACGAGACAAGCCCAAGAGGACCGCCCCAATGACAGAACCAATCAGGATAGCAAGGACCCATAATAAGGGATGTGTCACGACTGGCAGGACCAGAAAACCACCATGAGGCGCAGGAACTTGAACCTTGAAGAGATAGGTCAGGATGGCTGCGACGGAAG
>CAUUNL010000125.1:0-2807 GCA_963546405.1 Abiotrophia defectiva | reverse complement strand
TTCACTTTTAAGGCAAGAGTTTTAATAAAGACTGGTTAAACCCTTCGTAATATCGTAAGAATCTTTCATCAATTTTAAAGTGTTTCAAAACTAATTGATTTGTCGCTTCAAGCGTTTGTTGGATAAGCGTACAATTGGCTTCAAAGTCTTGATCTTTGGTAATCGCCTCTAATTTATGAGCAACGTTGTTTCGCATATTATTGGTTTTATCTACTTGGCCTATCCATTGCTTGTAGGTCAGGACGGTCTCTCTATCATAATCCTCTTCTATGACATGAAGGAAAACCTCCTGAAGACTTTTCCACTTAATATCCCGTCTATCAGAATCTCTATTAGAGGTATGGCGCACTGCTTCATCAGAGAACTTCTCACGCAAACCATTCCCAGTATTATATTCTACAATATAAGAAGATTTAGATTGACGAAGGTGATTAAGCATAACATATTCAACAATGGACTTGGAGCGAATCAGCACCTCTGCTAATTCACCACGTTGCCACTTCATATTCAGGAGTGCAACACCGAAGATGGCTAACTGAACATGAGGTTTGCGTCCAAGATTCATTAATGGCTCTGGTAAGCGTTGGAACTGAATGGATTCATAGGCTTGATTCAAGTTGTTTAGTAGCTTATCCCTATTCGGAAATGTTGGGAATTCTTCTAATAACAAGGCAGCCGCCTTATAATCATAGTTCTGAATAATCTTCTTGAGATTATTGGTCAGAATTAACTGGCTGACATTCTCGCCTCGGTCTTCATGGCAGCGATTCGGCTGGTCGGGTGATGCGTCTAAATTCTCGGCAATGAGCTTATCAATATCTTCATCGAAGCTTTTGCTAGCGTTGTTAGAGTCTCTCTTAGGTGTTGGAACCTGAATTGCACGGAAGCTATATTCTTCCAAGCGATTAATTACCATAAGCGCACTAATCATTTGCGGGGTCCCGGATGTAATGTTCAGCAGTATTTGATCTTGATCTGTGAACTGCTTGGCCTTCTGAATAAGTCGAACCTCGTTGTTGAGGAAGTCGTATACTTCATCAAAGAGTGCAACCTTATCATTAGGTATAATGCTTGGCCATGCCTCTAAATTATAGTGATAATCCGGAATAGAATCGAGAGCTCGTTGTAAGAGGTTGTGACGGGGCTGGCTTCGTTCACTGTGAATCACGATGATGACATCTGGCCGTTCATGCCGACAAATGTGCAAGATTGCCGAATCGTGTTGCTCACGAATGGGATCAGAGTCTCCCATACAAGTAATGAGATATTTCATAGTTTCCTCCTATAGCTTCTCGATTAGGAAAATACACTTACCCATCTCGAAGAGATTTTCTTTGTTTTTAAGTCCCGCTCCCTCTATACGTGCCTTAGTCAATTTATGAACACCATTACCTACCATCTGCATTTTTCGCGTGCCCCGAGGCTTAATTGCCTCCTTAATGACCGTCTTAGTCCAGAAGCCTGATCCTCCACCAAGATATACTATCCCTACTCCTCCTGGGACTGGCTGCACATATTCAGGTCTTGAGTCAGGAATTAGAAAATGAGATTGATAATGTTGATAGTGAGCATTCGACCATTTAATCAAGTGTTCCATCGCTTGCCTTGCTTCCTGTCCCTCGCAGGTAATAGTGAACTCTATTTTCCTACGAGGCTTCCAACATTCTCTCGCAATCGGCAGGGTGTTAAGTCGATCTTTGCGTTTAGCAAAATCAATTTTCTGGCAGATAATCAAATCTTTTGTTGATAAAGGCTTACTGTCAGAAACGCGAATATTATGAAAGAAGTCATTTCCCGCTCCCCAGGGTATTGCATGACGATTTTTTTGGGTGTTATCGCAACCAAATTTCTCGTTACAAATAATAGTCCTTAGAGCCCCTTTGAGTGAGCTTCCAGGAATATAAGGGCGACCAAAAGCATCCTTCACAAAAGCTCCAATCTCATTAAGTCGGCCTCTGGTAGTGGTAAAATCTACATCTCGCACTGATAGACGATAGCCGCCAAAGTCACGGCTCTTAATATCCAATCGTCTCAAAATTTCCGGCAAACGCTCCGTTCTAAATCCTCCATTTGAATTCATTAAGAATTCTTCATAGACACCCAACTTAGCAGGATAATTTTTAGCAATGTGCTGGTAAATTTTAATCATATTTGGGAAGTATACCTCCCCATCCTCAAGTATATACTCCTTGGTTGTGTAAGTTTGGCCACTCCCGATAAATACTGGGGCTAGAGTTGCTAGCGTGAATTTATATTGCTGAATAAATTGGCCCATATTTACACCTCCAATTTCAAGAATAGGGGTTTGGCGTAATGCCAAACTGGGTGAGGGAAGTCTTCAGGCGCGACATCCACTAGTTCCCCCTTAAAGGTCTGACCAAAGGTTGATCCTGCCTTAAACTTGAAGATATCTTGTTTACGATAGCTTTCCTTGACTTGACTTGAGAAAGCATAACCACTGGCTTTTACAACCAAATATTGCCCCTGGGCAACTGCATTTGCTAAGTCATCCTCCTGTGCGATTGCTGACGTTAATAACATGACAGGCTCATCAGAGGACACCGTAACTTGCGCTGAGAGTTGTGGCGAGAGGTCCTCGACACTTAAGTCAAAACGCCCTAGACCGGCGCTACGCTTCCCACCAATGCCCGTATATTGAAGGCTCTCCATGAGCGTTTGCAGTAGCGGTTGATCACTGGCAATAAAGGCTAATTCTACTCCATGGTCATAATGGGTCGTAGCCACTCGATAAGGATCACCCTGTTCGTCATAGCGACTGACGCGAGTCCCTACGTCCTGACGATAGA
>CAUUNL010000124.1:0-2817 GCA_963546405.1 Abiotrophia defectiva | reverse complement strand
CTATATAGCTTAGCGAAGGAAGGGCTGCGTTCTGTTCATTGGCGATATTCACCAAGCCAACCCAAGAGAGAACTGTTATACGATAAAAGTCAAATTCTTGAATATAGCCCCCCAGTAGTTGCACACTGATTAAGATAGAGACGAAGAAGGTCCCTAAGCGATCTTGGATAAGATTGAGTAGAAAGGCTCCTAAGGCGAAGAGACTTGTGATTGGCACTAGGACCAGTAATTGTCGCCAAATGGCGGTCCAAGGATTCAATTGTGACTGAATATAGTAGTCATACTTAAGTGTCAATTCAAAAGGCAGACCAAATTGTGGCTGTTGGCCTAAGCTCCCTAAAATCTTACCCCAACGAGAGTCAAAACGTAGGTGTCCTACTAACATGACTTCTAGGAAGAGAAGATAGCATAAGAGAAAGACCAAGAGGCTTATGACAATCGCCACAAGATAAGCCAATAGCCAAATCCGCTTGCCAGTTCGTAAAATCAGCTGCATTTGCTGTTCACTGCGATCTGGTAGGGGTGCGAAGAGTAGTGCCAGGGCAACAAATAAAACCATAATGCGAAAACTACTGGACAAGAAGAAAACGAAAAAGCCAAGGTGTATGGTCTCGTGAAAATGGTTAGCCATTGCGCGAAGACCCAGTAATTCAGGAAGGCTGAAGCCAATGACTAATAGTAAGGAAATAAGAAAACGGCTAGAGATAATGGTACGTCTAACTTGTTGAAGGCATAAATTCCAAAACATTTAATCCTACCTCCTTCCTAGATAGCAAATTGGTAGCGTCCGATTATTCGCTTCTTAAGTGCTCGGTGTAGCAGATAATAAGCGAGTAGGATGTAGAGGATTAAATAAACCAACTGATGGGCCAAAACAGGTAGCAGCTGATTATTGTACATATCTTTTAAGGCAGTGATTTCAGGAGAAAAAATGTTAAGAGGATTCACCATATACCAAACAAGCTTCATGCGGAAGAGCGCATAAAACAAGAGGGGGCTAATAGTCAAGAAGAGAATATTATCTGTGAACATAGCTAGTCCCATGACCACTAAGAGCGTGCAAGAAGTAGTTGCCCATTGCAGAAAATATGGAATCAAATAGTAGAAACCAACCCAAGGGCTTCCAAGTAGATGAGCTCCAGGGTATTGGGTGACAAGTTGACTTAGGATTCGCCCATCGGTTGAAGCGATAGGAACGAAGCAAGCAATGAAAGCCAAAGACAAGATGTAACCCAAGCCTACAACAGCACCTGTCATTAGCAGGGCTTCAGCTACTAGAATGGCTAGACTCCGCCAGGAAGATTTGCGAACTAGCCATAGCGAGAGATAGCTGCTATCAAGTTGATAAAAGAATGTGCGAATCACTGGAAATAGCGCGATGACTTGAAGAATAGAGCGAGCATCGGTTGCCCGATAGGTTCGATTGAGGAAATACAGGGCTGGCATACCCCCCCCTCGTTGATACTCGCTATAAAGTGGCATACAGAGAAAGTAGGCATAGAGCCCTACTGCAAGCCAAAAGTCCCAACGCCTAAAGATAGAGCTAGTTAGACGTAAAACGAGTTTCATCGTAGCAACTCCTTCTCTGTTTGCGGGCTGAAGTAGAGGTTCATATCAAAGAGTTCAGTATCATTTTGTTCAGATTCTGTGACACGTATATGGACAATCCAAACCGGTTCAATGCGCATCTTGCGGCTATTGGGTTCTGCCTGGGTAACAATCGGCGCGTAGCCTAAAGAGATCTTGTCGATATGAACTGGATTGGTGACAATCTGGTCAGCAAACTTGTCCTTGATTAGGTCGATAATTCTAGCCGGTTTGAAGGTTAAGGACTCTTCTGAGTCTTGGAATTGATAATGTGAGAGAATGTAGGAATCAAGCATTTCTTCCTGGTTGAAGATAAAACGATAACTCTCGCCGAGGACATAGTTACCGGCATCCGGGTTACCAATGATTTCATCATTACTTAAAAAATGTGTGCCCTTAATGGCGCGCGTGGCGGTCACATAGTAGAGATCTTGAAATTCATAACCATCTGGGAGTTTGACCGGGTCCTCTTTGTTCTCTTCAGCTTGATTGTACTCAGCTATATGCTCTTGGAAACTACGCTTGGTTAAACGATGTATTTGGACATTTTCTAATTCGATGTCAAGATTATAGCTAGCAATGAATTGCTTGATTCGCTCCATAACTTCTTCATCGGTCAAACTTAAGGAAAAATTCTTGTCAGGGTGCTGAGTCTGATATTCGAGAGCACCTGTTGCAATATTGCCTAAATTTGAGATTGGCAGCTTACTATAAGAGATGTTAGTTGACTGCAAAAAAGGGCTGAAACTAACAGTAATCTGATGCTTATCCTGAGTCGTGTAGGAGACACCTGACTCACCATTAGCTATTTGGTTTTCTTCTTTGTTAACAATCTTGTAATGCGCTTTAATGGCAGCTTCAAGCCTTTCTTTAACAGAGTCCATGCTGACAGGATAGGTTGCTAGCTCAACTGAGTCATTGGCTTGTAGCTGTTCCATGACCTGATCGTCGATTGTAACGTTTGTCATTAGTTCATGAGCAGAGACACTGCTCAGAGGCCAAGCCAGGATGAGAAGTGCCAACATTATGGATTTTAAGTGTTTCATAGTAGCCTCCTATTATGGTAATGAGTGCCCAAGTCAAGGGCATAGAGCGTCCTATTCATATGCAAGGCCTGTTTTCCCAATTTAGAAAGGCCTTTCATCTATAGTATAGACCATTGGTATTCTCTAGGTCAATCACTAGAATCGGGATAAATAATCATCTTAATGGGTAAATAACTAAAAGAAT
>CAUUNL010000123.1:0-2917 GCA_963546405.1 Abiotrophia defectiva | reverse complement strand
CTAACTCGACTCCTTCTATGTTTATTATACTGTACATGTTTAGGTGAAGTCAAATCTCTTTCTTAGGAAAGAGAGAGCTTTGCTAATTTTTTAAGGGTGATTTTTGCTTACTACTTAAAATTCCCTCTGTTAATTCTCCCAGATTTAGGTTAAAATTAAAGCAAGTCATGGTAATCTCCTCTTTCAATGTTTTCGGACAACTACATTGTGCCAGAGATTACCTGGCTTTTTTTGCGCATTTTTAAAGGGGGCGGTATTTTCTGAGCTAGTGGTCCACTCTTTAAAGTGGACCACTGGCTCGGCCGGAAACCTGGAAAAAGACGTAAAAAGTCCAAAACTAAGTTAGCCAGTGGTCCACTCTTTAAAGTGGACCACTGGCTCGGTCATAAACCTGGGAAAAGGCCTTAAAAAGGCCAAAACTAAGTTAGCTAGTGGTCCACTCTTTAAAGTGGACCACTAGCTCGGTCATAAACCTGGAAAAAGGCGCAAAAGGCCAAAACTAAGTTAGCTAGTGGTCCACTCTCGGGAGTGGACCACTAGCTCAGCCAGAAGCCTGCGAAAAGCCACCAAACCAGCCAAACCTTCATCCTTTCCCCATATAATCTGGTTCGCCGGCGCAGTCGCGGTAGTTGCTGGGGCTGAGGCCGAAGGTTTTTTTGAAGATTTTGGAGAAGACTAGCTGATCAGAGTAGCCGACGCTAGCGGCAATGGTCTTAATAGAGTCTTGACTTTCAACTAGGAGTTGCCTAGCTTGACGGAGGCGAGTCTCCATCAGGAATTGCTTAGGTGACTGGCGATAGTGTTGTCGAAAGAGGCGGAAGAGGGCGCTGCGGCTCATGCCAATATACTGGGCAATAGACTCAACTGTTATGGGACGAGCATAGTTGGCGTAGATGTAGGCGGCGGCTACCTCTGCGGGCGAAGAGTTACTTTGCTGGCGGGGGGCTGACAGGCTGACTAGCTCTAGATGGGCGTGGTAGAGGAAGTCGAAGACCTTCATCATTTGCCAATAGAAGGCATTAGCATCCTGAGTCTGGGACAGGTTATAGTGGCAGATATCTTGAATGATGGCCTGACACTGCCCCTCATCCTGGAACTGAATACAGTGGGCGTCAGCTAACTGGGTAAATTGCAGGAATTCTTCCAAACGTTGGCCACTAAAGCCAATCCAGTAGTTGCGCCAGGGTTCCTTGCCATCGGCATAGTATTTGACTTGCTGACCGCGTCTGAGAATGAAGCCCTGATTGGCAGTTAAGGGGTAACAGTGGTTGTCGACTTCTAGGCTGCCTTTGCCTGAGGCAATCCAGTGAATAATGTAGGGTTGATAGACGGTGTATTGGTAGACCTGATAGGGTTCGAACTGTTGGATGCCACACTCGTCAAACTGCAGATCCGTCAGTCCATAGTCGAAATGTTGCCATAATTGTCGCATAGGTCTCGCCTCCTTACTCCTAGTATAGCAGAGACATGTTGCAACAAAATGACATAGAGTTTAACGCTTTCACTATATCTTGTAAAACCAAAAGACTATAGACTGTAAATATAAAGCGTTACCATTTCAGGTGCCTGGTTGACCAGACTCGAGGTGTGTCGGCTGAGGCGCCTAATTATTGAGGAGGATTAACGAAAGATGAAGAAGTTTACACGTATCATGATGACCTTGACGGTGCTTTTGACAACTTTTACCACGTTTCTAGTCGCTCCACGCCATACCGCACACGCTGCGGATGAGGTATCGGTCTGGGCCTGGGACCCTAAGTTCAACATTAAGGCCCTAGAAATAGCCCAAGAACTCTATCAGAAAGACCACCCAGACTTCAAGCTCAATATCATTGAGAACGCGCAAGACGATATTGTGCAGAAGTTGAATACAGCCCTCAGCTCTGGGGTGACCGATGGCCTACCACAAATCGTCCTGATTGAAGACTACCGGGCTAAGAGCTTCCTAGCCGCTTATCCAGATAGCTTCTTCCCGCTCACTGATTTCTTCAAGGCAGAAGACTTCGCGCCATATAAGGTGGCAGCTACTTCTATTGGGGATACCCACTATGCGGTGCCTTTTGATACAGGGGTGACGGGCCTCTATGTCCGTAAGGATCTCTTAGAACAGTCTGGTCACAAGGTGGAAGAATTACAAAACATCACTTGGGACCAACTTCAAAAGATTGGTCAAGATATCTACGATAAGACAGGGACCAAACTCCTTTCCGTTGACTTCAAGGACTTAGGCCTAGTGCGGGCCATGATTAATGCTAGCGGTAGCTGGTATACGACGGAAGATGGCAAGGCGCCTAACCTCAAGGACAATGAAGCCCTTAAGGAAGCCTTCCGTACCCTCAAATCCATGAATGATGCGGGCTTGCTGAATGTCCACAATGACTGGAGCCAAATGCTGCAAGCCTTCAACAAAGGCACTGTTGCGACGGTGCCACAAGGTAACTGGATTACACCATCTGTGACAGCTGAAGCTAGCCAATCTGGTCAATGGGTAGTAGTACCTTGGCCTCGTCAAAATGTAGCAGGTTCAGTCAATGCCTCTAACTTAGGTGGGTCTTCCTTCTATGTCCTCAATGTTAAGGGCAAGGAAGCCGCTGCTGATTTCCTAGGCAAGACCTTCGGCTCTAGCGAAGAATTCTACCGCCGTATTATGAAGGAAGTCGGTGCCTTAGGGACTTATCAACCACTCCTTAAGACGGATGCCTATGACCAAGCGGTACCATACTTCGGTAATCAGAAGATTTATAAGGACTTCGCCGAATGGTCTACTAAGATTCCTGCCGTTAACTACGGGGAACATACTTACGCTATGGAAAGTATTGTTGTGGATGCCTTCAACCAATACCTCAATGGTGCAGACCTAGACCAAGTGCTGACTGAAGCCCAACAACAAGCAGAGAATCAAATTCAATAATGACAT
>CAUUNL010000122.1:0-2942 GCA_963546405.1 Abiotrophia defectiva | reverse complement strand
ATTAAAAGTCAGATGCTCTACCAACTGAGCTAATGACTCTTGTAACGACTCATATATCATAGCTCAGATTTACATTTTAGTCAAGTCATAGCCTAAATTTTTTCAGAATTTTTGCTGAGTTTTAGTGTTTCATTCTATTTTCAGTCTATATAGTATATAAGGAGGTGCTCTATATGCGATTTATCTTAGCCTTTTGTTTGGGGGCCTGCCTGGGTTCTTTTGTGCCTTGTTTAGCCCACCAACTAGTTTTTAATCATTTTGATTGGCGCGCTCGCTCTTCTTGCGATAATTGCCATCACCCTCTCTCCTGGAAAGAGCTCATCCCCCTAATCTCCCAGGCCTACCTCCACTCTCGTTGCCCCTACTGTCGCCAAGTAATCTCATCGATTTACTGGCAAAGTGAGTTGGCAGGAGGCTGCTTAGCTATCGGTTTCGCCTTGATAGCATCTTATCAGGATTGGTCTCCTACTCAAATCTTCCTTTATAGCATCTTGCTCCTTTTACTTGCTTTGATGGCTGCTTGCGACCTCTGGGCTTACTGGATACCAGATATTTTACAGCTTGTCTGCCTGCCTTTTAGTTGCTTTCTTGCCTTACTTCAAGCTTGGGATGGCTGGAAGTTGCTAGCCATTATTCTCGCCCTAGGCTTCCTTGTCTTGCTCCAAGTCTTCTATCCTCATTGGCTGGGCGGCGCTGATATCAAATTGCTAGGGCTACTTTGGCTGTCTCTCCCACTAAAGACACTAGCTTGGCTATTGGGACTGGCAGCCGGACTTGGTCTCTTGATAGTCGGCAGTCGCCCTAGGTGCTGGCGCCAGCCCATCCCCTTTGTCCCGGCCATTGCCCTCGCCTACTATCTTATCTTAGCTCTGCTCCCCTGGATAAGCTAAAAAACCAAGCTGTACAGAAGACAGCTTGGTTAGATGAGTCTTAACGTTGTTGATAGAGACTACGCGCGATAAAGGCCACATAGTGAAGGGTCCCCACTTCGTTGTGGTGAACACCATCCGACACATACCATTCCGGATGTCCCAGTTGATAGGCTTGCCAATCAATTACATGGGCATTTGGATAGCGACGGGCAGTGTCTTTAATATAGCTATTCACTTCCGTGTCCTCACCATCCGCATTATGGACGGTTACAAAATAGACTTCTCTACCCTGTAAAATCGCCATAAGCTGATCCATGGAATCAGTATCTAAGCCACCATTGACACCCAGTTGGATGACCACTTTAGGTTTAACGAGGCCTGACCAGACACGGTCCTGTAGAATTTCTTGCGCTCCGTTATAGACTGACAGGCTGACCTTACCGTAGGTATTGCCTTGCCAGAAGATATCAGAGAAAGTCGATGAGTTAAGCAAGGCTACCGAGTCACCAAAGAGCGATACTTCTTGAGTAGTCGCATAAATGATTTCAACTGGTGACAGCATGGCCACAAGCTCTGGATTAAGGGCAGCGGCTTGCTCTAAAACTTCCTTGTTCTCCTCAAAAAAGGCTTGCATTTCGGCATTGACCTGACTGGCTTTAATGGCCTTATCAAGGATGGTTTGGTGAGACTGTGGCGTCACATAGTCGGTCTTAAAGGTCGTATCCACTGCCTTGAGATCGGTCTGTAGGGCATCCATAGCTTCGGTCCCAGGATAAACGGCTTTTTGAACATGGGTCTTGTTAGTAAAGGCCAAGTACTCCAACTCAAATAAAGCAAAGCGTTGATAGTCAGCCGCTAGCAAGAGGCCGACGACTAAGATAAGGGCACCCACTAGCCCTAGGCTTGCCTTACGCCAGTCTGGCCAGCGCCACGCGCCTTGTCTCAAACGCGTCCAAGCGGTCTTAAAACGACGACCCCAAGTCCAGACAGGCTGAGGGGCACGGCCTTCAACTAGCCAGTAGAAGATTTCGCTAGCTAGTAGGATAACCACTAGCACTAAGACGGCTGTCCAAGCCGTATGAGGCAGTGCCTTGAGCAGGCCGGTCAAGAGCGGATAGTACCAGAGGTAGAAGGAATAGGAGCGACGGCCAAAATGGGTCAAAAAGCCCCAATCAAAGACTAAACGCCCTAGGGTTGCGCCCCCCACTAAGGCCAGCACTAGTAACATGGTCAGGACGTTGAAGGCTGGCAACCAGAGATAGTAGGTAATACCTGCCTGGTCTGATGCAGTAAAGCTAAGCACTAGCATGAGCGCGACTGACACCAAGGCCAGAATGTTAAGCATGGCTTGCTTGTGCTGATAGCGATAGCAGGCGTTGAGGAAAATTGGCAATAAGTAGGCCAAGGCAATCCCACCCGCTACACTAGCAAAGCGGGTCGCCAATCCATAATAAACCAGAGATGGGTCACCTGACGGTTGGTAGAGATAGAAGGTCAATGTATGACTGAGGCTCATCAGTGCCAACCAAAAGGCCGCCTTATAGTAGGCAGAAAAGTAGGCTTTCTGGGTCACCCAGATACCAGCGACTCCGACTAGGAAAGACTGGACATAAAGCGAATTATACCAGAGATGGGTAAAAGGCGAAGTCCCGGCCATCTGAGTAAAGTAGGACCGACCAGCGCTAATCTGGAAGTAATTATTGAAGAAAAAGAGACTAGATAGTATGTCGCTTCGGTCATAACTCAGCTCCCGCCGATCAAAGGCTAGCAGATAGGACAATAGGATTAAGACAAAGACCAAAAGTGGCCACCAAAGTCGTTGGACTGTTTTTAAGACATAATTTCTTAAGTCATGTGGCCGGTTTGCTTCTTGGATTTTCTCCATGCTTCGCGCAAGGAAGAAACCACCCAGGACAAAGAAACTATTGACCCAAAGAAAGCCACCGCTAGTCACGCTCGGAAAGAGGTGATAGCTAATGACCATCAGAATAGCCAAACCCTTTATGCCATTCAGGCCTCGTATATGTTGTCCTTTCATCTTGCCACCTACTTGTTCTTGTTATTTTATTA
>CAUUNL010000121.1:0-2960 GCA_963546405.1 Abiotrophia defectiva | reverse complement strand
CTCACATCTCCTCATCCAGTTCAACACGAGGATGGCGCACGCTGATGAAGAGAGATGAGAGAGTCCATTTTTATAAAAAACTCTCCCACAAGAGTTTGCTCATCTGAATTTGTAAAATAAATCTCTGAAGACTTTATATTGCTAGAATTTATACTGTCAAATGTAGACCCTGTACTTAGTTTATCCCAATAGCCATCTAACTTCATTTTGCCTAGTAATTGAAAAATAAACTCGTTACCTTTAATTGCCGCAACTCCTCTTCCTATCACGACATCGTAGTCTGTTTTCCCGACATCACCAACAGGTGCTCGCACGCTAAGTATTAGATCTCCTTTATAAGCCTTTTTAGTGACTTGAGTTGTCCATACCCTTGGAAATACTCGCCCATCTTTCATATCTGCATTTCCTTGTACAAGAATGTAATCTTCAGGGTTATCCGTGTAATTCGAGCTATTAGGAGATTGCCCCATAGTTACATCTACTACCTCCCCCAACTTCCGCTGTTCCCAAGCGGGAGCATCCTGGAACTCCTTGAATCTGCGTTTTGGGATATTTTTCTCTTGGCTCATGGTTCCACCACCAATTCACTCATCATACTATTCAACGTTGCTTCTAGACTTGCAATCTCATCGTCGAGGGCTGTCAAGGTATCCGCATAGCGTTCATTCAACACCCCAAGGATTGCCAAGTCATTTCTAATTGGCAACTCCACTAAATCAGTAAGGCGATCTGCTAAGTTACCAAACCATTTTTCGAACATCAAGGCGTCGACTTCTTCATCTGATAATTTCAAAATTCGGTCCTCTACTTCCTGATTCAACTTGGCATTGAGCTCTTTGATTTTCTTGTTGAGGGATGTTTTCTGTTTCATTAGTTCCTGAAGATTATTTAATTGAGCAGCTTCCTCGCTCCCCGCATCATAGTTCTTCAGGGCTTCTTTGATTGACGCAGCGGTAAAGTTATCGCCATTGTCATTAAGCGCCTCAAATAGGATAGAGTCCTCATCAGTTGTTGCTTCTTCCAGCAGCTCATCCAAGCTAGCCTGCACCTCTGCCACTTGCTCCTGTACGAGTCGGACTTCATTCAATTGTTCCGTGTAGTAGCGACCTTCAATCAGCTTCTTCTTTATAATGACGCCTTCAAAGCCTTCCTGAACTAGGGTTTTCTTCTTATCTTTGGTTTTCTCCACCATATGTGGCTGTCTTAGTCGGGCTGCCGAATAGAACCCTTCTGGCGTCGCCATAATCACCTCTAAATCCTTGGCAAGGCTAGTCTTCCAGATATCCGCAATCATCTGAACACCGTCGTAACTGTCGACATGTGTATAGCGGCCAAGAATCTCCTTAATCGCGTTGAACATTTCTTCTTTTAGGGCCATAAGGTGATGATCGGCTGTAACTTGTTTGAGTGTTTGCCACCAATGTTGAATATAAGTATCTAGTTCTTCGCTCAGTCGCTGCTTCTTATCAATCACGCTCGGGCTATTTAGGGCATCATTTAAGAGCTCATCCGTTGATTGAGTGAGCGTCACATAGCCTTCTCTTAGCGTTGACAAGGCACTCTCAAGCACTTCTGGGACTTCGCCTCTTAAAACATTGAGAGACTCAATATTGGCAACAGGAATTCCTCCATGCAGGTGTGCCTCTACATCATGAGGAATCTCCTTCTCACTCGCATCAACATAACGAGGAATGTTCAAGTTATAATCATTGGCTTCAATTTCTTTGAGTGTTGCTAGGTGACTAAAACCGTCTACCTCACTCTTAGACATATACGTGTCGACAATTCTGATGATATCTTTTTCTTGCAGTTCATTCTGCTTACCAACCTTGATGAAATGCTTAGAACTGTCGATAATTAGGACAGGTGCACCGAGTTCGCGATTTTTCTTCAAGATAATAACCGCTACGGGAATACCAGTATTGGTGAATAAGTTACTTGGCAAACCAA
The DNA here is from genome assembly GCA_963546405.1 of Abiotrophia defectiva. Lineage (GTDB taxonomy): Bacteria > Bacillota > Bacilli > Lactobacillales > Aerococcaceae > Abiotrophia > Abiotrophia defectiva_A. The sequence goes on along the minus strand of CAUUNL010000121.1, from coordinate 1,010 downwards.
TAATGGCATCAATACAGTTTTTCTCCAATAGTCGACGTCGAATAGCCCCTTCTTCCCCGCCACGGAATAGAACCCCGTGAGGTAAGACGATGGCCATGGTCCCCGTTGGACTGAGGTGATAGAGCCCGTGCAACAGAAAAGCAAAGTCTCCTTTGGACTCAGGTGGTAAGGTTCCGACAAATTCAAATCGAGGGTCAGAGCTTGTCAACCCTTCTTTGTTCCAGTTCTTCTGCGAGTATGGTGGGTTCATTACAACCGCATCAAATAAAACCCCTTTTTCTGGATGCTCAGGATCTTCTGGCCAGTCACGCATCAGTGTATCCCCATTATTAATGGTCATCTTTTCCGGCTTCACCCCGTGCAAAATGAGGTTCATGCGGGTTAAGTTATAAGTAGCCGTATTAGACTCTTGTCCGTAATACTCGAGGTCTTTCTGAGCTTCAGCTGTTAGATGCTTACCTACGGTCAATAATAAGGACCCTGATCCAACAGTTGGGTCATAAATAGACTTGATATCCCCACTCTTGGCAATGATTTGCGCCATGACTTCGCTAACTTGGTGAGGTGTATAGAACTCTCCGGCCTTCTTCCCTGATTCCATAGCGAACTGACCAATGAGATACTCATAGGCTTCCCCCAAAATATCGCCCTTCTGCAAGCTAATCATATCCAAATCTGCAAACATCATAATCAGCTTGCTGACATTCTTGCTACGTTTATTCAGATTGTCACCGAGAGCAGTGTTGGAGAAGTCCATCTGCGAGCTCGAGAAAAGTCCCTTGAAGTCACTTGCAGTCTCCCCAGTGGCAATACTCTGTTCAAATGAGTTGAGGTCAAGCGTCACGTTTTCCAACTCAAAGACGCCGGCATCAATATCTTTAACCCATTGTTGGTAGAGGGCATTAGGTGCAATACAATAACCAATCCGATTGCGCAAAGAGTTTTCCAATTTCTCGCCATGCTTCTCATGGGCTGCAACATACGCTTCGATTAACTCTTGTTCTGGTACT
>CAUUNL010000120.1:0-3002 GCA_963546405.1 Abiotrophia defectiva | reverse complement strand
AGAGATTACCTGGCTTTTTCTTTTTACACAATTATAGGGACTTAATCAGCTTTTGTCCCGGTTTCGGCTCTTTCCCGGGGAGCTAGTGGTCCACTCGACAGAGTGGACCACTGGCTCGTACCTTTGCCTAGCTTTTGTCCCGGTTTCGGCTCTTTCCCGAGGAGCTAGTGGTCCACTCGACGGAGTGGACCACTAGCTCGCACTACACTATATCTTGCGAAACTTTGGCCTAGTTTTGGCGGTCAAAGTTGCCTTGTCTAGACCGGACATTGGCACAGTTTAGCTAAGCTGTTTTGGCTATGGAGCAGGCGCCAAGCAAGTTAGTGCCTCACACCTTAGCCGCCAGACAACAACACTACATATAGTTGTGGAACAAGTTTATAAACACTATATATAGTGTAAAGCCTATTGACTTTACACTAAGACTGGGGTAGCATGTTTTTGAGGTGATAAGTATGAATCCACAAATTAGAGCGGCCCAAGATATTCAAGCTGCAGTTGACCGCCTGCACCAACAGGAGTCAAGTATTGTTAACGAGAATGCCAACAAGGATAGCCAAGTCTACAACACCCAACGCGATTTAACGGCCAGGCATCGTTGCTAAAGCCATCGGCATTGGCATGTTGCCGGAAGCAGTCGCCCTAGCCCATTTGAACGGCGACTTGCACTATCACGATTTAGACTACCATCCCTACCAGCCTATGACTAACTGCTGCCTGATCGATTTCAAGACCATGTTCAAGCTCGGTTTCAAGATCGGCAATGCAGAAGTCGATTCCCCTAAATCCATCCAGACCGCCACAGCCCAAATGGCACAGATCATTGCCAACGTGGCCTCTAGCCAGTACGGGGGCTGTAGTGCCGACCGCATTGACGAGGTTCTGGCGCCTTATGCCCAACTCAACTACGAGAAGCATCTCAAGCTAGCGGAAGATTGGATCCCCGACACCACCCAACACCATGATTTTGCTACGGCTCGGACTAAGAAAGACATCTATGACGCCATGCAGAGTCTGGAGTACGAGATTAACACCCTCTATACCTCTCAGGGCCAGACGCCCTTTACCACCTTGGGCTTCGGCCTGGGGACTTCCTGGATTGAACGCGAAATTCAGCGCGCCATCCTCAAGGTCCGTCTGGGCGGTATCGGCAAAGAGCAAAGAACGGCTATCTTCCCTAAGCTAGTCTTCTCCCTTAAGCGCGGCGTCAACCTGGCCCCCAAAGATCCTAACTATGACATCAAGGAGCTAGCCGTCCGTTGCGCCACCAAGCGTATGTATCCCGACGTCCTCATGTATGACAAGCTAGTCGAGCTGACTGGCAGCTTCAAGGCGCCTATGGGCTGTCGCTCCTTCCTACAAGGTTGGTGGGACGAGCATGGCCAGGAAATCAATGCCGGCCGCATGAACCTGGGCGTGGTGACCCTTAACCTGCCCCGCATTGCCCTCGAGAGTCAGTCACTAGAGGAATTCTGGCAGCAGCTAGAAGCCAAATTAGAGATAGCCCGCCAGGCCCTCTGCTACCGTATCGAGCGGGTCAAGGAAGCTAAGCCTTATAATGCCCCTATCCTCTATCAACACGGGGCTTTCGGTCGCAAGTTGAGTCGTGACGGCAAGGTCGATGACCTCTTCCGCGACAAACGGGCCACCATCTCCCTGGGCTATATCGGCCTCTATGAAGTGGCCACCCGCTTCTTCGGTCCCGACTGGGAGACGAATCAAGAGGCCAAAGCTTTTACCGTCGACATTGTCAAAAGGCTCTACCAGCACACCCAAGACTGGGGCAACCAATACGGCTACCACTTCTCCGTCTACGCGACACCGAGTGAGAGTCTGACCGACCGCTTCTGCCGCCTGGATTTAGAGCGCTTTGGCTCGGTGCCTAACATTACCGACAAGGGCTACTATATGAATAGCTTCCACTACGATGTCCGCAAGAAACCAACGCCTTTTGAGAAGATTGATTTTGAAGCGGCCTATCCGCCTTATTCTTCAGGCGGCTTCATCCACTACTGCGAGTACCCTAACATGGTTCAGAATCCTAAGGCCCTGGAGGCCGTCTGGGACTTTGCCTATGATCGGGTCGGCTATTTGGGGACCAATACACCGATTGATAAATGTTTTGAATGTGGCTACGAAGGCGACTTTAACCCGACCGAACGCGGCTTCGAGTGTCCTTACTGCAAGAACCGCAATCCCGAGACCTGCGACGTGGTCAAGCGGACCTGCGGTTACCTAGGCAATCCTCAGGCTAGACCCATGGTGGCTGGGCGCCACAAGGAAATCGTGGCCCGGCAGAAGCACCTAACCATCCGCATTAAATCCTCTAGCGAGGAACAAGATTCCGACAAGGAGGACTAGCCATGGCCATTCCTGAGACGACCACCAAGGTGGCCGACTACAAGCCCTATAACTTCGTGGACGGCGAAGGCGTTCGTTGCAGCCTCTATGTCAGTGGCTGCCACTTCGCCTGCCCAGGTTGCTACAACAAGGTGGCCCAGAACTTCAACTACGGCACTCCCTACACAGAGGAACTGAAGGAAAGAATCCTGTCCGACCTAGGCGCCAGTTACTGTCAAGGCCTGACCCTACTGGGGGGCGAGCCCTTTCTCCATACGACAGTCCTGATTGACCTCTGCCAGGAAGTCAGACGACGCTATGGCCATAGCAAGGATATCTGGTCCTGGACAGGCTACGACTGGGAGGAACTCATGCAGGAGACGCCGGACAAGTTGGAACTCCTGTCCTATGTCGATATTCTGGTCGACGGTCGCTTCATCCAGGAACTGTTAGACCTGACCCTGCAATTCCGAGGCAGCCGCAACCAGCGCATCATCGACGTCCCCAAGTCCTTGGCGACCGGTCAAGTCGTCATCTGGGACAAGTTAATCCGCTAAATACTGGATGAATTTTTAAAAGCACCCCATAAGTTGGACAATAAAAATCCAACTTATGGGGTGCTTTCCTCTTTCTCAAATCCTCATATTCCATGATACAAACTG
>CAUUNL010000119.1:0-3009 GCA_963546405.1 Abiotrophia defectiva | reverse complement strand
TCGCTTCGGTCTTGTCCGCATTGAGGGTCACCTTAACCCCTTGGGTCTCATAGAGCGGCAACTTGGTGCCTGGTTGATCTGGCTGACTTGGTTGATCTGGTTGACTTGGCTCCGGTGCCTTGATTTGCTTGAGGTAATCCGTCATACGGTCCAGGGCCAACTTGGTTAATAAGTTGTCGCGGCTGAGGCCTTGGTAATAAACATCTACCGCCTTGAGCGCCTGGCGGGCTTCCTGGCTATCGATGGCTTTAACCCGCTCTAATTGCGCTTGATAAGCGGATTGGTCTAGCGGCGTATCGGCAATCTCTGGTAGGACAAAGCGTAATTCGGCCGCTGATTGGAAGGCGCCGCCATCCCCATAGGACTCGGTCCCAGTAATGGTTGCCTTCTTAACCTTAATTGGCTTATCGAATGGAATCACCTTGGTCTTAGCGTCGTCGGCCCAGCCGTCAAATTCAAAGCGATGTTCCTTACCTTCGTCATCCACTAAGACTAGGTTCCCCTTCTTGAGGCGACCATTAGAAGCGTCTTGGCGTGGCACATATTCAAAGCGTGTGATTTCCAATACTTTATTGAAGGTTACCGTAGCAGGTTCGCCGATGGCCCGACGATCCCATGGCGTATGCCATAAGCTGCTAGTATCCCCATCGAAGGCATACCAGAAATCTTCCCCTTCATGATAAGGGGCGTCGACAGATTCAATGTCATCCCAGTTAGCGGCAGAACGTCTCATTTGTAGGGCTTCTTTGGCTGTTTGAACGGCTTCAATCAGCTTGTTGGCCTCTTCAACGCTGATCTTGTCGTCAGCTTCAGTTAAGGCTAGCAGGGCATTCTTATAAGCTTCTAGGCTATCTGGTGTATAGTTGCCGTCTACCACTGGCACATTTTCTTTGTAGGCTTCATCTACCAGTAATTTACCTGTAACGGTCACTTCTTCAATTTGGAGATTATCCATCATGAAGTCCTTATAACCGCGGAAGTCTACAGCACTACCGGTTTCACCTTTATTATCAGATCCTCGGCTAGTTGAGTAAATCCCTACCCAGGTATTGCCAGAATCAGAGGCTTGCACGATGAAGCTAGCCTTACCTGGCTTGTCGGAGCCCTCCCAGGTATTGCGTAAACTATGCATCTTAAGCTTGCTGCGACGGGTGTACTCGCCATCCCCTTCGACAAAGGCATAGGCATCGTGAGAGCCTGCTTCATAATCGAAGGTGATACGATAGGTCTTACCTGCTTCGAAGCGGAAGTTTTGTGGGATGGTTTGATAGACCAGTTTGTCACGTCCGGTCAAGCCATTGGTCTTGAGTGACCAGTTGCCTTCGATGACATCGTTAATCTTCTTGTCATTCCAGCCCCGTTGGGTATAAGGATCGTGGCGTTCTGACAAGTGAGTGCGGTTATCTTGGACCCCTTCAACGTTGCCGATAACAAATGGGAAAATCCCTTGTGGCACTTCTTCGAAGTCTTGCTTGAAGGTACCTGGCGTCGTATCATGCTTGCCGCTATACATCTTGGACTGGTTCTCAAAGACCCGAATCTCATCGAAGTAAGTCGCCTCCTGGTCAGCATCACGACCGAGGGTCAGGGTGACGTTGCTGACATCGGAGCCGGTCGTGAAGAAGACATACATATTTTGGAAGTAGCTAGTATTGCCCACTGTTGCGTTCTTAGGCAAGGTGTTGTGGGCGTGTGCTTGAACATAGTTCTTGGCAATGGATTTATGGGTGTAGTTGCTGATAGTTTGGTCACCAGACTTAATGGTGATGTCGGCCTTAGCATTACTACGGTTATCCACCCCAACATAGACAGCATAGCGGGTATTAGGCTTCAAATCAGTTAATTTCTGGGTTAGGGTCACGCGTTCCTTGTTGCCTTCAATCCGCAGCATTTCATTAGCCCCTTGAGACTTGACGATTTGAGCGTGTTGGCTATCCCCTGTCTTGGTCCAGTGATCCAAGGTGCCGCTGTTGAAACCTTGGTCATAGAGGTGGAGGCCTTCGCTCCAGGTCATGGTGCGTTTGCCTTGAGCTACTTTATAGAGAACATAAGGTTGATTAGCCAGCGCATCAATGGTAATGCGACCTTGGCTATCGACGGCAAGTTCTACTTGTTCCTGTTTACCTTGGTCAGTTAACTTGTAGAGATAAACCTTGTCGCCACGCCAAGCTTCTGGTAGGGTCCAGGTGGTTTGCCCAGCTGTCTTGGAGAAGAAGTACATTTTCTCTTTGTCGCCGGTCAAGGCCTTACCGTTAGCATCCCAGTTCCATGGAGTCAGGTAGGCGCCCGCATTTTCAATCACACGACCGTTGAGGGTGACCGTGCGTTGACGGTAGCCGGCATCATTTGGATCGTTAGATAGACGCTTGATGACGATTTGGTCGCCTGCTTCATTAGCCAAATGTACTTCCATTTCTGGAATCCAGTTGTAGGTTTGGCCATTATCAGCCATTTGGACAGGGTGGCCGTTGACCCATTTGGTGACTTTATAGTGTTGGAAGAACTTAGTCATGACGTCGTGTTCGAAGAGGTTGGTAATATAACCTTCATAGTCACTGCGACCTTGCCAGCCTTCGAAGTCCTTCATGTCGTAACCACCCAGGAGTGGATAGTTGGCTGCCCCACCATAACTTGGATAGTCCCCTACCCAGGCATCTTTTTGGTGGTTGCGGATGAAGCGGGCAATATTAGAGTTAATCCCCTTATTGGTGTAGCCACCATAGGTTAGGTCGGCTGCCCAGTGTTGGAAGGTGGAATCATATTCGCCCCCGTGGCCCCACTCAATGGTGAAGCGCCAACCTTGGCTATTGATTTCCTTGGCGATAACGTGGGTAGCCCAAGCCCCATTGTCCCCGGATTGACCGTTGCCCCATACATCTAGGTATATAAAGTCTAGGCCTTCACCCAAGGTTTCCTTGAGGTCTTTCCAACGTTTGAGACGGTTATGGGCTAAGTCGTAAGCCGCATCAATGTTAATCCCTTGGTCTAGCCAGTTCCAACCATAGCTAT
>CAUUNL010000118.1:0-3062 GCA_963546405.1 Abiotrophia defectiva | reverse complement strand
CATCTTACACCCAATCGTAATGATTGTCAATAGTATAATGAAAAAATATTGCACTGCTTGTTAAATAGTGTGCCAGCATCAAAAAAAGCCCCCTGCTATGAGGGAGCTGAATTATAAGATTTAGGAAATACCAACCATATCCAAGTAGAGTTGGTGGGCATAGCTGTCGGTCATGCCTGAGATGAAGTCCGTGGCCAAGAGCAGGCGCAGGTAGAGCTTCTCCAGTTCCGTCTTACCTTGAGCAAAGTAATGGTAGGACCGCTTCTGACTCTCGGAAATAATGCCAATCTTCTTAAGGTCCACATAGTCCAAGCGGCGCGCTGTATCGTAAGCTACAAGTGGTGGCACGAAACTATCCAGCAGATAGGTCAAAGTCGAATAGCCCGCTATTTCCAGGCGTAAAATGGACTTGTGGTCGTAAATCCGGCCTTCAGAAATAGACCGCAACTGATGATAGAGTGGCGCCACATCCGAGTCTTTGAAGAGGTCAAAGTCGTAGGTCCCGGCCATCAAGTCAGCATAATGGCTCACGAAGGACTGGGTGGCACCGGCAATCAGGACATTGCGCAGGTGCTCGAAGAAGCGGTTGATGCTGAAGATTTCTTCATCAATAGTTTCCAGAATATGAACCACCTGACGCGAAGCCTGGCTGTCCTGGGCTGACTGCTTAAGACTAGCTAGCAGGTCCGCCTTAACCATGGCGAAGGTCAGCACCCCCTTGCCCAGGGCGTCTTCCATATCGGCCACCAGATAAGCAATGTCATCAGCTGCCTCTAGGATAAAGGTCAGGGGATGGCGTTGGCTGCCCGCCCCCGTTTGGCTGGTAATGGCCTGGAAGAGGTCGGCCTCGGCGTGGAAGTAGCCCACCTTCTTATGGGTGATGGCGCCGGTCTTAGGCTGGTGAGAAGCCCGCGTGTATTTGAGAATGGTATTGAGGGTGGCCACAGTTAAATCCAGGCCATCAAAGCTACCCTTGAAGTCGTGGAGCTTGGCCGCAATCCGCAGGGCCTGGGCATTCCCTTCAAAATGATAGAGGTCGTGAACATAGTCGCTGGCCAGAAAGTCCTGGGCCAGCTGGGGATCCAGCTGCTCACTCAGAATGGCTGGCAGGCGTTTCTTGAACCACTGGCGGATAATATCCTCACCAAAGTGACCATAAGGCGGATTGCCAATATCGTGCAAGAGACTAGCACACTCGACAATACGGGCGATGTCAGCCTGACGGACAATGAATTCCTGCTGGCTGACAGCCAGCTCTGAATCGGCCACGCCTTCCAGTTGATCGGCCAGACTAAGGGCAATCTCCGAAACCAGAGTCCGGCCAATCATGGCTACCTCCAGGGAATGGGTCAGGCGCGTATGAATAAAATCCATCCGCTCCAAGGGAAAGACCTGGGTCTTGTCCTGTAAGCGCCGGAAAGACGGGCTGGTCACAATTCGTTTGTAATCATCATCAAATTCATTACGATGCTGGGTCGCACTACCCGATAGACGGGCAGTAGATAAAAGATCTGTCCATTGCATAAGCCGGACCTCCTTGTCGCGCTGGCTGGGGAGGGTTAAACTAGGTGTCAGCCAGCCTATGTTGCTTCCTTATTATAACAAATTCTCAAGCTGGCATAAAGAAAGACACCCGAGGGGGGTGTCTTGGGTTTAAGTAGCTGAATGAACATTTTATTGGTCTAAGGCTTCTCGCAAGGATTGGATTGTGGAGTAGCTTGGTTCCGATGGATCACGAGCAATGCGTCTGCTTTCGTCGATTGCTTGGGCAGTTAGCGACTTGTCTTGTCGGCTTAAATCCTGAGGCGCTTGCTGATTTAGCTGGTCTGAATGACTGTAGTCGGGTGCTAGTAAATCTTTATGGTAGTGGTCTTTATTGCTCATAGCAACCTCCTAATAAATAGAACCATGTTTTGAGACTTATAGAAGCTAGTGACAACTTAGTGGTTGGCCTTCAAAAATTCGCCTATCCCTGCCGCAATTTCTTCGGGCGCATAATCATGCACATAATGCCCAACATCCAAGCCTTTAATGGTCGCATTAGGCACTTGCCCAAAGCTATCTTGCGCCATTCGGTACCAAGCCTCACTAGAGAAGCTGGTCCCACTTGCGTTAGACACATAGAGTAAAATAGGGACGCTTGGCAGAGGCTTGTCTAAAACTTGCTTAGCATTGCTTGCTGACATCTCAAGTTCATTGCCAATAGCAGTCGTCAAGGCCTGCTTATAAAAAAGTGCCTTGTAATTCGCTATTTCTGCTGGCGTCAGATAGCCTGATTCCAGGGCAGGAGCTGCCTTCTCTGCAGGATAAAGAAAACGCCCATAGCCTAACTCAAGTAGCATTTGCCCTACCTTAACCACAAAAGTTGGAACCTTTACTTTGTCATAGCTTTGTGGCATGGCCATATCGAGGCCAACAATAGCAGAAATTTCTTCTGGATGCTCTTGGGCCCAGTAGAGAGCCTCTAAGCCAGCCATGGAATGAGCCACTAGAACATAAGGGCCTTGAATACCAGACGCTTGCAACGCTTGACGTGTCTGTCTATTCACGGTTTCTATATCTCTAGGACTATCCCCATCATCACTAAAGCCATAACCGAGCCGCTCGACTATGACAATGCGATAATCCGGCGCTAATTGCGTCGTCAGCGCCTTAAAGTCCAAAATAGGCGATGTTGTGCCCCCTCCAGCTAACAAAACCAGTGTCTTGCTACCCGAACCAGTCACATAGACATTTAACTGCTTACCCTCAACCTCAACTCGATTACCAATCGGCGATAAATCATTAGCTTCTCTGGATAGGGCAAGACGATGATTGAGATAGACACCTAATGTAACTAGCACTATGGCTAAAAGCACATAGGCTAATAGTTTTCTTAGACCTCGCCAAAATCTCATCACTTAGCCTCCTCCACTTTTTATCACATGCTTACCCTACCACTTGTATAGTACTAGGTCAATAGATAAGAAGAATAAGATTAAGGCCAGCTACCTAAATAGCTGGCCTTACTATTTTGATAAATCTTCTAGTCATCCACACCCAGAATCTCGTTGATGTTGTTC
>CAUUNL010000117.1:0-3069 GCA_963546405.1 Abiotrophia defectiva | reverse complement strand
CCTAGGCAGAAAATCGCTGCTATCAGGGCAAACTTTTCATCGCCAAAGTAGGTCATAAGAGCCCTCCTAAGGCCTTCCGGTCGACCTTGCCATTTTGATTAAGAGGTAGGCTATCCAGAAAGACGATTTTCTTAGGAATCATGTAGTCTGGCAGGGTCTGCTTCAAATGCGCCTTGAGTTCACGCACCGTTTGGAAACGTTGCTGGATGACCTGGTCATAAACCACAAAGCTGACTAAACTTCTGACCCTATCGCCTTCGTATTTAGGTAGGGTGATGGCTTGGCTGACCAGAGGATGCTTGATTAGGTTGGCATCAATGTCCTCCAGTTCAATCCGGTAGCCATGCCACTTAATTTGGAAGTCAATACGTCCATTACAGAAGAGTAAGTCATCTTCAAAGTAACCCACGTCCCCTGTCTTATAGGCAGGTTGACCACCAACTTGGCCAAATTTTTGGGCAGTTAATTCAGGTTGACCATAGTAGCCTTGCGCGACTGTATCCCCAATGATTTGGATTTCGCCTTGGCCTTCTTCTGCCTCTTCTAGGGCTAGCAACTTGACCTGACTACCAGGACGGACACGTCCAACCGGTAAATTGTCCGGATAGGCATCTATCAGGGCTTGGTCGATATCCACCCAGGTCATCATCACTGTCGATTCAGTTGGGCCATAGGAATTATAGACCTTGGCCAGCGGGAAGCGATCCAAGAGGGCCTGAGCCGTACGCGCCTGAAGTTTCTCACCACAGAAGGCGAAACGTCTGACTTGGGGCAGCAATTCTTGATTGAATTGCGGATCGGCCAAACAAGTGTCCACAAAGGACGGCGTGGACACCCAAGTGGAAATGCCCGACTGCTTGAGGCAATCGAATAAGGCCCCATAATTGCTTAACAAGCCCTTGTCCAATTGGTATAAGGTGGCACCCATACAGAGAGCAGGATAGACGCTCATGACCGACAGGTCGAAGGAATAAGGCGGCTGTCCGATGAATACAGGTCTCTCGCCTGGCTGGGCTGGAATCAGTGGCAGATACCAAGTTAAGAAATTGTCTAGGTTCTCGGCTGAGACGCAGACCCCTTTTGGTTGGCCAGTTGAGCCAGAGGTATAGATAATGTAGGCTGTCTCGAACCCCTTAACCGCCAGGTTATCAGCTGGCGCATCATAGCTCCCCGCCTGCACAAGGGCTTGAGCTTGGGCTAAAGTGACTTGCCGGCAATCGAGTGGCAAGTCTTCGGTCGTAAGCACCAAAGGCGGCGCCAACTTCTCAATAATAGTGGCCACCCGATCCAAGGGCATGGACAAATCGATGGGACAGTAGGCATGACCTGACTTGAGACAAGCCAAGAAATAAACCAACATGTAGGGATGCTTATGTCCGTAGACGACTAGGGGTGAACGGTCCTGGCCCAAGGTTTCATGCAACCAGCCCGCTAATTGATCGACCGCCAGCCACATATCCTGATAGGTGAGTGTTTGGGCATCCTGATTCAAACGATTCAATTGGCAAGCCAGGACCTGTGAGTTACGATGGGCTTGGATTGCTTGCATAAATTTCAACATACTCACTCACTCCAAACATTTCCTTGTTCTCTACTAGAACAAGTGATTACTTTTCTACAATTCATAGTTTACACCACGTATATGAAAAAGATATGAAAAACTCCACCACATTCTGCGAAGATGTGATTTAAATATAAAAAGAGCTACTCACTAGCAGCTCCATCTAATTCTGTTGGCGGGGCTGGGTACTTGATGGCATTCTTACGCAGTTTATCCGCAATAATGTCGTCAATATCCAGGCCTAAATTATCTGCCAGCATATAAGTATAGATTAAAACATCTGCTACTTCTTCTTTAATATGTTCTAAGTCTTGACTATTAGCTTCCTCAGGCGTTCGCCATTGATAGATTTCCATCAATTCAGCCGCTTCGATTGCAATCGATATAGCCAAGTCCTTCTCATTATGATAAGGTCGCCAATGACGTTCATCTCGGAAACGATTGATGGCCGCCATGGTTTCTGAGCTTTGTTGATTCATTCTCATCACCTAGTCTTGGTCTTGCTCTAGTTGGGCCATGAGCCATTCTGCCCATTGCTGATTGATGAAGAAGCCACCACCGTAGCGGGCTAGCTCCTGGGCAAAACTGTCCTTGGTTAGGTCATACTGGCCCTGGTCAAAGGCCACCGTCGCGACCAATTCATGGTCATCCCCTAACAGAAATTGGGCTTTACCTTCCTTGGTCAATGCATAAAGAATATGCTTAATTGGCTGGTCTGGCATTTGTTGGTGGAAACCAGCAAAGACCAAGTATTTTTGTAACTCTACAATGCGGTCATCTAGACCCGCTTCATGAATTTGAATCTTCTCCCAGAGATTAGGCAAGCCGTGTACAATCCGGATAGTGGTGACAGCCATCTGTTCGGGGGTGAAGGTGTCCTTCAATACTTGCACATCTTCTTCAAAAAAACTAGGATCTGGTTCGTAGAAGAGGACAAGTCCCTTTTGTAAATCTTGATAGAGGAAGCCGTAATCCGCCATGCCCTCATAGCCACACTCAGGACATTTTACTTTGAAAAATTCCCCAGACAGAATGGCTTCACGTTCCGGTGACTGGTCAGTAACATCGATTGTTTCATAGACCTTGACGTTGATTGGTGCCTGACATTGGTGGCAAGCCACTTGCTTCACATCATATTGAGACATTAGGGCACTTCCTTTTAATTTTCTTGACCCTATTATAACATATTAGGCTGGACTTGGCTCGTTAAAAGAAAGCCTCACACCCCGTAAAAGCGCTATCTTTATTAGATTGTTCGCTATTATTTAAGTAAAGAAGCCACCCAAAAAGATAATCAAAAAAATAACCGACTGCTTGAGTGTTTTTTGCCAGATAGCCCCCTCCTAAACTCCTTCATTTCCCACTTCTTGCATTTTAGCTCCCCTCTCTTACCACTTAAACCCCAATTTTGACCACTTAGCTTCTTTATCAAGGCAAGGGCCAAACATCATGGTAAGATAAGCCTGTAGTAAAGGAGGACACCCCAAATGTTAATTCAAACCCAAAAC
>CAUUNL010000116.1:0-3085 GCA_963546405.1 Abiotrophia defectiva | reverse complement strand
TTCTCAGATGCAGGGGTTAGGCCCACGATGCTACGTAGCAGGGTGGATTTACCAGCCCCATTGGGTCCAATAATACCGACGATTTCGCCGCGCGAGACGGAGAGGTCGAAGGAATCTAGGGCCCGTTGCTTCTTATAAATCTTAGTCAGCTGGCTTACTTCCAAGACAGACTCTAAGACGGATTCGGTCATGTAAATCTTCCTTTCTTAAAGGGAATCGCTATCTATAGTATAGCAAGGATGCCTCTTGATTCCAAGCCAGACGGGTAGGGGACAAGAGTGGCCAGACCAAAAAGATAAAGATTACGGTTGACATCCAGTCAGAAAGGCGTATAATAAACTGTGGAAAAAGTAACCATTACATATTTTCATAGGAGGAAGATTTAATGAAACGTAAATTATCTGCACTTTTAGCAAGCCTTGTATTGGTGCTTGGCTTATTGGCACCATTGGCAAGCACCGTCTCTGCCGCTGGTAAGAAGAAGGTTATGACCACCTTCTATCCAGTTTACTATTTAGCTCAACGCATTGCCGGGGATAAAGCGGAAGTTTCCATGCTCTTAGAAGGCAACCAAGATGCCCACGACTACGAAATGAGCGCCCGCGACGCAGCTAAGGTCCAAACGAGTGACCTCTTTATCTATCAAGATGACGAGATGGAGCACTTTGTTGAAGACTTAACCAAACTCTTGGATACTGACAAGACTAAAGTTCAAAAGACTACCGAAGGCATTGAACTCCTCAAGGGCGATGCCGACCACGAAGATCATGAAGACCACGACCACGATCACGAAACGGAATCTGGGGAAGAGCATCATGAAGAGGGCGAAGAAGGCCATCACCATGAATTTGACCCCCACACTTGGATGGACCCAATGACTTATGCTAAGCAAGCTGAAAATGTCAAGAAGGCTTTGGTGGCCTTAGACCCTGAAAATGCGTCCACCTATGAAGCCAACGCTGCTAGCTTAACAGAAGACCTTAAGAAATTAGACCAAGAATTTAAGGACGCAACCGCTAAGTTAAGCGACAAGAACTTTGTGGTACAACATGCTGCCTTTGGCTACCTGGCTCATGCCTATGGCTTAGAGCAACATGCCATTACGGGGATCTCTTCTACGGCAGAACCAAGTGCGGCTGCCCTAGCTAAGATGCAAGAATTTGTTAAGGAACACAAGACCAAGGTCATCTTCGTCGACCCATCCTTGGATGATGCCATTGCCAAGACCGTAGCATCTGCTACAGGTGCTGAGCTCCGTCCATTGCGTACCTTGGAAACTGTCAGCGCAGAAGAAATTGCGGCTGGGGCAGACTACTTCAGCCTCATGCGCGAAAACCTAGCTAACTTAACCAAGTAAGCTAGTCAAAATTAAGACACCTCAAGCAAGCGGTGGCATTGGCCACTGCTTGCATTTTTTGTCCTGAGTGGTCTATAATAGGAGAAGCCAAGTGTAGCAATTACTATCCAATTAATTGCAACGCGATCGTTTACGTCCCGCCTAGCAGGAGGGACCTTTTTAGCCAGCAAATTATCTGCCAAGGAGGCAAGTCATGACCCTAGTCAGTGTCAAAAACCTCTCCTTCTACTATGATCGGGAGAAGGTTCTTAATGAAGTAAACTTTGAAGTCAACCCCGGCGAGTTCGTCATTCTGACCGGGGAAAATGGGGCGGCCAAGTCCACCCTCTTGAAGAATATCCTAGGCTTGCTCAAGCCAGCGTCAGGCACGGTCACCATTGCCAAGACCAATGCCTCAGGCAAGCCCTTGTCTATCGGTTATGTGCCACAGAACGTCAACTCTTTTAATGCCGGCTTTCCTAGCCGGGTTCAGGAGTTTGTTGAGTCCGGTCGCTATCCAAAAGGGCGCTGGTTCAAGCGCCTAGACGCTCATGACAAGGAACATGTGGATCGAGCCCTATCGGCTGTCGGCATGAGCCATTTGCGCCATAAGAAAATCGGAGAATTGTCAGGCGGTCAGAAGCAACGTATCTGCCTAGCGCGGGTTTTTGCCACTGACCCGGATTTCTTCGTCTTAGATGAGCCAACTACCGGGATGGATATTGAGTCCCGGCGGGCTTTCTACCGGCTCTTACGTCATGCCTGTAAACATCACGGCAAGTCCATTCTCATGGTGACTCATGCCGACCAAGAAATTGAAGGTTTCTATACCCGTGAAATTCGACTAGTAAGAGAGGAGGGGACCCCATGGAGATGTTTCAGCTTGACTTCATCCAACGCGCACTCCTAGCCGGCTTGGCTATTTCCTGCATTACGCCCATTATTGGCCTCTTGCTGATTCTGAAACGGCAATCCATGATGGCTGATACCCTGTCCCATATTTCCTTAGCGGGGGTAGCCTTGGGGATGATTCTGCGGATCAGCCCGACGGTGACTACCCTACTAGTCGTCATTGTGGCCTCCGTTTTGTTAGAATATTTGCGACTCATTTACCGCGACTTCTCTGAAGTGTCAGTCGCCATTATGATGGCGGGGGGGATGTCGGTGGCCCTGGTGCTTATGAATCTTAACCGCAACGCTTCTAACTTTAAGATTGAACAATTTCTTTTCGGCTCTATTATTTTGATTTCACCTCAAGAAGTCATCTTATTAGCCGTCCTAGCGGGCATTGTCCTAGCCCTCTATCTGCTCTTCCGTCGCCCCCTCTATGTCATGAGTTTTGATGAAGCAACGGCACATACGGCGGGCCTACCTGTCAAGTTCATGTCCATTCTACTGTCTGTGGTGACAGGGGTCGCCATTAGTGTCATGATGCCGATTGTGGGGGCCTTACTGGTATCTGCCCTCATTGTGATTCCGGCTGCCACTGCCATTAAGCTATCTTCAAGCTTCAGACAGACCATTTTGATTGGTTTTGTCATTAATGTGGTAGGGATTATCGCTGGTTTGATGGCCTCTTACCATCTGAATACACCGCCAGGAGCTTCCATTACCCTAGGTTTTGTTATCTTATTTGTCGTGATTTCTCTAGTCCAAGGCCTGCTTAGCTGGTGGCGGAGTAGAGCTTAATCTAGGCAAGAAAAAGTGGCTGAGTCCTTGACTCGGCCGCTTTTTATTTGCACAAAATAT
>CAUUNL010000115.1:0-3102 GCA_963546405.1 Abiotrophia defectiva | reverse complement strand
AAAAGGATAAATTAAAAATGTCTAAGATTCCATCAATACAGTTGTATCTAGCCTTAAATAGCATTATACTATTGATTGTAGAAAGTATTTAGTCATGAGAGGAAGGAAATCTCAATGCCAACAATCGAAATGGCCAGAGTTGATAATCGACTCATTCATGGCCAGATTTCAGTTCGATGGTGCAGTAAACTCGAAATCAATACAATCATTGTCGTCAACGATGCGGTTGCACAAAACAAGGTACAACAAGGTTTGCTAGATATGGCTGTTCCAGATGAATACCATACACGCTACTACACCTTACAACAAGCCATTGACAAGCTGCCTAATCTGTCTTCAGATAAAAAAATGTTACTCATTTTTGAGAATATCCAAGACCTACGTAGCTTGGTAGCTGCGGGAGTTAAAATCCCATATATCAATATCGGCAACTTGGATATGTCACCTGGCAAACGTCATATTGCAGCCTCAACTTCCTTAAGCCAAGAGGAAATGGATTGGCTGGATAGTCAGGCTCAAGCAGGGACTAAGGTTGAAGTAAGACGAATTCCGTCCGAAGAAGCAACCTATGTATTTTAAGCTTTAGAACAAGTCCAGGCCCTTGGTTTGGGCTTATTTTTCAATTTTTGTAAATGTTAGGAAGTGCCCTATGATACGCCCAGCCCAGGCCAGTGATGTGCTTGCTCTCTATGATTTGATGGTCATAATCTGGCAGGATATGGAGTTTGAACCATTTGTGACTTTAGATTCTCAGACTTTTAAACAGGCTATGATTCAACACCTCTTAGATACTAAGCAAAAGTATAATTACCAAAATTGTTGGGTCTATCAAGCTAGACATACAGGCCAGATTCAGGGTCTAGTCTTAGGTTACCCTGGTAACTTAGAATCCACTTATGACCGTCTCATAGAGCAACATTTCGGTGATCACACAGAGTTAGGAGATTTCTCTTTGACCCGTGAAAGTCGAGACGATGAATGGTACATTGATATGCTAGTCGTAGCTCCTCAAGCTCGAGGATTTGGCATTGCGAGCTCCCTTATCAAGCATCTAGAAACTATTCACACACCAGGAACTGTTTTGGGCCTTAATTGCGACTTAGTCAATCCCAGAGCCAAGGCCCTTTACCGTCGCTTGGGCTTTGAGGTCAGAGACCGAGTCACTTTCTCAGGCCATGACTACCATCATATGCAAAAAATCGTAAGCCCCTAGGAGGATGTATGAACTTTAAAGACTACACAGCTAAAGATTGGATTCGCTTGGTCTTAGGACTTTTGATACTTGTACTTATCTGGTATTTCCGTCCTGGCGGCCAGGATAGCCCTAAGGACAAGAATCACAGCCCTGAGTCTAGCCAACGAGCGCAAAATTCTGGCTCTACTAGTGACCAGATTGATATCAAGGCTTTTACTGGGACCAACTATCAAGTCCTACCAAAAGGCCAGAAAATACCAGTTAACTTTGTTCGCATTGTAGATGGGGATACGGTCGTTCTTTCATTAAATGGCCACGAATTTCGGACCCGTTATCTGATGATTGATACGCCGGAATCGGTTAAGGAAGGTCTCAAGCCCCAGCCATATGGTAAAGATGCGGCCCATCGCAACCAAGAATTACTGACCAATGCTAAGCAGGTCAGCCTTGAGTTCGACAAGGGGCCTTATGCCGATGATTATGACCGGGCGCTTGCCTATGTCTATGCCGATGACAAGTTAGTGTCCCTAGAATTAGTCAAGGAAGGTTTGGCTTCGGTTTCCTATGTCAATCCTCCTAACAACAGTCAAGAAAAGACCCTGAGACAGGCCCAAAAGCAAGCAAAGAATGCCAAAAAAGGTATCTGGTCCATCCCCAACTACGTCAATGATAAGGGGAAATTTACTATCCAAGAATAAGAGAGGAATCGCCTATGCAGCTAAGAAATCAGCAAGCCCAGCAAATAATCAAATTCAAGTTGAAGCGCAAACTTCTTTTAGTTATGAGTCTATTGACTTTGTGGACACCTCTGTCATTGGTTCAGGCTCAAATGACCATTGATAAAAATGAGTCAGCCATGCAGTCTGTAGGCCAAAGCAGTGAGTCGAGCCAAGAGGGATCAACAGTCCGCGTGCGTGCTATTGGCGATATTCTCTTGCATGACTTTGTCTATGAACGGGCGCGAACTGCCAATGGCTATAATTTTGATAGCATGTTAGCCCCAGTCAAATCCTATTTAGAAAATGCCGATATTACCGTCGCTAATATGGAAACCATTGTAGCAGGGGAGTCCGTTGGCTTAGGGACCTATCCCTTCTTCAATGCACCGTCACAGATTGTTGACAGCCTTAAAAATGTTGGGGTAGATATCGTCAACAATGTGTCCAACCATACCATGGATATGGGGGCACAAGGGGTATTAGCTTCCATTAAAGCCCTCAAACAAAGGGATATGATGTATGTGGGTTCTTATGAGAGCTGGGAGGACTATAATACGCCGCGCATCATTGAACGAAACGGCATTAAGGTTGGTTTTTTGGCCTATGCATATGGTCTCAATGGCTTGGAGCGGCCTCAGAATCAGCAGTATCTGGCAACACTGATTGACAAACAGCTCATTCCACTTGAGATTAAAGACTTGAATAGCAAGGTCGATGTTTCCGTAGTTATTATTCAAAATGGTGAAGAGTATGAGACCATGCCGACGGCAGACCAAATAGCTACTCATCAAATGGCTCGTGATGCTGGTGCTAACTTCGTTTTAGGTGGTCATCCACACGTTTTAGAGCCTTTTATCTACTATAATGAATCTCAAGCGGGACTATTCTCACATGGTAACTTCCTGACTGGTCAATACGAGACAGCAACCAAGGTAGGGGGGATCACAGAATTTACCTACCGTAAGCTAAATGACGGCAAGGTTGTTCTGGATAGCATGCGTTTTATGCCTACTTATAATATTGGCCTGCCAGAGTCTTCTGAATACCTAGTTGTGCCATTGGCTGACTGGCAGAAATACAATATTGCCAATGGACAAGCCCTTATGGACGAAATCCGTCAGCGCATGACGCGCTTTACTAACAAGGTTCAAGTCGTTGACTACCTGGATTAATCATACATATTTTATA
>CAUUNL010000114.1:0-3114 GCA_963546405.1 Abiotrophia defectiva | reverse complement strand
TAAAATAAAAGTGAATCATCAATTTTTACAGATGACATTATTAAGCATATGAACAATCCAATATTGGACACCTGATAAATGTAATATGCTATTTTTTCTGATTTTTGTAGTGGAGCAAAATATGCAGCTCGCTGTATCGCTTCTCTCTTTATGATTGCTAATAACCCGAATCTTACTATTAAGAATAGCAACAAAAGCAAAATCCCAGCCATTATCATCTCTCCTCAAAAGTTCATCATTTATTTAACCCAAGTCACTAACTGATCCAGTGGCTGGCGAGTTTTTTGAGGGACTGAACCAAGGCCATAGCCGAAAGCCCCCATGACAGAGACACCCCATTCACTAGGATTTAATAGGCCACGTTCAGTTAACAAATCAGTCACTGCCTGACGATTGAAGCCTTCCATAGCCAGAGAATCAATGCCTCGCAAGGCTGCAACTTGCATCATCTGTGCTAGTGCCAGATAGGATTGCTTGCTAGCCCAATCGAAAGTGGCCCGTTCAGTGCTCAATAAGTCAAAATCTTCCCTCTGGAAGGTCTCGAAGCGTTGTTGCTTAAGTTCACAGAAATCCTCCGGCAGTCCTTGAACTTCCCGCATCATGTAATCAATATAAGGCGCATCATAGCGTAAACTTGCCTGCGTACGCGATAAAATGATGACAAAATGGCTAGATGACGCTAAAGCTTTCTGAGCACCTAGGGCGATAGGAGCCAAGGCTTGCTTGAGTGACTCCGATTCAATGACTAAAAAGTGCCAAGGCTCAAAACCATACGAACTAGGGGCTAATTGGCCTGCTTCTAAAATCAAATGGAAATCCTGGTCAGAAATCTTACGATTAGGGTCATAGTCACGACAAGCATAACGTCGCTTAAGTAAATCTCGAATAGCTTCTGGGGTCATAATATAGTCCTTTCTTTAGGTAGCTTACTATAGATAAGAAGAAAGGCCGCTTCTGGTTCAGAAGCGGCCTGTTAAGGTCTCAGAATTATTGAGCCAGACGTTTGCGTCCTTTTTGGCGGCGACGTTTTAAGACGTTACGGCCGTTTTTAGTGCTCATACGTTTACGGAAACCATGCACTTTTTTACGTGTACGTTTCTTTGGTTGGTAAGTTCTCTTCATGCGATCCACCTCCTGCTGCATTCTTATGTAGAGTACTAGATTAGTTTAATGAAGTTAGGGCTGAAAGTCAAGGATTTTTGTAACTTTTGCTAAACTTTCTCTGTCTCAAGTAGGCACTGAATCCGACTTACTGTGCACAAAAGTGTGGATAAGTATCATAGCTTGTGCATAAGTATTAACTATATCCACAAGCTATTTTGGATTTATCCACATTTTTAAACTTATGCACATTTTAGCGACTTATGCACAGAAATGAGTTGATAATTGCCACAAAAGCTTATATAATAAGGTTTGTATGACTTTCACTTATGCACACCTAACTGTGTTTTTCTCTCTAAATGGACTTTATCCACACTATTCATGCACCTGTGGATAAGTTTCCGTTCATATGTGGATAGAGGGACTTATCCACAGAAACTAGAGATAGCAAGCCGATTATGCTATAATAGAAGTGATTGATTCTGCTTATGAAAGAGGTGACCCCGTCAATGGAAGAGAAAGAGCTCTTTTGGCAAGAACTCCTAGAATATATTCGCCACTATGGTGGTTTAGACGAAAAGACTTTTGAAGCTTTCGTTTCTAGCGCTGATATCATGGAATTAACAGAAAACTCCTTTAAACTGCGCGTTCCCAATAGTCTTATTCGCAACTTCTGGGAACAGGGGAAGCTTAAGAATGTCGTAGTAGATTTTTCCTTATCTACTTTTGGTCGTCAGTATCAAGCTAAATATGTGGTATCTCCTTCTAAGCAGCAAATAAATACGCCAGTAGTCCAGACGCCAGTTCATATTTCTCCCTTGGAGATGGAACCCAATGAACCGAGTTCTTATAGTCGCTCCCAATTAAATCCTAACTATACCTTCTCTAATTTTGTCATTGGGGAGGCCAATAAAATGGCCCATGCGGCGGCCTTGACCGTCTGTGACGCGCCGGGAGAGACTTACAACCCTTACCTAATTTATGGGGGCGTGGGGCTAGGTAAAACCCACCTCATGCAGGCTATTGGGAACGAAATCCTTAGTCGCCAACCGCATGCTAAGATTAAATATGCCACGACAGAGTCCTTTACTAATGACTTTATTACGGCTTTAGAGAAAAATACAATCGAGGAATTCCGCCATATGTACCGGAAGATTGATGTGCTCTTGATTGATGATATTCAGTTTTTAAGTAATAAGAACAAGACGCGCGAAGAATTTTTCCATACCTTTAATGAACTCTATAATCACGGCAAACAGATTGTGATGACCTGTGACCGCCTGCCAAGTTCCTTAAGTGGCTTAGAAGATCGACTGATTAGTCGCTTTGCTTGGGGCTTGCAGATTGATATTACGCCGCCAGACTTTGAAACGCGGATTGCCATCTTACGTAAGAAGGCAAGTAATGAATTCTCGGCCGATACCCTACAATATATCGCTAGCCATGTAAATACCAATATCCGGGAACTAGAAGGTGCCTTGACGCGGGTCACAGCCTATGCGACTATCCACAACCGTGAGATTACCACTAATTTAGCGGCCGAAGCCCTGTCCAGTCTCCTCAATGGGACTCCAACTACGGGCGATAAGCTATCCATTGATGAGATTGTCACCCAGGTTGGTCGCTACTATAATGTCGAAATCGACGAATTAAAAGGCAAGAAACGAACCAAGGAAATCGTTCATCCCCGTCAAGTTGCCATGTATCTCTGTCGTGAATTAACGGATGTCTCCTTCCCTAAAATTGGCGAAGCCTTCGGCAAACGTAATCACACCACTATTATCCATGCCTATGAGAAAATCAATGACGAATTACAACATAATGCTCGACTCAAACAGGAGCTCAGCGAGCTCAAACAAAAACTAGGTCAGTAAGCTTGTTGATAAGTCTAAACACTTGTGGATAATTATGCACAGGGTTTTCCACATGCAAAAATCCCTTTATCTTCCCACTCAAAACAGTCTTCCACAGAATCCACAAGCCTTATGATGAAGAAGACTATATATATTTATC
>CAUUNL010000113.1:0-3117 GCA_963546405.1 Abiotrophia defectiva | reverse complement strand
ATATGGCTCCGGATAGCGCCAGGGTTCTTTGCCTAGGAATTCTGAAGACGAACTATGCAGGCGCATAATAGGAGAAAAGACACCCAGCTGGTACCAGCGCAAGGCCAACTCATTATCGCGGTAACCGAAGATGTGGCCACCGATATCATGACTCCACCAACCATAGCCGATATTGCTGGCCGTCGCCGTGAAATAAGGCTGGAAGTCCAGCGATTCCCAGGTCATGTGGCTGTCGCCCGAGAAGCCCACTGGATAGCGGTGGCTACCCGGTCCGGCATAACGCGAGAAGGTGATGCCTTGAGGGCCGCGGGCTTGGATATCGTGGTAGTGATAGTGGTTGAGCACCCAGAGCGGGTCCACGCCCTTGACGGTCTGGCCCTGTTGCCAGTCAATCCACCAGAAGTCTACCCCCTGCTCTTCTTTTGGATGGTGCAAGTGTTTGAAATAGGCTTCTAGGAAGCGAGGAGAGGTCGGGTCGAAGACCACATATTCGCCACCCTCCCAGTCTAGGCCCAGCTCTTGGGCCATTTGCTGGTACATGGACTCAAAAGGACGCACCCCATCAGCCGGATGGACATTAAGGGTAATGCGCAGTCCATGCTGGTGGAGCCAGGCCATAAAGCCCGCAGGATCCGGGAAGAGCTCCTCATTCCAGGTATAGCCGGTCCAGCCACTGCCATATTGAGGTGGAACGGAGACCACATGCCAGTCCATGTCGATGACCGCCACGGTAAAGGGCAGGCCCTCGGCTTCAAAGCGCTCAATCAGCTGGCGATAGGTCGCCTCGCTATAACGATAGAAGCGACTCCACCAGTTGCCCAAGGCATACTTAGGCAGGAGGGGCTGGGGCCCAGTCAAACGATAGTAGTCGGCCAAGCAAGCCCGGTAGTCATGGCCATAGCCAAAGTAATAGAAATCTAGGCTGTCGCCTTGCTTGACCTGGTACCAACCATCTTGGGTCAGCTGCAGACTCTGGCTGTCATCCAGGACACTGAAGCCAAAACGAGACATAAGCCCCCGCTCCAGTGGCACCGCCCCATTGGCGTGGTCCAAGGTTTGAGCCGTCCCGCCCAAGTCTTGGATAGGGTCGCCATAATGCCAATCACTGTGGTAGATACTGAAGTAACCCCGCAGCTTGAAGACCAAGCCCTCTCGAGAAAAGGACTGCTTATCATATTGGATGAGCACATGGTCGGTGATAATTTCCAGTAGGTCCTCGCGCTCCCGGATTTCATAGTGAGGTACAGGAAAGTCCCGGTTCAAGACCGTCTGGGTCTGACCATCATAGAAGGTCCCCGTCGGACTATACTCGGCCCGAATCAAGCGGGAAGTCAGAATGGTGAAGCGATAATGGGGCCCCTGAATAATGGCCTCCGACGCCGCCAAGGGCTGACAGTCTCCATAGACAGCTTTAATCATGGCTAGTACTCCCTTCTAAGGATAAATTCTTGTTGATGAGGTTGGCGGGGATGTATTGCTGGCGCTGGACGTCAGCCGTCTGACCTGACTGCAAGACGCGGCTCAAGCTGGCCATGGCTTCCTCCCCCTTGTGGACCTGATTAAGGTCAATGGTATTGACCTCGGTCGCCAAGTACTGCAGATAAGGAATGTTATCAAAACTCATGAGGCGCCGTTCTGAATCCCACTGACCTAGCTGGCTTTGGCTGACCTTGACTAATTCCATGGCCAAGACATCGGCGGTCACCATCAGGCCCCGGTAGTTGGACAGGTCCTGGATCAAGTCATCCAGCTTGGTGTTGAGGTAGAGGGGCAAATCCCCTTGACCGCCAGCCGCCTGATAGGCCGCATTGGCCCCCGCATAACGGGCCTGTATAACCCCTACTTGGTCGGGGTCAAATTGATAGCTTAAGAAGGCTAGGTCCAAGCCCTGGCTGCGGGTCAGCAATTCCACCCCGGCATAGGCTAGGTCATAGTCCTTGGAGTTGAGTAGCTGCACATGGTCAGCAGCCTCGACTAGGGCCTGGCCCGACGCCGTCAAATAGGTATCGATGAAGACCAAGGGCTCGCTGACACTTTCTATCATAGCCGCTGCCATATGGGAATCACAGCCCACCACGATATGGCCCGCAAAGGCCCACTGGCGTCTGACTTGGTGGACGGCCTCTAGGCTCTCTATATTATGAAGCAGGATGTAGTAGTTCTCTTGCCTGGCAATGCGCTCAATCCCCTCTAGGAGGGAGGCCACAAAGGGGTCAGAATAATTAAAATCCCGTCCGTTACTATAGAACAAGACACTGACCAGGCGCGAAGCCTTAGTCACTAAGGCCTTGGCATTGAGGTTGGGCGTGTATTGCAGCTCCTGGGCCAGGGCTTGAATCTGGGCCACCGTCTCCTGGGAGACCTTGTGGTGGCGGTCATTCAAGACATTGGATACGGTCGCGATACTGACATTGGCGGCTTGGGCAATGTCTTTTAGGGTTGCTTTTTTCATTGGGGTCGCCTCAAATCTGACGATTATTTGCTGGAACCTGTCGCAATCCCGGCAATAAATCGTTTTTGGAAAATAATATAGACAATGACAATCGGAATGATTGAAATGGTCGTAGCGGCAAAGAGGCCGCCGTAGTCGGTGCCATACTGGCCATTGAATTGACGTAAGCCAACAGCCAAGAGTTGCTTGGACTTGGTGTTAATCATCAAGTAAGGCCAGAGGAAATCTTCCCAACTCCATAGGAATTGGAAGATGGCTAAACTGGAAATAGTGTTGCGTGACATAGGCAAGATCAGGCGATGGAAGATATAGAAATCCGAACCTCCATCGACTCGTGCCGCCTCAATCAACTCATTGGAGATGCCTGAGATACTTTGTTTGAACATGAAGATCCCGAAGCCGCTGACCATACTTGGGATAATCAGAGACTTATAGGAATCCAGCCAACCGAACTTCACCATCATCTCATATTTAGGAATAATAGTCACGGCCCATGGCAGCATCATGGTACTCATGACCACCGCGAACAGCAAGGATTTGCCTTTGAAGGTAAACTTGGCGAAGATGAAGCCAAAGAGCGCAGAGGTGTAGATAATAATGGCCGTAATGGTCACCGAAATCATCAAGCTATTCCAGAACATGCCCATGAAATTGAATTTTTCCTG
>CAUUNL010000112.1:0-3126 GCA_963546405.1 Abiotrophia defectiva | reverse complement strand
ATAGCTATGGTTGGAACTGGCTAGACCAAGGGATTAACATTGATGCGGCTTACGATTTAGCTCATAACCGTCTCAAACGATGGAAAGACCTTAAGGAAACCTTGGGTGAAGGCCTCGACTTTATTTACCTAGACGTATGGGGTAATGGCCAGTCCGGGGACAACGGCGCTTGGGCTACTCACGTTATTGCTAAGGAAATCAACAGCCAAGGCTGGCGCTTCACCATTGAGTGGGGCCACGGGGGTGAATATGATTCCACCTTCCAACACTGGGCAGCTGACCTAACCTATGGTGGTTATACCAACAAGGGGATTAACTCCAATATTGCTCGTTTCATCCGCAACCACCAGAAAGATGCCTGGGTAGGGGATTATCCACGGTATGGCGGGGCAGCCAACTATCCACTCCTGGGTGGTTACGACATGAAGGACTTCGAAGGTTGGCAAGGTCGCAGTGACTATGAAGGTTATATTACCAACCTCTTCGAACACGATGTCATGACCAAATTCTTCCAACACTACAAGGTAACCAAATGGGTCAACGGCCACCCTGTCCAAATGACTGATAATGGCCAAACCTACAACTGGATTCCAGAAATGGAAGTGCATTTGGCTAATGAAGCAGGCGACCAAATCGTCATCAAGCGTCTATCTAACGATCCAAATGATGCCGGCTACCGTCAACGCACGGTCACCCTCAACGGTCGTGTGATTGAAAATGCGGGCGCCTACCTGACTCCATGGAACTGGGATGCTAACGGTAAGGCCTTGACCGGCGACAAAGAGAAAATGTACTTCTTCTCCAAGACAGCTGGGCAAACCACCTGGACCTTGCCAGAGAGTTGGCGTGGTGACAAGGTCTACTTCTATAAGTTAACAGAACAGGGTAAGCAAGACCAGGTAGAACTCACAGTGGATAGCCAAGGTCGGATTACGATCGATGCCCTAGCAGATCAACCTTACGTGCTTTATAAAGTAGCCCAAGGTAAACGGACCATGACCTGGAGTGAAGGCATGCATCTCTATGACCAAGGATTTAATAGTGGAAGCCTAGATCATTGGACTAAGACAGGGGATAGCCAAAATGCTCAAATCGTTAAGTCCCAAGGCGCTAATGAAATGCTGCGTATTGCAGGTAACAAGGAACGTGTGACCTTGACGCAGAAACTGACGGACTTGAAGCCTAATACCCGGTATGCTGTCTATGTTGGAGTGGATAACCGTAGTAATGCTAAGGCGGATATCACCATTAAATCCGGTAATCAGACCATCAGCAACTATACCTATAAATCTATTGCTAAGAACTACGTCCAAGCACATGCCCATAACACATCGGCTAAGAATGCGACGGTGGACAATAGCAGTTACTTCCAAAATATGTATGTCTTCTTTACAACAGGATCCGATGTCAGCAATGTGACTCTGTCCTTAGGGCGTGATGCTGATCAGGATGCTACCTACTTCGATGAGATTCGAATCTTCGAGAATCAGTCCAATATGTATAGTGGTGGTCATAATACGACTCCGGGTACCTTCAAACAAGATTTTGAAGAAGTACCACAGGGAATCTTCCCATTTGTTGTGGGGAACGTAGAGGGTGTTTCTGATAACCGTACTCACTTGTCAGAACGCCATGACCCTTATACCCAACGGGGCTGGAACGGCAAGAAAATTAACGATGTTATTGAGGGTAACTGGTCCCTCAAGACTAATGGGTTAACGGGACGGGATCGACTTGTCTATCAAACTATTCCACAAAACTTCCGCTTCGAAGCTGGCAAGACCTACCGTGTCACCTTCGACTATGAAGCAGGGTCTCATGATGCCTATGCTTTTGTGGAAGGGGATGGCGAATATACTCGTCGCAGCAAGCTTAAGATGCATGCTTTGCGTAATACCTGGGAAGGATCCGATAAGCCAGGTAAGGCTAGCTTTATTGTACAAGCATCGGATTCTGGCAATACTTGGATCGGGATCTATTCTACCAACAAAGCCTCCGATAATAAGGGTGAGACCGGTAGCGCCGTGGATTTCCGCGGTTATAAGGACTTCATGATGGATAATCTTCAGATTGAAGAAGTAAACTTAACCGGTAAGTTAATTGTGGATGAAGCTTACAAGGAAAATACGCCAGTGGCCAATGGTAACTACACGCCTGCTAGCTTAGAAGCCTACAAAAATGCCGTTTTAGCCTTGACCGAAGCAGAAGATGACATTAGTGTTGAAGATGCAAACAAACTGGTAGCTGCCGTGCAAGCTGCTAAGGAAGCTTTACAAGTCAAACGGACTAGCCCAGGATGGGATGATATCGAATCAGTGGAAGCACCGGCCCACGAAGGAGAAGAGTTTTGGTATGCCTTTGACGGGGATACGGGGACATTATGGCATACACCATGGGATCGACGTGCTATCGGCGAGTCTGGGACGGTGACCTTTAAGCAACCACTGGAAGTGACTCGATTTGAGTATGTCCCACGTCAAGATGGTGCTAACGGGCGCCTCAAAAAAGGGAACCTAGTCTTGGTAGACGAGACGGGTAAGGAACACCGTTTTGAATTTGATGGTTGGGCAAATGATGCCACAACCAAGGTTATTCCGTTCGATAAACCAATCAAGATTAAGAAAGCTACCATTACTGGGACGGAGTCCTATGGGGATGGCGGAGCCTTCCAATCAGCGGCTGAATTGCGCTTTGTCTTGCCAGAAGTAGTGGATACGCCACTGGATATGACAGCTTATCAAGCGGAACTTGCACGCGTTAAAGGCATTGATAGCGAGGCAGCTCGTCAAGCAGCTGCTGCTGTGGAAGCATATTATCAAGGCTTGAGCCAAGATAATCTGATGACTAAGGCGGCCTTGGATCGTCTAGTTGATTACCTGAAGCAAATCAAGGCGCCTGAGCCAAGTCAGCCAGGCCAACCAGACCAACCAAGTCAACCAGGCCAGCCGGATCAGCCAAGTCAACCAGGCCAACCAAGTCAGCCAGGCCAACCAAGTCAGCCAGGCCAACCAGGTCAGCCAGGCCAGCCAGGTCAGCCAGACCAACCAGGTCAGCCAGGCACTAAGTTACCACTCTATGAGACCCAAGGGGTTAAGGTGACCCTCAATGCGGACAAGACCGAAGCGA
>CAUUNL010000111.1:0-3161 GCA_963546405.1 Abiotrophia defectiva | reverse complement strand
GCTAGGGCTTCGCGTGGGAAGTAGGCTTGGTAGAGGCCTTGGAGGGCGATGTCTTCGTCTTCGGCCTTGATCATGAAGAGCATGCTGATTTCGGATGCGCCTTGGCTGATCATGCGAATGTTAATGTGGTTGTCAGCGAAAGTCCGGCTGGCTGCGGCCGCCACCCCGACATTTTCCCGCATGGCTTCCCCGACGATGGCGAAGATGCAGAGGTCGTCTTCTACTTGGATGGAGTCAGGATTAAGTTTGTCCTGAATGGTCTCTAGGATGCCGGCCAAATGCTCTGGCGATTGGATATTAGCTGAGCGAATGACCAGGGAAATGCTGTCGATGCCTGAAGGCACGTGTTCGACTGGCACGCCGGCTTCCTCAAAGATGCGGATGGCGCGGCGCATGAAGCCCATTTCCCGGTTGAGTAGGTACTTGCTGATGGAGATGGCGGTAAAGCCGGTTGCCGAGCTGACCCCGGTCACTGGATAGCGGGGATCTAGCTCCTTTTTGGAGACGATCTTGGTACCCTTAATCTCAGGTTGGTTGGTGTTGCGAATCATGACGGGAATGTCATTGCGGTAGACAGGTTCCAGGGCTTCTTCATGGAAAATCCCGAAGCCGGCATAGGACAGCTCCCGCATTTCGCTATAGGTAATCTCCTTAATGGGATGCGGCCGTGCGATTTTGCCCGGATGCATGGAGTAGATAAAGGACTCGTCGGTGTAGTTCTCGTAGAGGTCGGCGCCTAGGCCGTTGGCGATGATAGCCCCGGAAATATCGGAGCCCCCACGGGAGAAGGTCACGATGTCGCCGCCCTTGGAGTAGCCGAAGAAGCCTGGAATAATGAGGACACCAGCCCGGTCACGCAGTTTGGCGATTTGGGCGTAGGACTCATCAAAGAGGCGGGCATTAGACGGTTCGTCAGTCACTAAAATGCCGGCTTCCTTAGGCGACACATAGTGGGCGTCAAGGCCCAGGCTGACCAGATAGTGGCTAATTACTTGGGCGTTGAAGTCTTCGCCGCAAGCCTTGAGGGCATCCAGCAGGCGCTCAGGCTCCTGAATATCGGCCATGTAGCCATTTAGGATATCTTCAAAATAAGCCAAAAGCTCTGTCGATAGGCCCAACTCAATCAAGATGCTGGCATAGCGGTCCAGCACCTTTTGACGGGCTTCAGCCACTGGCTCAGCCTGCAATAGGGCATCCGTCTGGTGGCCTACTTGTCCAACTACTGCCTGCACCGCGTCGAAGAGGGCGATAAGCAGGTCGGTGACCTTAATGTCCTCCGCGAAACGCTTGCCTGGGGCGCTGACGACGACGGCTTTAATTTCTGGTTTGCCTTGGATGATGGCGGCTACCTTCTTAATCTGACCGGCGTTGGCCAGGGAGGAGCCTCCAAATTTTGCTACAATCATCATATCTATCCATCCTTCTATCAGATTGGCGCTAGAGCCTAACAGTTACTATGATACACTATATTTTGCCCAAACGATATACTTTCTTATGAAATTTACTTGAAAAAACAGGCCATTCCCACTAAACTTAGAGGAGTAGAATTGAAATGGAGGCGAGCAGGAATGAAAATCGCATTATGTGGTATCGGTACGGTAGGTGGCGGGGTCGTTAAGGTCTTAGCTGAGAACCAAGCCCAATTCCAAGCAAAATACAAGGAAGACCTAGTCATCACCCATGTTCTAACCCGGGATCCTGACAAGGTGGACCGTCTGGGCTTAGAGTCAGCCGTCTTCACCGACCGGGTGGAAGATATTTATGAAGCGGACATCGACCTAGTGGTGGAAGTCATGGGGGGTGTGGACTTCGCCTATCAAGTTATCCGTCAGTCCCTGAGCCAAGGCCGTCACGTGGTCACGGCCAACAAGGACCTGCTAGCCCTCCACATTGATGAGCTGCAAGCCCTAGCCAATGAAAAGGGCGTCAGCCTACTCTATGAAGCCAGCGTAGCCGGTGGGATTCCTATTATTAACGGGGTCCAAGTGGGCTTGGCGGCCAACCAAATTTCCGGTGTCATGGGGATTCTCAATGGGACCACTAACTACATGCTCAGCCACATGACCCAGGATGGCTGGACCTATGATCATGCTCTGTCTGTGGCCCAAGAAAAGGGCTATGCCGAAGCCGACCCAACCAATGATGTGGGCGGTTTTGATGCGGCGCGTAAAATTACCCTCTTGTCTCGTCTAGCTTATGATACCCGTGTGGATTTCCACCAAGTCAGCGTCAAGGGCATTGACACAGTAGATGCCAGCGATATCGCCATTGCGGCGCAAGCCGGCTACACCATGAAGCTCTTGGGTAAGAGCACCAAGACAGCTGCCGGCATTCAAGTCGGGGTAGAGCCTGTCCTCTTGCCAAACGCCCATCCTTTATCTGGTGTCTCGGAAGCCTTCAACGCTGTCTATGTAGAAGGCAATGCAGTAGGCCAAACCATGTTCTGGGGGCCAGGTGCCGGCAGTCTGGAGACCGCTTCTGCCGTGGTGTCGGACATCTTGCAAATTGCTGACCGTGGCTTCATTCCGGCTGTCTTGCCAAGTCAAGAATTAGCCATTGTCAGCCAGGAAGCACCGGCTTGCTACTACCTACGTTTTGACGCGCCAGCTAGCCATGTTCGCGCTGTCCTCCAAACCTTAGAAATCGGCTACTTGACCTTGGCCGAAGCGCCAGGCTTGACCATTAAGACAGAGGCCATCAGCCCAGCGGTCTTGGCTAAGTTAGAAGCCAATGCCACTGTGGTAGCCCGCTACCTCATGGTCTAGGAGGCGGAATTCATGGTATGGCAAAAGGATTTTCCTGCCTCTAGTGCCAACTTGGGTCCGGGCTTCGACTCCATTGGGATTGCGGTTGACCGCTATCTAAGGGTGACGGCTCGTCCGGCTGAGCGCTGGCAGGTGGATTTTGAGACCGACTTTATGGCTGGTCTGCCCACAGATGAGACCAACCTAGTGGTGGCGGTAGCCCTGGAAACGGCGGCCCGCTATGGTAAGACCTTAGCGCCCCTGCATTTGACCATGAAGAGTCAGATTCCTCTGACCCATGGCATGGGTAGCTCGGCCTCAGCCATTGTGGCCGGCATTGAGCTAGCCAATGATTTTGCTGATTTGGGTCTGTCGACCTTTGACAAGGTGCGCCTGGCCAGTGCCAAGGAAGGCCAC
>CAUUNL010000110.1:0-3219 GCA_963546405.1 Abiotrophia defectiva | reverse complement strand
AAATCGACGCCCGCACCGACTTAACGCAAGAAGAGAAGGACGCAGCTAAGGCTAAATTGGCAGACACAGCTAACAAGGCTAAAGCAGCGATCGATGCAGCAAGCACCAATGCAGAAGTAGATGCAGCGCTAGCAGCAGGCACTAAGTCCATTGCTGACCAAAGCCCAAGCGCCGACGCTAAGAATGCAGCTAAGGCAGCCATCGATCAAGCAGTAGCCGACAAGGCTAAGGAAATCGACGCTCGTACCGACTTGACGCAAGAAGAGAAGGACGCAGCTAAGGCTAAGTTAGCTGATACAGCTAACAAGGCTAAAGCAGCCATTGATGCAGCAACCACCAATGCTGATGTGGCTGCAGTTGTTAAGCAGGCCCAAGCTAGCCTCAAAGATTTCAGCCCAAGTTCTGACAGTAAGTCGGATAGTAAGCTAGCAATCGATCAGGCAAGCCAGGCTAAGATTGACGCCCTCAAGGCTCGTAAGGATCTGAATGACGCGGACAAGGCTAAGGCTATTGCTCAAGTCCAAGACCTAGCTCAAAAAGCTAAGGACGCGATTGACCAAGCAAGCAGTCAAGACCAAGTCAAAGCCATCCTAGACCAAGCACTAACAGACATTGCTGCGCTTAACCCAGCGCCAAGTCAAGTGCCATGTCCGGATTGCCAAACTCAAGCGCCATGTCCAGATTGCGATGCTAAGAAACAAGGTCTCTTACCAGCGACCGGGGAAACCAGCAATCAGACCTTCTTCTCTGCAGCAGCACTTGCTGTATTAGCAGGTCTAGGTCTAGTCGCAGCCGGCAAACGCAAGGATGAAGAAGAGCAAGTGAGCTAATCTCATCAAGGCTAAGAAACCTAAAAACTGTCCTGGTGACAGCCTAACAAGAGCTTGGGATTTAATCCCAAGCTCTTGTTTTTGTCATTCATTAAAAATTCATAGTTTATTCTTGCTAAACTCCTTCCGTTTGGCGGATTTTATGATAGAATAAGAGAGTAAAGTAGTAGCATTGTCGAAAGGGGGAAGTACGATGCGGAAGAAGCAATCCATAGCGCGTCGTGGCTGGGTCATGTTAGGCCTGCTAGCCGTATTCCTATTGGGAATGGGGCAGCCAGTCTTTGCCAAACCAGACTGGTCTGAGAGTGCTCCCTATATTCATTTCGTCAATTACCATTATGTGGGCAATGGGGTAGAGGGTGGCGCCCGGGATGTCATTATGGAATATTCGCCGGATGCCAACGGGGTTTTCCAAATTTCTGTCCTGGAAGGGACCAGCTCTAACTGTTATATCTACCAGATTAGACAGGATGGTCTCTACGAGCTTGCGCACTTTGACACCTATAGTGATGTGGAAGACAAGCGGACCACAGACGCGGCCAAGGACGACAAGCAGGCTTTGATTCTGCCAGCGGATTTGACGGTGGGCAAGGTCTACTATACCGGCTATGATAAGTCGGTTAAGAACACAGTGGTGGCTAATCCTATGACCTATGTCATCAATGGCAAGCGCTACGAGAACACCGTCAAGGTATCGCGTGAATTGCCAAATGGCACGATCTATCTCTACTACGCACCAAAAGCAGGCCTCATTGCAGTCGAAGATCAGGCAGGCAACCCTGAGTTTGTTCTGACTGAAACCTACGGCAATGTTGCCAATACCCGTTAAGTCAACTTCAAGATTCAGTTGCGAGCAACTGAATCTTTTGGTATATATAGGAAGTAAAAATTAAAGGAGTGACCTTATGACCCGACACCATACCTATCCCATGATTTGTCCTAACTGTAACCATACGCAAGATTTCCTAGCTTATGACAGCATCAATATTAGCGCCAACCCTGAACTCAAGCCCCTAGTCATGTCGACTGATCTCTTGAGTTTCCACTGCGAGAATTGTGGCTATGACACCTTCGTCAACTATGGCTATCTCTACCATGACCCTAAGCGTGTTTTCATGGTCTACTATGAACCTCAACCTGAAAAGCATGTCCAGATTGCCCATGACTTGCGGACCATTTATTTCCGCGAGGAAGGCTATGTCCAACGCAAGGCGGGCTATCGCTTCCGCATTGTGCCGGAATTGCGTGATTTGTGGGAGAAGATTTTTATTTTCGAGGCGGGCCTGGATGACCGGGTAATCGAGCTCTTGAAATACTACCTTCAGGCCACCTTCCTGGAGCAGTATCCGACTGCCCAGGTGGAGCGGGTCCAGTTCTATGTGGATGGGGAGACAGGGCAGAAGCAATTCATTCTCATGCATGAGGATGACATTGTAGCCTTCATTGCCTTCGACCCAGACCACTATGATTTAATCTTAGAGCGTTGGGGCGACCGCATGACCCAGCACGAGTCCAACCTACAACTCATGGTCAATGCCGAGTGGGTTGAGAAGTTAGTTTCAGAAGAATAATCGGTTTATAGGTTGACATTCTACAATTGTCGTGTTATCATAAAGACAAGTTAAAAGTATAGGAGGTCTTTACTATGACACTGAAGAAAAAATTGACAACAGCCTTGGTGGCCCTCTCCCTAACTGCTAGTCTAGCTCCGAGCGTTTTGGCTCAATCCTCAAGCTCTAGCTCAGATTCTAGCTCAACAGCAGCCAATGCTAGCAGCAATGAGACCACTAAGCAAAATGCGACGACTTATGAGCAAGTCACTAAGACAGCAGAAGAATTCATCAAATTCTACCGTGAGGCACATCCTAAGCAAGATTTAACCACTGTTGAATTGAAGTATGATGATGACTTGAAGTTCTATGTGGTAGAATTCGAAGCTGTCGATGACGAAAATGAATACGAACTTAAGATTAATGCTGCGACTAATGCTGAAGTAGCTAAGTCTGAACAAAGCTTAGTTAAGGCTAAACAAGGGGGCGTTGAGCGCCGCGAGGAAGGTCTGAACTTAGAGAAGATGAAGGCCTTCAAGGACATTAAGGCAGCTGCCGAAGCGGGGGCCGATGTTAAGGACTTGAAGCTAGATCATTGGGAGTTAGACCGTGAAGGGGCTGCGACTGTATGGAGCCTGACTTACAAGAAAGGTGACATCGATGTTGAAGTCAAAGTGGATGCTCAGTCTGGTCAAGTGGTCGGTGTCGATGATGATCGTTTGGATGATTAGACGCTGTCATCCGGAAGTAGCAGGGACTTAGTCCCTGCTTTTTTCTTGTGAGTGAGAGGGCTACGGTTCTTTTTTATATTGACATCATGAAAGAAAAAGAATATATGT
>CAUUNL010000109.1:0-3246 GCA_963546405.1 Abiotrophia defectiva | reverse complement strand
TGATCATAGACAAAATTCAAGTTGAAGTAGGTGTCTGATTCTGGTGTATAAGAATTTTCAAATATCCCACGAGCATAGAATTCTGCCCCTGTCCCATCACGACGTCCCTGATTATTGAATAAGACGGTCCGATCCAATAAGTGGGTCATTTCATGAGAGTAAGTGGCGGAGCCCCGATCGTCTAATACTCGATCAATGAAATAACGTACCCCTAAGCCATTAGCCTCAGCCCCCACTTTACTTACCGGAGAATAGTAATTCATAGGCGTCATAAATTGGGCAACACCCTTGTCAGCACTGCCACCAAAAGCGGCTGACCAAGTAGCCTCAATCTGAGCATCTTGCCTACTTGAATATTGCTTCATAGTATCAATGATCAAGCGATTGCTTACTAACTTATCATGATTTTCTGGCTTGGTGATCCGATAGAGGGTATCCACATAATTAGCCTGTTGCTGGGCGGCCTTGTTAATTAAGGCCTTGACCCTAGCGACTTCAGCCTTATATTGGCTTGGGTTAGACTGGGCAAGTGAGGCATCCAGATAGGTGCCCATATTCCCATAAGTAATGGTGGCCATGTTGCTCATCACATAGACACTTGGCTCGGTCAGATTCAAGAGCCCCAAAATAGCCGCCATATTGGCATCTTGTTTGCGAGGATCTGGCTCCCCTTCTGTTAACTTACGATAGAGTCCAACAGGGGCAGCAGGATTTTCCTTGGATGGTGTAGCCACAATCAGGGCTTTACTTGCTTTCTTAAGCCAAGTCTCGGCATCATCGGATGTAAAGAGCTGGCGGTTGCTATCGAAAAATTCTTTTAGACTGGCCTTACCTGTAAGATCCGCTAGGTACTTCTTATAGGTCTGAGGGCTATTGGTCAGCTTCATCTCTTCATAAGACATGGAGCCTAATTTCTTCAAGCTATCTAAAGCTGTCACTTTTTTATTAGTGAATGAACTTGGATTATAGGCCAGTATATCCCGGATATTGGTGTCGCCAAATTGAATATTATAGAAACGATGAATGTAGGCAAGCCCTAATAGAATCTGCTCTTTATTGGCTTCCAAGTCTTGCTTAACCTTGCGTCTATTCTCGCTTGTATCGCCTAAAATCCCCAAGGTATGAGCGGCAATCTTCTTGAAGCTAGCCTCAGCCTGGGCCTTGGTCTGATCAAAGGCCTCTTGAAGCGACAGTTTTTGCAGATACTCTGGACGGAGCAAGTCTTTGACTTCTTGGTCGCTAATATTAGGCCGCGTTTTCTTGAGTAAAATTTTACGCAAGGCAATGTCGCGCGGATCATAGTGCGGCTCTAACTGCGCTTGGATCGCGGGGCTATTTAAGAAATCTAGTGATTTAAGACTTTCAGCTAGGGCTGACACTTCTACCGCATTTTCTAAGCTAGGATTTGCTGGAAGCAAATGAGGTCTATCCTCCTGGGTGCCCACTAAAATAACTCTTGGATGCATTCGCTTAGTGATTTGACGGCTTTCTTGAGGATTGAGCAAGTCACCTGTTGCTTCATTGACAGTATAGGTTCTGGTCACTGTCTGCTCCCCAGCTTGACCGGCAAATTCTATTTTTTCCGTATTTTTAGCTAGTGATGGATCGTGTCTTCTTTCCTCAGTAATCGGAATGGCTTGGATCACTTTTTCAAGGTTACCAACTTTCATCACTCTATCGAGGGCTGGAGTCACTTGCCTACTTGGGCTATCTGCCGTCACCTGGCCAGTCGTCCCATCTACTTGATAGCTAGTAGTAGTGACTAGCTCCCCATCGTGGCCTACTTGCGCTAATTCCTTTTGCCCAAAGGCCAAACTCGAATCGGCCTGATAGATTGTTTTAGCAGGCAGTGGAGTGCGTTCAACAGTCGGCTTAGTCCCTACTTCCACTAGCTGATCAACTTTATTGACTAGGACATTGACGGTCGTATTCTCAATCATACTGCCACTGGCTTGATCTAGACTATAAGTAGTCGTCACTTGCTCTTGCCCTTCTTGGCCTTGAACTATTACCCTGCTGAGACCCCGTTCCAAGCTGTCATTGGCTTGATAAATGGTCTCATAAGCAAGTCTTCTAATCTCGACTCTAGGCTGTGGAAGTGGCGTGACTTCTTGATAGACAGGAAGTTCCTCTTGAATCTCTGGCTCACCCGCTACCCCGCCTTCAAAGGCTGGAGGCTCTGGTTGAACTACTGCTTGGCCTACTTGACCTTCATTGCTTGGAGGACTTACTTGCGCCCCTGTGTCTCCAGTTGGAGTGGGTTGATTGGTCGGTGGCGTTGCTGGAACTCCTGTGTCTCCAGCTGGGACTTCTTGAGTCGTTGGCTGGGTTGGCTGACCTCCCGGTGCTTCTTGAGTCGGCGGTTGGGTTGGCTGACCTCCCGGTGCTTCTTGAGCCGGCGGTTGGGTTGGCTGACCTCCCGGTGCTTCTTGAGTCGACGGTTGGGTTGGCTGACCTCCTGTGTCTCCCACTGGAGTTACTTGATTAGTCGGTGGTGGTGTTGGAACTCCTGTGTCTCCGGCTGGAACTTCTTGAACCGTTGGTGGGCTTGATGGAACTTCTTGAATTGTCGGTGGAACTAGCGGAACCTCTAAGTCAGGCTTGCTATCTCTAGACGAAGCTTCCGCATTTTGATCATCCTGGGCAAAAACTGGAGAGGCTAGGGCATGACTAGAATAGGCCTTTGTAGCCTCTCTCTCAAAATAATAGCCAGTAAATTCATAGCCTTGAATTTTTTCCGGACTAGGTAAAAAATCACCCTCTACCCTTTTAATCTGGGCTGCTTGTAACTCAATAATATGCTCTAAAGCCTGGATACTTGCTCCCCCTGCTCCTAAAGCAAAAAGCGTCACAAGGAAGTAGGCAGTTTTCTTCTTTTTCTTGATTAAAGTTAAAGACACTAGCAAAAAACTGGCGCCCAAAAAGAGCATGCCATCATTGGACAGAGAGCCTGTTTCGGGCAATTTGTTAGCAAGCTTTCGATAGACAAAGTAGTATTCTTTTCCCTCTTTTATCTGAACCTTGTTTTCTTCGAACCACTGTAATTCTGTCTTAAGCGTATGGCTTAAATCCTGCTCATCGACATAGTGGTTACTTATTTCTTTAATGTTAGCTTCTGCAGCTGCTACTGGCTGAGAACCTAGTCCTACAAAAAATAAACTCGCTCCTATTAATACGGAACAAGTCCCTATGGCCGGGCATGGCGCGCATGGACGTGGTGCGGTCCGGACACAGGGGGCGTGACGA
>CAUUNL010000108.1:0-3416 GCA_963546405.1 Abiotrophia defectiva | reverse complement strand
TAGGTAGGGGCCAAAGTCTGGGGGTCTGCCACGACATTGACACGCCAGAGCGTCTCAACTATATGGCCGGTTATGAGGTGACTGACCGGGCTAAGGCTCAAGAACTGGGGCTCGATATCTTGGAGGTAGCAGCCACTGAATATGCGGTGGTTGAGTTGAATGGGCCAGTGCCAGACTGTATCCACGCGGGTTGGCGCTACCTCATGGAAGGCTTCTTCCCTGAGCAAGGCTTCCAACATTCGGGCGCACCTGACTTCGAGGTTTATGGTGAGGGCAATATGGGGGCGCAAGACTATCGTATGGAACTCTGGGTGCCGATTGTCAAAGTCGATTAAGTCAGGAAAAAGTTAAGCAGACGGGCGGACTGTTAGCAGGCGCCCGTCTTTTGCTTGCGTCAGATTTTGTGAGCTTCAGTGCATTTTGGACAGGAGCCGGCAAGTGGACTATAATAGGAAGCATCATTAAAATAGAGAGGTGATTCCCTATGGATAGACTGAAGAATATGTTTCAATCCCTCAACCGTGATTGGTTAATCCGCCATTATTTATTTGGTTTTGCTTTTTACGCTTTCTTCGTCTTTACATCCGTCAGCCAAGTTGGGAGATTCGATGCTAAACTGCTGATTTTACTGCCTTGTGCCTTGCTTTATCCCTTTGCCATGTTTGTCTATGAGAGTCTAGTCGACTTCATTGTCGGCGACAATGTCTTCTTCATCAGTGGCCTCTTAATGATAGCCTGGAAGATTTTCCGTTTTATCATTATCTGGTTCTTGGCGGTGCCGATTGGCTTGATTGGTTTTATCTATCTTTATTTTGTTTACGGACGTCAATCCTAAACTACAAAAAATTGTCTTAGAAGAGGGAAGCGAGTGCGCTCCCTCTTTCTTTTTTTAACAATCGTGGTATACTATTCATGTTGACATTTCAAGATAGAAGGGAGCATTATAATGTCTAACTTATTACGCAAAATCGGCGCCGGGATCGCGGCCTTAGGTTTAGCTTTCACAAGCTTATCTGCGACACCTGTGCATGCCCAAAATGAATTCGAAGGCAAGACCGTCAAAATAGGGGTTGTCGGTTCCACCATGAAGGATATCATGACCTATGTAGCGGAGAAAGCTGCCAAGGAAGGGATTACCTTAGAGGTCACTGAATTGAACGACTACAACACGCCTAACACAGCTTTATTGGATGGCGATATTGACATGAACGCCTTCCAACACCAAGTATTCTTGGATGACTGGAACAAGGCCCACAACGCCGAACTCCAAAACATTGGCTACACTTTCGCGGTGCCATTACGTCTCTACTCTAGCAAGTACAAGTCCTTGGACGAACTGCCAGAAAAAGCCAAGATTGCCATCTCATCTGACCCAGTGGGTTCAGCTTACGCTATCAAAGTCTTAGCGACTGACGCTAAGCTCTTCACCCTGAAGGATCCAGACATGGAAAGTCCTACCAAGGATGACATTGCTGACAATCCTAAGGGCATTGAGTTAGTGGAATTAGACGCAGCGCAAATTCCAACTTCTATGCCAGATGTGGATGCAGGCATTATCCAAGATTCCTTCCTCAAGGCAACAGAATTTAAGCCAACCGATGCCATCTACATCTATGGCGATAAGGCCGATACCTTGAACCTCAAGCGTACCAACATTTTCGCAGTGCGTAAGGAAGACAAGGATAACAAGCTCTACCAACGCATCGTGCAACTCTTCCAAGAAGAAGACGTCGCTAAGAAAATTACGGAAATCTCTGAGGGTGGCTTAATTCCTGCTTGGGACTTAGTTAAGGAATACCTAGAGAAGCATCCAGATGCAGAATTGCCAGGCATGCAAGCCGCTTCCAGCTCTGCTTCTTCAAGCGAGGAAACTAGCGCACCAGAAGCAGCACCAGCAGATGCTGCATCTGAAGGGGCTCCTGCCGCTAATCCAATGCCACAAACTGAACAGACCATGCCGCAATAAGCATGACTCATTGAAGTCACTACCAGACTTGGTAGTGGCTTTTTTCATGGACTTAGCACCGATGCCAACAAAAGTCCTCAGCCAATCATTTGCTATGTATATTTGGGGCGACTTATGGTAAACTATAAGTGATACACAATGAATCAATAGAGACTGAAATTAGGGAGTTTTATATAATGAAGAAATTAGTCATCCGCGGAGGTAAGCCCCTCACAGGTGAAATTACCATTAATGGGGCCAAAAATTCCACAGTTGCCTTAATTCCAGCCGCCATTCTAGCGGATTCGGAAGTCGTCTTAGAAGGTGTACCTGATATTGCAGACGTCTATTCCTTAATCGAGATTTTAGAAGATTTCAATGTTAAGGCTACTTTCAAGGATAATGTCTTAACCATCGATCCAACTGATATTAAATCTATCCCCATGCCAAGCGGGAAAATTCAGAGCCTACGTGCCTCTTATTACTTTATGGGGGCGACCTTGTCGCGCTTTGGTGAAGGGGTTATTGGCTTGCCTGGGGGTTGCTTCTTAGGGCCTCGTCCAATCGACCAACACCTCAAGGCCTTTCGTTCCTTAGGGGCCAAGGTAGAGGACGACTTTGGTGTAGTGACTCTGACGACCGATCAAGAAGGCCTTGTTGGGGCGCGTATCTACATGGACGTGGTCAGTGTTGGGGCAACCATTAACTGTATCTTGGCAGCCGTGAAGGCCAAGGGCAAGACCATTATTGAGAATGCCGCCCGCGAACCAGAAATTATTGATGTCGTTAACCTCCTTAACAAGATGGGGGCTAAGATTCGCGGTGCCGGGACTAGCGTCATCCGGGTAGAAGGCGTGGAGCACCTGCATGGCTGCACCCACACCATTATTCCGGACCGAATTGAAGCAGGGACCTATATTACGGCTGCCGTGGCAGCTGGCCAAGGGGTCCGCGTCAATAACGTCATTTTTGAACACATCGAAGGTTTCATTGCTAAGATTGAAGAAATGGGCGCCCAATTGGAGATTGGCGAAGATTCTATCTACGTACATCCAAGTCCTAATCTCCGTATGGTTAGTGTCAAGACCCAGCCTTATCCAGGCTTTGCCACTGACTTGCAACAACCGCTGACGCCACTTTTGGCTGTTGCATCCGGTAACGGGACCATCATCGACACTATCTACCCAGCCCGTGTCAAACACATCCCAGAACTCAACCGCATGGGGGCTGATATCAAGGTCGAAGGAGCCATGATTCGGGTCAATGGACCAGCTCAGCTGAGTGGGGCGCAAGTTAAGGCCAGCGACCTGCGGGCAGGTGCCTGCCTAGTCATTGCCGGTTTGTTGGCGGATGGCGTGACCGAGATTACTGGCGTCGACCATATCTTACGTGGCTATTCTAATATCGTAGGTAAGTTGCGCGATTTGGGTGCCGATATTGAAATGATTGAAGTAAGCGAGATGCAAGAGGC
>CAUUNL010000107.1:0-3570 GCA_963546405.1 Abiotrophia defectiva | reverse complement strand
ATAATTATTAAACTTAGTTTGTTTTTTCTTCATATTGAAAAGTCACTTTTCTCCACTTACTTATAAGTTAAAAGCGTCAACTTTCAAATTCAGACGTCCACAAGGTAAGCCAGCTGCTGAGCATGACACCAAGCAAAAAAGAGGCTAGATAGTCTAGCCTCTCTGGTCTTTGATTTACTTAGTTTGTGATTTTACGGGCGGAAATGTCACCTCAAAACGAGCGCCCGCCCCCAGCTGACTCTTTAGGCTTAGCTGGGCACCATGCTGGTCGGCAATGGCTTTGACCAAGGACAGACCTAGGCCGGCACCACTTGAGGCCGACTTAGTACGGGCTCGATCCACCTGATAGAATCGTTGCCAAATGTGCGCCTGCTCTCCCTCTGCAATGCCTGGGCCATCGTCAGCGATCGACAGGATTACCCCCTCTTCCTGATTAGCCGTCAAGCTAAGCGTGACCTGACTTTGAGCGAACTTAAGGGCATTGCTGAGCAGATTATCCACCAAGCGACCTAAGAGGACTTCATCAGCTTGAACCTGCAGCTTAGGTGCTAGGTCATACATAAGCACTTTGCCGGCTGCTTGAGCTAAGGTCTGGTCATCTTCCTGTCGCTTAGCCAAGTAATCGCTGAGATTAAGTGGCTTCAAAGCTAAGCTGTCCTGGCCTTCTAGCTTAGACAATTCTAAAATCTGGTTAATTAAAGCCTTCATACGCAATGCCTGGCGTTGAATGGTGGCGTGCGATTCCTGAGCTTCAGCCAAAGAATCTGCATAGCGCAGGCCATAGTCGCTTTCTGATAGAATGACCGTGACGGGTGTCCTTAAATCATGAGAGACATCATGGCTGAACTGCTTCTCACGTTCGAAGGAAGATTCCACTGTCTCCAGCATGCCATTCATGGTCTGAGCCAAGAAGTAGAGTTCATCTTGGGGCCCTTTTAGGGGGATTCTTTGGGACAAATCCCCACTGGTCTGAATCGCATGAGCCGTTTGATCCAGTAACTTGATGGGTTTTAGGGCCCGCTTTAAGACCCAATAGCCCCCTAGCACCATTAGGACTAGTAGGACTGGCCCGGCAATGGCCAAAACTTTAAGTAGATTGTTGAGCTCCCGACTGGAAGCACTGAGGGCAATGACCCCACGCACCCATCCCTGGCCATTCTCTAGAGGTAGGTCATAGTAGAGAAAGGACTGGTCCCCCTCCTGGTAGCTTGATACTGTCCCCGCATTCTGGGGCAAATCCCACTTAAAGAAGCCGGGCAAATGCTGGCGACTGACATTCTGCTGATCATAATAGGCCAGAGTAACCCCTTGCTCAAAGGAATGGCGATCCATCTCATGCGGGCCGCCCTCCTGATTCTGTGGTGAGTCGGCGTGGTGGCTGGCCATTTGGACCACTTCAACCAAGCTTTCCTTGCGATCGGCATCCACAAAGCGGGCTGAAATCCATAGGGTAGCCCCAAACATGGCCAAGAGCATGATGACCATAAAGCCCGTATACCAAATAGTCACACGACTGGCAATGCTAGTCAGAAATTGCTTGAAGCGATGGCACCACATAGCCTAACCCCCGTTTGGTTTGAATCAGTGAGGGTTGCCCCTCGCTATCGAGTTTGCGTCGAATATTCTTGATGAGGACATCAATGGTATTAGATTCTGCCTCCTGCTCATAATCCCAGACATGATGGCGAATCTGCTCCCGTGATAGTACTTGGTTCTGGTTGCGGACCAAGTACTCCAGGACCTCGTATTCTTTGGCCGTTAAATTGATGACCTGGCTATCCTTGAGGACACGTTTCTGGGAAAGAATTAAACGAACAGGTCCAATTTCCACTTGATCACTTAGGATATGGCGTTGTGGTCGGCGGAGCAGGACTCGCAAGCGAGCCAGTAGCTCCTCAAATTCAAAGGGCTTGACCATATAATCGTCTGCGCCCAAATCTAGGCCTCGAATCTTATCAGTGACTGCATCCCGGGCTGTTAAGAGAAGAACAGGCACGGGATTTTCTTGTAATCTGATGCGCTCTAGAAACTCAAAACCGTCCATGTGCGGCATCATGATATCTAAAATAATAAGGTCGTAGCTCCCTACCGCCAAAAAATCTAGGGCTTCTTGCCCATCAAAAGCAGCATCTATACTATAGTGTTGCTTCTTAAGCAGCTTAGTTAGACTGGCATTCAGGTCACGTTCGTCCTCCACTAGCAGTATTTTCATATGATCACCTCTTCTCATCAAATTGCATTGTATCAACATTTCTACACAAAGGCAAATCAGGGCACCCAAAGGCGCCCTGATGTGGGGGAATGGCAGGCTCTACAAGTGGCAGCTTGATTGAGTATGCCACATGCCTGCTTAGCCATCCTAACTTAGTTAAGTCGACTAACGCTTGTTGGATTCAGCTGGTGCTCCAGGCTGTCCTTGTGGGCCACCTTCTTGCTTATCAGGAGCTTGGCCAGAGCCAGGGCCTGCTTGATTTTGGTTAGGCCCTTGATGCTGGCCACGATCGCCCTCTTGGCCAGGACCTTGCCCTTGACCCTCTTGATGGTCAGCTGGCCCATGATGACCCTCTTCTTGGGCTTCCACTTCTGTCACTGCTGCAGTTTCACCACCAACGGTCACTTGTTTGAAAGTTTGGTTGCTTTCCAAGGTGACGGTGTAAGTAGCTGCCTTATCTTGTTCATGATTTGGTG
This sequence comes from Abiotrophia defectiva, assembly GCA_963546405.1. Lineage (GTDB taxonomy): Bacteria > Bacillota > Bacilli > Lactobacillales > Aerococcaceae > Abiotrophia > Abiotrophia defectiva_A. The sequence goes on along the minus strand of CAUUNL010000107.1, from coordinate 882 downwards.
TAAGCTCAATATCATAGACCTTAGCATCCGCATACTTGGCTAAGACAGCGTCTAAAGCCGCTTGCGCGCTGACACTTGGTGCCTTAAATTCTGGCTTAGCCTCCTGTCCTTGAGTCTGAGAGCCTTCTTGACCTGGTGCCGGTTTTCGGCCTTGGTCTGGGCCTTGATTTTGATTTGGCGCCTGACCTTGACTAGGCGCTGGGCCTTGTCCTGGACCTTGATCTTGCCCTGGAGCTTGACCTTGCCCTGGAGCTTGACCCTGGCCTGGAGCTTGACCCTGGCCAGGACCTTGATGCTGGCCAGGACCACGATCTTGGTCGCTAGCTTGGCCTTGATTAGCACCCTGCTCTTGACCCGGACCTTGGCGGTCGTGACCAGGACCTTGTTCCTGATTCGTCTCTTCTTCTGTCACTTTACCTGACTGGGCATCTACAAAGACAAAACGAAAGTCCTGATCTGCCTTGACAACAATGGAATAGGCAGGTTGATCACCTTGGTCATACAAGCTAGCGCCTAAGACTTGGCCGTTGGGCACTTGGGTCGCAGCCTTCTCCAAAGCTTGCTTCATGGTGACATTAATTTGAACATTCTGACCGGTCTGCCCTTCTTTCTTTTCCTGACCATGTCCATGCCCGCCAGGACCTTGCTCATGCCCTGGATGCTGGCCACCCGGGCCTCGGTCCTGGCCTTGGCAATGGTCGCCTGCTTGCTGTCTTGGCCCATCTTGGCCTTGCCCTTTATCAGGGGCGGCCTGATAGGTCTTAGACTGGGAGGCTTGATTGGACTGGCCAGCCTCACCTGCAAAGACGCTCAGTGTCGGTAAGACTGCACTGGTTGCCAGGGATGCGGCTAAGGCGCCGCTTAAGAGTAGATGTTTTGATA
>CAUUNL010000106.1:0-3796 GCA_963546405.1 Abiotrophia defectiva | reverse complement strand
GTCCCTGTTTGTGGCACACCTTGAACGCCCTCTGAAGTAGCTGGACTACTTGTTGGGGTCACTCTAGCCACTGTTGGCGTGTAGGTTGACGTCACTGGTGTACCATTCTTATCGATACGTTTAACCATAACTGGATCTGGAGTCCCCACATATTGCTTGTCTGGCGTGAAAGTAATGGAACCATCTGGGTTGATGGAGTACTCACCTACACCTGGAACCTTCTTCGTGCTTGAACCGTCTTCGAAGGTCATTGGTTTCGTGTCATCAAGTGGTACTAATGGGTTCCCTTCAGTAAAGGTTGGGGTGCCCTTTTGTGGTTGACCTTGAACACCAGTTGACTCAGCGTTGGTACTGGTTGGCGTTACTTGTGTAACGTTTGGCTGATAAACTGCATCTGCCGTAGAACCATTGCTGTCTGTTACGCGAAGGCGTGCAGGAGTAGGTGTTCCGTAGAAATCAGGAGCAGGCTGGAAGCTAATCTCCCCATTTGGTTTAACTGTATAGGTTCCTTGTACCTTGCCACTCGCGTCGCTAACTGTCAAGGTATTACCTTGTTGAACTTGCCCATCCACAACGAATTGTGGCCCAGCTGGGTTCAATGGAACTGTTTGAGTTTGGTTATTAACAGTTGCTTGACCCGGCGTGAAATTAAGTTGGCTAGTTTGGAGTTGCCCTTGAAGCCCAGTAGTCTGAGTATCTTGGCCTGTGGGGGTTGCAGCCTTGACATCTGCTTGGTAAGTAGCGGTTACTCCTGTCCCATTCTTATCCATACGTTTAACCGTTTCAGGATTTGGACGCCCAGTATAACCAGGAAGTGGTTGGAAGGTTACACGACCTGTATTATCCACTGCATATGTCCCAACACCTGGAACTTCCTTAGTTGATTTTCCATTGTCAAAAGTTGGTGCAACGGCTTCATCAATTGGCACACGGCTATCACCTGGAGTGAAGACTAGGTTGCCGGATTGCTCAGCCCCTTGAATACCTTCAGAGCTTGCGTTCTGACCTGTTGGTACAACTCGGGTAACAGTTGGTTGGTAGGTTGCACGGTGAGGTTGCCCAGAAGCATCATTTACTTGTAAATTAACTGGATCTACCGTCCCAACAAATGACTTGTTTGGAGTGAAAGTTACGCGACCTGTTGCTGGATCTAAGTTAAAGGTCCCGACTTCTTTACCACCAGAAGTTGCTGGAATACTTGTTCCTGATACAGGGTTACCCTCAGCATCTAAGAAAGTAGCTGGATTGCTAGCCGATGGCTGAACAGGTGTGTTGGCTGGATCCCCATCATTAAAGACGATATCTTTTTCTTGTGGTAAACCTTGTGCGTCGGTTGAAACGTTCTCAGTATGCTTCAATACATTTGGAACATAACGAGCGTCCATAGTATTGAGCGTATCACTTACAGGTGCTTCTGCATTGTTCTTAGCGGTCCAGTTAGTGTCTGATCCGTTGGTATCAAAACGACGAATATTAATCCCTGCTGCTTTACCAGTAAAACCTGCCGCAGGCTCAAAAACAACATTAACGTCAGCGCCATCTGCGGTCACTTTATAGCGTCCTTCTGTCGTAGTGTACCATCCCTCACCATTTGGTGTTAGGATCTGCCCTGTATTATCTAAAACGATTGGTGCTTTGTTGGTGTCAATGGCTGCTTTGGCATTCTCATCGTTTTTTTCTACACCACGAGGAGTAAAGTGAAGGGTCGCTTTTTGTTGTTGACCTTGCAAACCAAAAGTCTCCTTCTTCTCACCTTTTGGTGGATAGGTTAAGAGCACTTCTAAGTCCTCTACTTCCCCACTAAATGCTGTTCCAGTAGGTTTTTCAATATCCCCTTGATTCAAGGCAATACGAACACGCATCCCAATCTTGTTAACCTGATCATTTGTCATCAGCGGATGATTTCTAAAATTAACAGTGAAGTCGCCTTCACCCGTTACTTCAGTGAAATCACTGGCTTCATTATCATCAAACTTTCCGTTTTGGTTGAAGTCCATCCAAGCACGAACATATGCCTTGGCATTGCCATTGGCATTTGCGTGGAAACGAACGGAGTAATTTCCGTCACGAAGACGATCTGCTCGGAAAAGATTGTGAGTTTGATTAACTAAATCATCAGGCAAGAGTTGCTTGATACCTTCATCGGCGTGATCTGTAATATCATCGTGAGTCCAGTCACCGCCAGAAGATATGTCAACATCGGCTTTCACCCTACCTAGATAAGGTTGAGGGCTAGGATTCCCTGTCTCTGCATCGTAGCCAGAAATAGCGTGAACTGCTGTCCCATAAGTTTCAGGAGCATCCCCTTCATCGACAACCATAAAACCTATCATAGCCCCTTGTTGACCGGAAGAAGCAATATAAATTCCCACTTCAGAAGCCCCACGACTCATAACAAGTGGCACCGTATAGCCATTTGAAACATTAGGACCAAAAACTTGGGAACCTAGCCCCCCCGTTTTTTGATCTGGATTAGTATAAGCATGCCAATAAACCTTACTCCCTTCTTCCCCGATATATTGACCATCAGTGTTAGGAAGCATTGCATAATAGGTATCCGTAATTTCGGTCCCATCTGGGCGGACACGTTTCCATTCAGCCAAGTGCTCCCAGCCTTGCCCATTTGTAGTAAATATAGCATACTCACCTGGGTTGGCTTCTTCGCCATCGGCCATAACTACAGTCGCCTTAACTGGCTTGTTAAGATAAGTTGCTTCAACTTTGAAAGTCACCCCATAGTTAGCACCGTTGCGTGGCACTTGTAATTGGGTCAATCGCCCTTTAGTATTGATTCCTTGATCTCTAATAGCTGTCCATTGGTTCTGAGCTGCCCCTATAATTTTAGGACGGTAGTCATCTCCATTGTTCTGCTGATCATTGTATTCAGGCGCATATGTCAGCCATGTATTCTTAGCATTCGGATTGTAGCTAGCTGCATGCTCAGTCCCCTGAACACGATTACGATAGATTTCGGTTGAGTTAAAGGGTTTTAAGTCCGTAACCGTCAATTTAACCCGATATCCTGGCGAAATTTCTTTTTCATAGACGGTTCCTACTTTAAGGGAACCATTGTCCAAATTCGAAATTGAATTAGGGTCAGATAAATCTAGCCAATTGATTTGCTTCATTAAATCAGCTGGTCTCTTATTCTCCGAATCAGCCAAGGTAGGCTTCGATACCGTATTATTAGGATTGCCATCCCGCAAACTATTAGATGTAACATCTCGACGTACTCGGCGAGAACGACTAGTCTGTAATGCTTCCACAGAAGGCACTGGTCGATCTTCATTTGTTGCTTGACTAGAAGCAGAATGAATAGGGCCTTCTGAGGATGCTTGGGGCTTATTCAAACTCTCTTCTTCTTTAAGTTTTTCCCTAGATTCTATTGGATCACTTCCTTGATCCGTTGAAGCAAGACTATCTACTTCTGAGGCTTGATTTAGGTTAACCTCGGGGGCTAGAGATTGATCGCTCGCTTTGGCCACTACTTCGTAATCTACACTACTTGTTACACCGCTATAATCTTGGGCCTCCGCAGTTGCACCATTAGCAAAATAAATACCACAGGCTACTGCTACAGAGGCTGCGCCAAAGCTAAACTTCTTAATCGTATAGCGCGTGATTATCTCGCCCTGTTTTTTATCATTCATCTGGCGATTATTCTTACTAAACATAGACTGACTCCTCTATATAAAATATACGATGAAAGAAACAAACTAACGAGGAAGCTACTCTACATGAGAATCTGCACACCAATGGAACTGGAGCCAAGGTAGTGCCCTTGTTAACTTCTTTC
>CAUUNL010000105.1:0-3813 GCA_963546405.1 Abiotrophia defectiva | reverse complement strand
TAAGCCAATAAGTAAGTGAGGACTGGAAAGGACTTTCCGGTCCTTATTTTTGTCTAGGGCTATTTTTGAGCTTGCATCTTGATGGGGACTTTGATAAGATAAGGATAAGAAACAGGTGTTTCCTAACGAGGAGGGAAGACAAATGCCGCCTAGCTATAAATTTACCCGCCAGGAAATGATTGAAGCCGGACTGAAGATTGTTCGAGAGCAAGGATTGGCTGCCTTGACAGCTCGTTCGCTAGCTCAGGCTCTTGAAGCTAGTCCTAAGGTGATTTTTGGTCACTTTAATAATATGGAGGACTTTAGTCAGCAGGTCATTGAAGCTGGTAAGCAAGTCTTTGTTGACCGCGTGACGGTCGCTTTACAGGGGCCTTATGCCTTTCGTAATGTGGGGCTGGAGTATATTCGGTTCGCGGCTCAAGAGCCTAAACTATTTCAAATCCTCTTCCTAGATGAAAGGGAGCCAGTGACGCATTTCAGTCAATTTCTACCGCTTAAAGACTATTCTTATGAGGGAATGCTGGCCGCTATTGAAAGAGAGTACGACTTGGAGCCGGATCAAGCAGCCACTATTTATCAGCATCTCTTCATCTATAGTCACGGTATAGCTAGCATGATAGCGACCGGTATTTACCGCTTCAGTCCGCAAGAGATTGAGGAGCGAATGATTCAACTATTTACAAGTCTTATTATGACGATAAAAAAAGGAGCCTAGCCATGATACAAGTGACGGATATTTCTAAATCTTATGGTCCCAATCCCGTCTTAAAGGGCCTCTCTCTGAGCCTAGAAGAGGGTGATTTTCTAGTCTTATTAGGAGCTTCGGGCTCTGGTAAATCGACTCTACTAAACATTATGTCGGGTTTAGAAATCCCAGATTCAGGGGCTGTCTACTACGACCAAATCAACTTAGCTGACCTATCAGAAGCTGAGCGTACTGCCTTCCGCAAAGACCAGGTAGGATTTATTTTCCAACAATACTATCTTTTGCCACAACTAACAGTGGAACAAAATATCAAGGTAGGGGCCTATTTAGCTGGCAATCAAGACTTTGAGGACTTGATTCAGGCCCTAGGTCTGGAGGAAATTCGCTATCATTACCCTGCGAGCCTGTCTGGTGGTCAGCAACAGCGCGTTGCGATTGCCCGTGCCTTGGCTAAGAAGCCTCGTGTGCTCTTTCTAGATGAACCAACAGGAGCTTTGGACGAGGCGACAGGTCGTCAAATCTTAGGCTATATTAGCCAGCTCCAAAGCCAGACAGGCGTGACTTTGGTCATGGTGACCCATAATGAGCATATCGCGCAGATGGCCAATAGAGTGGTTCGCATGAACAGTGGTCAGATTCAATCCATCACTTACAACGAGACGCGCTTGTCCGCGGATGAGATTGGGTGGTAGGCATGGTTCAGATTATCCAACTTAAACAGCTTAAGCAACTCAGTGTGGTGGCGGTCATTTGTGCTTGCGCTAGCTTTGTTGCCACGCTTTTCTTGAATTTTTGGTTAGACTTACGCCTACTAGACTTCGATCAGCTTTCGCTCCTGGGCCAGGCCTACTACCGAGTCCAAGAGAAGATTTCCCAAGTGGTAGCGGGCGTATCGGGTCTGGTCTTGGTCGCAACGGCCCTGGCTATGGTACTTTTTTACATACATCAATTTATTGAAGACCATCAGACAGACCTAGGGATTCTCAAAGCCATGGGCTATGCGCGGGGACAACTGGCGCGCCAGTTCTGGATTTTTGGGCTCTATGGCTTGCTAGGAACGCTTCTGGGTGGCCTGGCAGCCTATACTTTTTTGCCTCATTTCTACACAACGCGCAACTCTGCGGGGCTTTTGACAGGGCTCAGCCTGCACTTACACTGGAGCTTGGTCCTGACCATGGTCTTGCTTACTAGCTTGCTCTTGACAACTATGGCGGTGGGCTATGCCTATCATGTACTAGCGCGACCAAGTCTAGTGCTCTTAAAAGGCAGTCAGACCTTGCGCCCCCCTAGGAAGAAAGGCCCACAAGGAGGGCGGGAGAACTTTCTCAGTGACTTGAGAGCCAGTCTTTTCTGGCGCCACAAATTCTTAATTTTCCTGGTTGGTTTTGCAGCCTTTTGTTTCGCTGCTATGTTACAACTCGCGCTAAGCTTACAAGATATGATGGATGTGGCCCTACAAGTGATGATGATTGGTATTGGCCTCATCTTGTCCCTTTCTATCTTCTACCTAGCGCTCCTGACCTTACTCAGCCGTCATAAGGATAGCGTGGCGATTTTGAAGGCCATGGGCTATAGCCAAAGGGATTGTCTGTCTGTTACTTTGCGTCCATATTATGGCGTGGTCATGTTAGGCTTTCTGCTGGGTTCAGCCTATCAGTTTGGCATTATGCGCCTGATTCTTTGGCTTGTCGTCGGTCAAGGTAGTCAAATGGTCGATAGTGGCTTCAACTGGATAAACTTTGTCCTGGCAGGATTCTTGCTAGTCATTGTATACACCGGCTTCAATGTCTACTTCAGCCGGCGTCTAGCTCAAGTGCCTATTAAGGCTATTTTGCTGTCAGAATAAGCAACCCCACACCCGAGAAGCAGGGATTTGGTCCCGGCTTCTTTTTTGTTGTATAATAGCAAGGTTACGAAAGGAGAATGCGACATGTCACTCATTCGCAAATTAGGCTGGTTCTTCAAGCTGGAAGCCCGCCGTTATATGATCGGGATTCTGGCCTTATCCTTGGTCAGCGTCTTCAACCTGATTCCGCCGCGCATTATCGGGCAAGTCATTGATGCCATTGCAGGCGGCAATCTGACCCCTAGCGAGCTGGCCCTCAATCTGACCTGGCTAGTAGGAGCGGCCCTCATTATGTATGCCCTCCGCTATGTCTGGCGGCTCTTTATTTTAGGGACAGCCAATAGCCTGGGCCGGATTCTGCGGACTCGCTTGTTTGAGCACTTTACCCGTATGGCGCCGTCCTTCTATACCCGTTATCGGACCGGGGACCTGATGGCCCATGCCACCAACGATGTCCAAACCCTGGTCATGACGGCAGGGGGCGGGGTCATGTCAGCCGTGGATGCCTCGATTACTGCCCTGGTTACCTTGGCTACCATGTTCTGGATTCTGGATTGGCGCCTGACCCTAGTGGCCATTTTGCCTCTGCCAGTACTGGCCTGGGGGACTAGTCGCCTGGGACGCATCAACCATGAAGGCTTTAAGCAGGCCCAGGAGGCCTTCTCTGAGCTTAACAACTCGGTTCAGGAATCAGTCTCTGGGATTAAGGTGACCAAGTCCTTTGGCTATGGGGCCCAGGAGACGGCTAAATTCCAGGCCACCAACCAGATGGTCTGGGCCAAGAACCTGCGAGCTGCCAAGTACAATGAGCTCTTCCAACCCATGGTCTTGATATTCGTGGGAGCTTCCTATCTGATTAGCCTGCTCTACGGGGGCTATCTGATTAGTCAGGGCCAGTTCACCGTCGGGGAAATGGTCACCTTCATGACCTATCTGGACATGCTAGTCTGGCCCCTGCAAGCCATCGGCTGGCTCTTCAACATTATGCAAAGGGGTTCGGTCTCCCTGGACCGGATTGACAAATTGCTGCATGAGGAAAGCCCAGTCCGCGAGACGGAGCATCCTCTGCCTAGCATTCAAAATGGTCGCCTGGACTATGACATTGAGTCCTTTGCCTACCAAGACCTGCCTACACTTGAGTCTATCCACTTTAGCTTGGAAGCAGGCCAAACCCTGGGGATTGTCGGGACTACGGGGTCTGGGAAAACCAGTCTCTTGCGCCTACTCTTGCGGGAGCAGGATGTCAATGTGGGCAGCATTC
>CAUUNL010000104.1:0-3876 GCA_963546405.1 Abiotrophia defectiva | reverse complement strand
GCGATTTTCGTGGTTATAAAGCATCTGAAGTAGATGAGTATTTGGATAGCATTATCCGTGACTACGATTCTTACCAAAAAGATGTGGCGACTTTGAAGAATGAAAATGAGCGCCTAATCAGCAAAATTGATGAATTGACCAAGCAACTTGCCTTGGCTAAGAAGAACAATGTGCCAACCTCACCAGGATCTGGTGTCACCAACTTCGATATCCTTAAGCGTCTCTCTAACTTAGAGAAACATGTCTTTGGATCTAAGATTGGTAGCACAGACAACACCATGTCTTATTCAGACGTGACACGTTTCCAATAAAAGAACCTCAAGTAGATTTTAGGTAATCGCGGCTAGTGATAGTTGAGGAAAGTCCATGCTCGCACAGGCTGAGATGCCTGTAGTGTTCGTGCTTAGCGAAACAATAAGCTAAGGTAGTGCCTAGCGCTAACGGCAGGCAAAAGGTCTAAGGCTTCGGCTATGACTGAGTAACCTCTAAGGTGCCACAGAGACGAGGCTGGTTGGAAACAACTAGCGTGGAACGCGGTAAACCCCTCGAGCGAGCAACCCAAATAGTGACCTAGTTTCTAGGTAGACTGGTCGGGGCACTTTTCCTAGGAAAATGAACCGATGGAAGAGGCGGGTCACCTAGTGGCCGGCAGACAGATGATTACCCCACTTAAGGTGTATCGCCTATTTCCCTTAAGTGACAGAACATGGCTTATCGAAATTTACTTAATAGGCTTTTGCTTAATACAACAAAGGCGCTTCTCCCTCTCTGGTGAGGAGGGCCTTTTTTTCTAAGGGCAGGAGTGTCTTGCCCACAACGACAAGATAAAGATGAGGAGCCTCTTATGAAAAACTATAACTTATTGGCTACCGTTGCCGCCGGCATTGAGTCCGTGACGGCCCAAGAATTAAAGCAGCTAGGCTATCAAGTGCAGACGGAAAATGGGCGCGTGCGCTTTATCGGTAATGTCCAGGATATTGCTAAAACCAACCTATGGCTAAGAACGGCTGACCGTATTAAGATTGAATTTGCTAGTTTCCAGGCCAAGACCTTTGAAGCCCTCTACGATTTGACTTACGCCTTGCCATGGGAAGATATTTTGCCTTTGGATGCTAATTTTCCTGTGTCCGGCAAATCCGTTAAGTCCCAGTTACATAGCGTGCCTAACTGCCAGAAAATCGTCAAAAAGGCTATTGCTAGCCGACTCATGTCCTACTATCACCGTCGGACCAATTTACCTGAGACAGGGGCAGTCTATCCTATCGAAGTTTCTCTGGTCAAAGACCAAGTCAGTCTAACCTTGGATACTTCTGGCAGTTCCTTATTTAAGCGTGGTTACCGGGTAGAAAAAGGGGCAGCCCCACTCAAAGAGAATATGGCAGCTGCCTTAGTCATGCTAACGACGTGGTATCCTGACCGGCCTCTCTACGACCCATGTTGTGGCTCGGGAACCATTGCCATTGAGGCAGCCTTGATTGGCCGCAATATGGCGCCAGGCCTTAAGCGAGAATTTGCGGCCGAGCATTGGACTAGCTTAGATCCAAGTGGCCAAGTGTGGCAGCAGGCCCGTCAGGAAGCCCAAGCTCAAGCCAAACCAGACGTCATGATGGACATTGAAGCCTGCGACATTGACCACCGTATGGTTGAAATTGCTAAGGCCAATGCCCAAGAAGCTGGAGTAGCAGATACGATTTCCTTCAAGCAAATGCAACTTAAAGACTATCGTCCTAAGGTAGATTACGGTATTTTGATTGCCAATCCGCCATATGGTGATCGTATGTTGACGGAAGAGCAGGTCCACACCCTCTATGCAGACATGGGCAAGCTCTATAGCCAAATGCCGACCTGGAGTAAGTATATTCTAACCAGTGACGAAGCTTTCGAGACCTACTATGGAGCCAAGGCAACTAAGAAACGCAAGCTCTATAATGGCGCCCTCAAGGTAGATTATTACCAATATTGGGGTGAGCGGAAACCCCGTCAAACAAACCATGATAAGTAGATATAGATAGCAAAAAAATCCCTCAGCAGATTCTGCTGAGGGATTTAGTCTGTTATGGAGATGAGGGGAATCGAACCCCTGTCCAAGTATCTCGCCACAATCAAGTCTACGTCAATAGTCTAGCTATTTGATTTAGCGCAGAGACCGCCACTAGACAGGCTGTCATCCTTGCGAGTCTGATCATCTCTTCGTGATTTAACAGACGGATAAATCACGCGTATCCCACTTAAATAAAACCAGCTACTAGCACATGGGCGATGTTAGGCTGATTTTCCGCTGCAGGTTATTAAGCTGCTAAAGCGAAAGAGTTGTTTTGGTTGTTTGCAGTTATATTTAACTGTAGCGTTTTAAGGCGGACGCAACCCTCCTGACGCGTCAAAAGCTCGAACAATACCTGTCGAAACCGTGACATCCCCTAAAGGATAGCTCGATTCTATCAATAAAGGACTAAATTGTCAATTAATCAGCTTGGGAGCCAGGCTTAAGGGATTGACTTTTGCCCCTATAATCTTTAAGCTAATAGGGTAAATAATTTTTTAGGAGGTCACCCCATGACTAAGAAATATCATGTGGCCATCTGCGGTGCGTCTGGTGTTGTAGGGCGTAAAATGCTGCAAGTATTACACGAACGAAACTTTCCATTCGAGACTTTAACCTTATTCGCTTCCAAGCGTTCAGCTGGTAAAACCATTAGCTACGCTGGCAAGGATTATGTCATTCAAGAATTAACGGAAGAGGCTCTTCAAGCGCCGATTGAGATTGCCTTGTTCTCAGCAGGGGGCGAGACCTCTAAGCATTTTGGGCCAATCGCCGCTAGTCGTGGTATCTATGTGATTGACAACTCCAGTGCTTGGCGTATGGATCCTCAGATTCCATTAGTAGTGCCAGAAGTTAACGGTGATGTCTTAAAGGCGGAAGATCATCTGATTGCCAATCCTAACTGCTCGACTATTCAGTCAGTCGTGCCATTAGCTGTTCTACAACCTTACGGATTGAAACGCGTCATCTACAATACCTATCAAGCAGTATCAGGGGCAGGTCAAGCTGGTATTAATGACTTAGAAAATCATACGACTGAAAAATTCCCTTATTCAATCAATAAAAATGTCTTGCCGCATATTGATGTCTTCACTGAGTCAGGCTATACCAAGGAAGAAATCAAGATGATTGAAGAAACTCGGAAAATTCTACGTATGCCAGACTTACGTGTAACAGCTACTACAGTTCGAGTACCAATCAAACACTCTCATGCTGTCTCTATTAACGTTGAATTGGAACGAGACTTTGACTTAGCAGACATTCGTCAAGCCTTCCAAGAAGCAGAGGGGATTATCCTCCTGGATGATCCTGCTAACCTTAAGTATCCACTTCAGTCAGAAGTGGAAGACCATGATGAGGTTTATGTTGGACGAATTCGTCGTGACGAGTCAGTTCCTTATGGCCTCAATATTTGGGTAGTAGCTGACAACATCCGCAAAGGAGCGGCCACTAACACCATTCAAATCGCAGAACAACTCATCAAAGACGGTATTCTCTAAGGAGAGACTAGGCGCCCAAGTGGCGCTTTTTTAGATTATTAGTAAAGTGTTCGGGTGATAGTGCTAATTAGGATAAGTCCCTCTCAAATAACTTTTGTCTTAATTAATGGCAAAAACTAATTAAGACAAGCTTGTTTGTTTAATGTTCTTTTTAATGAATTGTTTTCACTATAAATTGATTAAGAATGCCTAAAGGCTTTTATGATAAGGATTGTAAGAGATTTGTTAGGCCTATCTAGCCATGCCTAGGGATTGACAGACGGCCTATAAAACCGTATGATAGAGGGTGTGGTTGACACATTATTTATTTTGAAATCATCCAAAAATTTGAAATGA
>CAUUNL010000103.1:0-3910 GCA_963546405.1 Abiotrophia defectiva | reverse complement strand
GTCGACTTCTTAATCGACAATGACTACATCACAGGCCAAGTCATCGAAGTCAACGGTGGCTTGCACATCTAAGGTCTGATTTCTAGACCCGCACTACAGGAGGTAATTATGCAACGAGTTGTCGTAACAGGTTTGGGGACTGTCTCCCCAATTGGTAACAATGTCGCCGCATTCTGGGACAGCATGCGCCATGACAAGGGCGGTATCGCGCCTATCACTAAATTCGATCACAGTGGCTCTAGCGTCTCTGTGGCCGGCGAAGTCAAAGACTTCGACCCAAGCCCAGTCTTAGACCGTCGGGAAACCCAACGGATGGACTTCTTCTCCCAATATGCCGTAGTAGCATCAGTAGAAGCAGTCAAAGACTCAGGCTACCAGATTGAAGACAATGCCCACCGGGTAGGGGTCTTAGTCAGCTCTGGGATCGGGGGCTTAATCGAAATCGAAAAAGGCATCCGTAAAATGATTGAAAAGGGCGCTAAACGTATTCCGCCACTCTTCGTGCCACTGACTATCGGGAACATGGCTTCTGGTAATATTTCCATGAAGTTAGGCATTAAGGGCCCAAGCTTGGACATCGTCACAGCCTGTGCCTCTGCTACTAACTCTATCGGGGAAGCCTTCCTCAAGATCAAGTCAGGCCTCTTAGATGCCTGCTTGGCAGGTGGGGCAGAAGCCACTATCTGTGAAATCGGGATTGGTGGCTTCGCTGCCTTGACAGCCTTGTCTACCAACCAAGACCCAGCCACTGCTTCCCGTCCTTTTGACAAGGACCGCGATGGCTTCGTTATGGGTGAAGGGGCCGGTGTCCTCTTCCTGGAATCCCTGGAGTCTGCCCAAGCTCGTGGCGCCCACATCTATGCGGAATTAGTGGGTTACGGGGCTAACTCAGACGCCTACCACATGACCGCTCCAACCCCAGACGGGTCTGGCGCCGGTGAATGTATCAAGCAAGCCTTGGCTATGGCCGGGCTCAGTGCTGAAGACGTGGACTACATCAATGCCCACGGGACCAGCACGCCAACTAATGACAAGGGCGAAACCCAAGCCATCAAGTATGCTTTGGGCGATGCAGCTTACAAAGTGGCTGTATCCAGCTCTAAGGGCCACTTCGGTCACCTCTTAGGTGGTGCCGGTGGGGTAGAAGCCATTGTCTGCGTTAAGGCCTTGGAAGAAGGTTTCGTACCTGCTACCCTCGGTCTAGAAAATCCAGAAGAAGGCTGTGACCTGGACTATGTCCCAGGCCATGGACGCCAACAAGACATCCAAGTTGCCCTGTCTAACTCTCTGGGCTTTGGCGGTCACAATGCGGTCCTCGCCTTCAAACGATGGGATGGTAAGTAAGCATGCAATATGAAGAACTCGTCAAATTAATCGACAAACTGGACCAGTCTAGCCTGGCCTACTTCGAATTCACCAATGACAATGAGCGTCTGCTCTTGGCTAAGGAAGTGCCACAAGTGGCAGCACCAGCCCCAGTCGTGGTGACCGATGTGACTGAATCAGCTGCCCTAACAGCACCTGCTAGCCTGGCGGCCCCAGCCCCTGTGGCGGTGCCTGAAGTGGTAGAAGCACCTGCGCCAGCGCCAGCAGCCGCTGGTAAGGAAGTGCCAGCCCCTATGGTGGGGGTAGTCTACCTGCAAGCTAACCCTGATGCGGATCCTTACGTCCAAGTAGGGGACAGCGTTAAGAAGGGCCAAGTCCTCTGCTTGATTGAAGCCATGAAGCTCATGAATGAGATTGTGGCCCCACAAGACGGCGTGGTCTCTGCTATCTTAGTTGAAAATGAAAACATCGTGGAATACGGCCAAGCCCTCTTCCGCATTAGCTAAACCCTAAACATCACCCCCAAAGAAAAGAGGAATAAACATGACTTTATTAACTGCTCAACAAGTAATGGACATTATCCCTAACCGTTACCCAATTTTCTTCATCGACGCTGTAGATGAGTTGATTCCAGGTGAAAAAATTGTCTGCCGTAAGAACGTGACCATCAACGAACAAGTCTTCCAAGGTCACTTCCCAGGCGAGCCTGTTTTACCAGGTGTTTACATCTGTGAAGCTTTAGCCCAAGCAGGTTCTATCCCCCTCTTGCAAATGGAAGGTTTCCAAGGCAAGACCGCTTACCTAGGTGGCTTAAACAAGGTAAAATTCCGTCAAAAAGTGGTACCTGGTGACGTGCTTCGTCTCCAAGTAGACATCGTCAAATTGCGTAAGAACGCCGGGATTGGTTACGGCCAAGCCTTCGTTGGCGACAAGAAAGTAGCAGAAGCAGAAATGACCTTCATTATCGGAGCAAAATAATATGTTTAAAAAAGTGTTAGTCGCCAACCGTGGTGAGATTGCAGTCCGAATCATTCGGGCCCTGCGCGAAATGAATATTACGTCGGTGGCGGTCTATAGCGAGGCAGACCGGGAGGCCCTTCATACCCAATTAGCGGATGAAGCCATCTGTATCGGGCCTGCCAAGGGCTTAGACTCCTACGCCAACCCAGTGGCCATTCTGTCCGCTGCCATGGTGACGGGGGCTGACGCCATCCACCCAGGCTACGGCTTCTTATCCGAGCGTAGCGACTTCGTGGCCCTCTGTGAAGAGGTCAATATCAAATTCATTGGCCCTAAGAGCCACATTATCGAAGCCATGGGGAACAAGCAAAATGCCCGCAACACCATGAAGGCAGCCGGCGTGCCTATCACGCCAGGTTCCGACGGCTTGGTGCATAGCTTAGAAGAAGCCCATGCCATCGCCCAAAAGATTGGCTTCCCCTTGATTATCAAGGCAGCCGACGGTGGGGGCGGTAAGGGCATGCGCCGGGTGGAAGATCCTAAGGATTTTGAAGCCCTCTTTCTCCAAGCCCAGAACGAAACCCAGTCGGTCTATGGTAACCAAGATCTCTATATCGAGAAAATCATCTACCCAGCCCGCCATATCGAAGTCCAACTCCTGGGCGACGAACATGGCCATGTCATCCACCTGGGGGAACGGGACTGCTCCCTGCAACGTAATAACCAGAAGGTGATTGAGTTTGCGCCCGCGGTCTGCCTAGATGAGGCCACTCGTCAGGCCATCTGTGGGGCAGCCGTTAAGGCCGCTTCGGCCATTGGCTATACCAATGCCGGGACCATCGAGTTCCTCTTGGCTGACAACGGCGAGTTCTACTTCATGGAAATGAACACCCGTCTGCAAGTGGAACATCCGGTCACTGAGATGATTACCGGGGTCGACATCGTTCAAGAACAGATTAAAATCGCCATGGGCCAACCCCTCTCTTATCAACAAGAGGACATTGTCTTGTCAGGGTTTGCCATTGAGTGCCGCTTGAATGCGGAGGATCCCCTCCATCAATTCCGTCCGGCTGCTGGCCATATCAAGCAGCTAGTCCTACCGTCAGGCGGTATGGGCTTGCGGGTGGAGTCAGGGATCTATCCTCAATACACCTTGCCACCTTTCTATGATTCCATGATTGCTAAAATCATTGTCCACCAACCAAGTCGTGAGGCGGCCTTCCGACTGATGGAACGGGCCCTCTATGAAGTGGCCGTGGATGGACTGGTGACCAACGTGGAACTGCTAGAAGCCATGGTGGCGGATTCCCACATCCAAGCGGATGAATACCACACCAAGTGGTTAGAAGAAAGCTTCATGCCAGCCTGGCTGGACTTCCAGAAAGAGGCTGAAGCAACAGAGGAGGCCTAGTAAATGGCATTATTTCGTCGTAATAAAACCATTCAATTGAATGCGGACGCCGTAGCAAAATATTCGGATAAGGTCGCCCAAATCCCAGATGATTTGATGGCCCGCTGTCCTAAGTGCCACAAGGTCTACTTCAACAAGCAGAAGCCTGAGGACTACTGCTGCATGCACTGCCACCACCATTTGCCATTTCCGGCTATGGAACGGATTGACTGG
>CAUUNL010000102.1:0-3924 GCA_963546405.1 Abiotrophia defectiva | reverse complement strand
CATATATGATATAATGGGATTTTTTTGTAGTCATAGGTTTTTACTGAAGGCTTTTTGGGTTTTGTAACAATCATAGCCAATGGACTGATAAAAGGCGTGGGCCCCAGTGCGGTGGCTAGCGGAATTGAGGCGAATGTGGTGGATGCCCTTTGAAATAGCTTGGGCCTCCAAGGCTTGCATCAAAAGCCGCCCTATTCCTTGGTGCTGATAGGCCTGGTCGACTGCTAGCGCCATAACATTATAGGCAGGATCGCCATAAAAGGAATAATAGTAACTGGCGTGGACAATGCCCAAGACCTGTTTAGACGCTTCTTGACTGCAAGCCACTAGAAGAATCTGCTGGTCGTCCGCCAAGAGAGCTTGCAGTCTTTCTTGGCAGGCTTCTAGGGGATAATCATAGCCTAATTCTTGGCTGGCTAGCTTTTGAAGGGCCGCCGCATCTTCAAGTTGGGCTGGTCGAATTTCAATAGTAACCGTCATTTTATCGCCCTTCCTGACTTGCTAAATTTTCGGCTGGCGACAAGGCTTGATCGGCCCAGGCCAATTTGATATGGCAGTAGCCACCGGGGTGTTTATCTAGGTAATCTTGGTGATAGTCTTCAGCTGGCACAAAATGAGCTAAAGGCACGACTTCAACAGCCGTTGGCCGCCCTGCCCTTTGCTCAAAAGTAGCCACTAGAGCCTTAACAGCCGCTTCTTGACTGGCACTAGTGGTGTAGATCCCTGTACGGTATTGACGACCAACGTCACCGCCCTGCTTATTGAGGCTAAAAGGATCAATAATACGGAAGAAGTGGCTAATTAAAGTCGCCAAATCAATCTGGTTAGAATCATAATGGATGGCTAGGGTTTCTGCATGATCTGAGCTTTTAAGACCTTGATAGGTGGCCTGTGGGCTTTTGCCGTTAGCATAGCCAACTTCCGTATCTACTACACCTGTCAGGCGCTTGTAATAGCCTTCCATGCCCCAAAAGCAGCCTCCTGCTAAATAAAGTGTTTCTGTCATCGTCATACCCCTCTCTCTCGAATCTTGATACTTCTATTATAACATAAGCCCAAAATAGACGTCCTCAAAAAAGCACCAAGTGCCAGGCACCTGGTGCTAGAATCGTTAGCTACTTGCGATTATTTGATACGTCCTGGACGTTCCTTGTAACCATAGTAAGCGTCTTGGAGGATTTCCACCATGTCAGCTACCATCGGTAAGCGAGGGTTAGCTGGTGAACATTGGTCTTCGTATGCTAAGTAAGCAATCTCTTCAACTGTGTCCATGTATTCCTTCTCATCCACGCCTTGGCCCTTAAAACTCATGTCAATCCCAACACGTTCACCTAGGTCATAGACTGCTTTAGCTAATGCGTCGACTGCTTCTTCAGGTGTTGAAGCTGGCAAGCCTAACATCTTAGCAATGTCTTGGAATTTAACATCGGCCTTGTAGTAGTTGTATTTTGGCCAAGTTGCAGCCTTAGCTGGACGAGTCCCGTTGTAACGGATAACGTATGGTAAGAGGATGGCGTTAGTACGGCCGTGAACGGTGTGGAAGAAACCACCAATCTTATGAGCCATAGAGTGAGACATCCCTAAGAAGGCGTTGGCAAAGGCCATACCTGCCATGGTTGACGCGTTATGCATCTTCTCACGTGACTCAAAGTCAGCATTCTTAACAGAGCTTTCTAAGTTTTCGAAGACTAACTTGATTGCTTGGAGAGCCAAACCATCTGTATAGTCGTTAGCCAAGGTAGAAGTATAAGCTTCCACTGCGTGAGTCAAGACGTCCATACCAGTATCAGCAGTAACGGATGCAGGAACTGTCAAGACAAAGGCTGGGTCCACGATGGCGATGGTTGGTGTCAAGGAGTAGTCAGCCAATGGGTATTTACGGTTATTCTTCTTATCAGAAATAACGGCAAATGGTGTTACTTCAGACCCGGTACCAGAAGTGGTTGGAATCCCAACGTACTTAGCCTTTTTACCTAATTCTGGGAAGCGGAAGGCACGTTTACGGATATCCATGAATTTCTGTACTAAGTCACGGAAGTCAACTTGAGGTTGTTCGTAGAACATCCACATTACTTTAGCCGCGTCCATTACAGACCCCCCACCTAAAGCGATGATGGTATCTGGTTGGAATTCACGCATGAGGGCTGCCCCGCGTTCAACCGTTGTAATATCTGGATCTGGTTCAACATCTGAGAAGATGGTGTAGGTAACTTTCTTAGGACGGAGGGAGAGTTGTTCGATGACACGGTGAACGAAACCTAATTTGAACATCGCATCGTCCGTAACAATCATAACTTTCTCTACATCCTTCATCTTTTGCAGATATTGGATGGAGTCACGTTCGAAGTAGATTTTTGAAGGTACTTTAAACCATTGCATATTATTTCTACGTCTCCCCACTTTTTTGATGTTTAACAAGTTAACGGCGCTGACGTTGTTGCCGACAGAGTTGCGACCATAAGTCCCGCAACCCAAGGTTAAGGATGGCAAGAAGGCGTTATATACGTCACCAATCCCCCCGAAAGTAGATGGTGCGTTCCAGATAACACGAATTGCCTTAACTTCACGACCGAAGTCTTTAGCCAGTTGCTCGTTACGTGTATGGATAGCAGCAGAGTGACCCAAACCATGGAATTCAACCATTTGACGAGACTTAGCAATCCCATCTTCAGTATTTTCTGATTTCAATACAGCAATAATTGGTGAGAGTTTTTCACGAGTTAATGGTTCTTTTGGACCTACTTCAGTTACTTCAGCCGCAATGATGTTGGTGCCTTCTGGTACACTGAAGCCAGCTTGTTCTGCAATCCAAGCAGCTGGTTTACCTACGATATCAGCGTTCAATTTGCCTTCTGCGCAGTTCTTGCTGTTAGCTTTTACGCCGAAGCAGTAGTTTTCTAACAAGGCTTTTTCTTTCTTGTTAACGAAGTATACATGGTAAGACTCAAGTTCTTTCTTGAATTCGCTGTAAACTTCTTTATCAACAATGGCAGCTTGCTCAGAAGCACAGACCATCCCGTTGTCGAAAGACTTAGACATGATAATGTCGTGGGCAGCTTGTTGAATGTTAGCTGTTTTTTCTACATAAGCAGGTACGTTACCAGCCCCTACCCCTAAGGCAGGCTTACCACAAGAGTAAGCGGCGCGAACCATGGCGTTACCACCAGTTGCTAAGATCGTCGCAATCCCTGGGTGATTCATAAGCGCAGAAGTTGCTTCCATCGATGGTAAAGTAATCCATTGGATACAGTTCTTAGGTGCCCCTGCTGCTACTGCCGCATCGTAAACCACTTTGGCTGCGTGAGCAGAAGATTCTTGGGCAGATGGGTGGAAGGCAAAGACGATTGGGTTACGTGTCTTCAATGAAATCAAAGATTTGAAAATCGCGGTAGAAGTTGGGTTGGTGGTTGGCGTAATCCCAGCGATAACCCCGACAGGTTCAGCAATCAAGGTTAAACCAGTCACATCGTCTTCTGAGATAATGCCAACTGTTTTAGTGTGACGCATGTTGTTAACCACGTGCTCGCAGGCGAAGAGGTTCTTAGTAGCCTTATCTTCGAATACCCCACGACCTGTTTCGTCAAGCGCGTGTTTAGCCAAGACCCCGTGCTGATCTAAGGCTGCAACTGAGGCTTTAGCCACAATGTAGTCTACTTGATCTTGGTCTAAGAGACGGAATTCGTCAAGAGCGACTAAGCCTTTTTGGACAAGCTCATCAACATGGGCTTGAGCCTCTAACTTCTTATCTTCTTTTTCAACCATGGATGTTCCTCCTAAGTTCTTTTTATTTACATCTTCATCATACGCCTTTGTTTTCAAAAAGTAAAGCACTTGTTCATAACTAAACGATAAAAATTTTATATTGCCGGTCTTTTTTTGCAAATGGCTCTTTATGAAAATACCCCACAATGTGAAGTGTATTTT
>CAUUNL010000101.1:0-3990 GCA_963546405.1 Abiotrophia defectiva | reverse complement strand
TATATAAATAATCGGGGAGATAAGGGAGAAAGAGTATAAAGGTTAATTCAACGCGGTTTTTAATCTCCCTGATTATCGGGGAGTGTCTGGGAGAAATCAGGGAGGTTTTTCAGGTGATTCAAGACGCGAAACCGCCCAGTCTGTACCAGGTAGGATATGTTCTTGCATCTCTTGCGGAAGCTGTAAAATGTCGCTGTGGCTAAAGTATGGCTTCTCGCGTTCATACTTATAACTCGTCAAATTATTCAACCCCCGCACAATGCTTTTGGTAAAGTGATAAGGCACCTTCTCCTTAGATCTCATCTCTTCTAGAAACGCACCGTAGGAATATCTGATAAAACGCATCGGAACTAGTGCCAGCTCGTGGTAACCAGACTCGATATACACACTCTCCAGGTAAGCCTCTAGATAGTCGTTTTCCTTCCGATATTCGGCCAAGGCGTCTTGGGCAGCTTGTGGGTGGATGAAACTATCAAACTTCAATCTAATGGCCTTAGAGAGGACGTATTCAAGCACTTTCGGGTCTTCCATGTACTTATCCTTAATCTTCTTATCCTCTACTTTGCCGTTAAAGTCAGCATTGAATGGGATAATCAGCATCCGTCGATAAAGGCCCTGGGACTTATTCCGCATTCTAGGCATCTCGTTGGCACTGAATAAACAGAAAAGCTTGAAGGCTATGTCATAGGCTGGCCCCTGTTTGATTTCCACGCCTACAGAGTCCCCTGTTACTACACTCATGAGGTTTGACGCATCATCAATGTAGCCACTACTGATATCGTCCCCGATATTGCATACCTTCCCCATGAGGCGAGCCATATCGAAACGGTGCTTGCTACTATCGAAGTTGTGCGGCTTGAGGGTCGAGACGTTGCCAGGGCCGATTAATTGAATCAGCATCTTTTGGAAAGTCCCCTTCCCGTTGTTCCCGCCGCCTACTAAGAACCCCATCTTGCCCCGCGTGTGGTTCGGGTTCAATGACTCATTGATTACTTGCCATAGGAGCGTGATAACTTCTTCATCGTCGCATGCTATTGTTTTTAGCCAGGCGTCAAAGTCAAAGTATTTAGGGCACTGCGCATCCGGTTTGAA
Organism: Abiotrophia defectiva; assembly: GCA_963546405.1. Taxonomy (GTDB): domain Bacteria; phylum Bacillota; class Bacilli; order Lactobacillales; family Aerococcaceae; genus Abiotrophia; species Abiotrophia defectiva_A. The sequence continues at coordinate 2,898 of CAUUNL010000101.1, read as the reverse complement.
GTTCGTCGCTATCTTACTGGTAATAGCATACTCTGGGCTAAATGGCAGTAAGGTATCAGTACTCAACTGATAAATGCCGTTATTAACGGGAATTAGGTCACTATTTTGGAGAGTAGGCACTAGCGGCACTTTTGTTCTGAGTTGGGCTATAACGTTTTTCCATTGGGCCGTATTATGTCGCCATTCAATACATTGGATAAGCTCCTGAATCAAGGTATCACTGGCCACGTAAACGCCAGTATCGAAGTTATAGATATACAGTGGGGCGGTATCCTTTTCGGTCCCGATTAAGCGGAAGTGGGCGTATTGTTTGAGTTTATCGGCCACAATAGCCGCGTGCATCGGTGCGGGTAGTTTTACTTCCCCTTTACTGTTTACAGTGGAATTCTCCGCTCGCCAGGTATTGCCCACCTGGGCCAAGATCTTCTTAAGCGCGGCTATTGAAGTAATCGACGCTTTGAGATTTACCATCCGGACCCGTTCAATAAAGGTCATGGTCCCCTCATTCACCGCATCATTCCGATAGATAGCGTCTTGGAGCTGGCTTACATTGTTGGCTTCATAGGCATGGTTTCCCTCGGCCAGCCATACCGCATAGTTATAGGCCTGGTCCTGGGTCAACTCCCCTACTTGGAGACTCTTCAAGAGAGAATACCGGAGGGCGGACCAATTGCTTTCGCTATCTAGGTTCTTGCTATCGTTTCGAATATACTGGCGGACTTCCTCGTCATAATCGGCGATTTTAGTAACGCCAGGAGCCACACCCTGGGATACAGGCATTACCTTAGCCGGCTGGACAAAATTTAAGGCTATTGGCTGCTCTACTGGCTTAACTGGATAAGGCTTGCCCATGGCTATGATGCGGGACTCGTGTTGGTTGTCTTCAGTTGAAACCGGAAGTCCCTGGAGTTGGGACCATGTTCCGCTTGAATGGTCGTAAGGGAAATCTAATTTGTCAGCTAATTCTTTAAGGACTTGTGCATATTCAACTTCATTTGCCGGGCGCTCCAGTGCAACTACCAATCGATAGCGTGGCTTATTATCTGTATAACTAATTGTGGGATAAATGATATGGCTATACTCCCCTAGGAGCCAACCTATACGGCCCTTGAACTCTTCTTTTGATACTGTTAAATCGTCATAATCGAGGAAAGCCAAGGTTCGGCTCTTGAGGCTTTTATTATTTCGAACTATGCGGCCATCAGGCCCCGGTTCAATTTCTCCAGCTATTGCGTATTCGGCGTTTTTTTGCTTAAACTCTTCCTTTGACCCTACTTGCATTGGCGCCTGGTAGTTAGCAATGAAGGTGAAATCATCTTCAGCATCCAAGGGTGCTAACTTGTTTGTTCTAATCCCGATACTTTTATAGATCATCTACTCACCTCCCAGGGGCCCTAGGGCTTGCTCTAAGCGTTCCAATTGCTTAGGTTGGGGAATAGTTGTCCCCGATAGATAACGTCCGATAGAGGACAAACTAACGCCACTAAGCGAGGAGAGTGCTTCCCGGTCTAGCTTCTTCTTTCGCATCATCGTATCAAGTCGGGTGCTGAATGCCTCTAAGCGCTCCTCCTGGTCGGTCAGTTCTGCTTGAATGCCTTGTAACTCGTTGATACATGCCTTAATCATGAAGTTACCAGGCTGTAAGGTCAGAGCTTCAATTACTTGATTGAGTCGTTCGCTTGTTTTCATAGTGGGCCTCCTTAGATTTTTAGCTCGCCTGTAGTCGCGTATTTAACGCCTTTATAGAAGCCGTTAATAAATCGTTCCTGGCTCGTGTGGCCTAATATTTCATTAGCTAACTCATCTACTGCATCGGCCTCTTCCTCTTTTACGAGGCGACTATAACGAGATCTAAGACTTACTGATTTTTCATCATTAAGGGCATTAGTTTCTTCCTCGCTCTCCCAAAACAGATTGGCTAGTTCCTCGCGACTTACAGATTCGCATGATTCAATGTCAAGCAACTGGTCCGTTAAACCGTCTAGGCGGTCAATTAGGGCGTTAGTCGTTTCGTGGAGGGTATCTAGTAGGCTAATAACTCGTTCTCTTGGAAGGTTGATAGTATCGGCGCCCCAGAGTGCTTGGCTTTGCAACTTGAGGATGCTTTGAATTGCGTCGATTTCTTTAATTGGGTTCATCATTGTAGGTTGCTCCTTTATCCTTTGATAATATTTAGTGGGCCTTCTGGTGCGCTGCTAATGTATTCGGCAAAGGGGGTATATTCCTCTAGCGCATCATTAGCTAGGCCTTGGGCCATTGCTAGCACCTCACACACGCCTGATAGTGCTTTGTCAGTTCCTTTTTTTGACTCTAGGGCCGCTTGTGCCAAGGCTAGATACTCTCCTAGCCGAATTAGGTTCTCGTTAATCACATTCACGCTATATTGGTTCATTTTCATGGGTGGTTACCTCTTTCGGTTTAGTATAATTTGTGGTAGAATAGTGCCAGTAGGTTGCTATGAACAACGGTCTACCAATCGTATTATCATAGCCTTTTGAGTTTAGGAACGGTGGGGTTCCTAAGCTCTTTTTTTTATGCCTGTGGGAGGACTGTTTTTTTATTTGATAGGTCTACTGGCGGTGTTTTTCAATGTATGCGTATAACTCTGCTTTCTTAATATAGAGCTTGCCTTCTACTTGATATGTAGGGAGCCCGTTTGCTATCCAGTTCTTGAGAGTACCCCTAGAAACTTCTAGGAAGCTCTCCGTGATTTCGTTGATGGTCAGGAAGTCTCGCATCATTCCAGCATCTTGCCGCGCTTGGTCGATGGCTTGGCGGTAGATAGTCCTCAATGATGCGCTTAGCTCCTTGTTGAATTCCTCAGGGATTTGTAGGCTTAAGGTTGGCATTGATTCACCTCCATCTGGTTAGTATCGTACATTATCGAACTTTCTTATT
>CAUUNL010000100.1:0-4040 GCA_963546405.1 Abiotrophia defectiva | reverse complement strand
TACCACATCCACACGAGCCTTTTCCAAGGAAAATCGCTCGTAACGGGATACGGCTGATTTCTCAATTTGGGCCATTTGGGTCAGTTGTTTTTGCGATAAATCCCTTGATTCCCTTATTTTTCTTAATCTGCTCAAGTTTCTTTCACCTCCTACATTTGGAACTATTTCCACACTCATTATACTCCTAAAGACTGTTAAGTGCAATTAACAGCTTTTATATTTCGGATAAAAAACGCGTGACAAAGGTTGATAATGGGTGTATATTGTAATTAACAAGAAAACGTTTTACATAAAAAGGGGGAATTATTATGCGAGATCACATTAACCAGAAACTTCTGGTTGAAGAGATGATGAAATGTCGTTATTCGCAGAGTGATTTAGCTGAACGGTCGGGCGTCAGTCGCACCACCATCAGCAAAATCTCTTGCTATCGCTGTTATCCGTCATTGGACGTGGCAGTTGCCATTGCCAGAGCCCTCAAGTTACCTGATCAGGTATTGCTACAAATCTTCTTCAGGCGAGAGGGTGACAAGGCCAAGCGCTCGGCTTGAAGGTCGGTGATACTAGATGCCAATACAATCTGATGCCTTAATGAGTCAATTAGCTGATTATCTTTGGGAAAATTATGCGGGGAAAATGAATGACCTGCTTGCTACACTATCTCAACGCGTTACTCAGTTAGAGGCGAGTCAACACAAGGCTTATCTGACACAACATGAAGTCATGGAGACCTTCGGTATCGGCCATCGCACCCTCAAGACATGGGTGGCTAATGGTCTGCCGGAAATCTGGCTAGGGAACAGAGTCTACTATGACAGAAATGATTTGCAGCACTATATGGAGAACCAGAAAATCTAAGAAGCCATCCGCTAGGCCCAGTAGACTGCAAGTATATAAGTTCAAAGATTAACATATCAAATCAGGGAGGGACCCCAAATGGAAAAGAAACTGCAAGCGCGTATCTATGACTTGGAGGTTGAAAGAGCCAAGTTAGCTGACAAGCTCCAACATCTGGAGAAGAAAGTAGCCCGTATGGAGACCGAAGTCTCAACAGCCTATGTGACGCCAGCCGTTGCGAGCGCCCTGGACCTAACCCGCAAAACCAAGATCACCCAAATTCTCGGTGGGCCCAATGCTCTCGCCTATCGTAACCTTCGCTTACGCTATCAGGTCTTTCAAGAGGCTGAAGCTGACTTCAAACTTTGCTTCGAAGTGCCTCGCTATCATATGGTCAAGATGGATCAGAAGGACACAGTTGTCGCATTCTGGCAACGTTGGATTCCGTCAGATGCCTTAACTCGTGCCATTCTCAATGCCAATGGGGTGCCGGTACCTATGGGAGATGAGCCCCATGCCAATTAAGCGGCTGATTGACACGCGCTTTTGGAGCGACAGTCAGGTCTTGGATTCCTATTCGCCAGAGGACAAGCTCTTTGCCCTCTATCTGCGGACTAATCCGCACTCCAGTCAATTAGGCGTCTATGCCTTGCCAAGGCGCACCATGTCCTTTGAAATTGGCTATACGCCAGAAGCTATTGCCGTCTTACTGGATCGTTTCCAGACCAAATACCACGACATTGTCTATTCTGATGCAACGCAAGAGGTGGCCATCTTAGGCTACCTCAAGTCTAGCATCATCAAGGGTGGTAAGCCTGTACTCGATCTACTCAAGCGGGAGCTTGAGGAAGTGGTCGATGGCGACTTACTCCTACACCTGTATGAGGCCATGGCTGACTTCCTTGGCCTTTCGACACGGGAAGTGGACGGGCAAATCCTGAAACTGATTGAAGCGGAACTCCAGCGTCGGGGTCTCAGGACTCAAAATCAGAATGACAAAGACAATGACAATGAGATAAATCATGACAATGAAATATACAATGACAATGAAGAATCGTCAGGACCAATCGGTCAGACGACACGTCATAACGAATCGTCTGCACGATTCATCAAGCAAGAGCCTCCAGCTAATATGGCAAGTAGGCCATCGACAGCACTAAGCGCTAGCGGTGTTGAGACAGGGCAGAAGTTGGTTCAATCAGCTTTCACTATGGCATTTGGTCCTATCACGCCGTCTATTACTGAGACCTTGAATCAATGGACCCGCAAACTAGGGGCAAGTAAGGTCCAAGACGCCATTAACTTGGCCAGCAAGAATAAGGCCAAGGATCCAATTCGTTACATCTCAGCGGTTTGCCTGAATTGGGAACAGTCAAATCGCTAGCCTTATCGCAACGTACAACAAGAGGGATATAGTATGTTTGAATTACAATTTGCCGAATTAGAACCCCACAACCCCCACCGAAAAAAGGGGCAATTGTTAGAGACACTCCAAGAGGCCCAAGTCAAAGCGGAAGAAGCACTGGTGGCTTATCGTGACTATGGGATTGATGATAGTCAGGTCTTTGGCCAGAGTATCCGCCGCCACCAAAAAGTGGCCGGTCCAGATTATGCACGTTATCAGATTGTCAGGCATGGCCCCCATGATGCGCTAGAAGTCGTCTATGAGGGTTATGTCACCCCAATCGTGATTTGCCATACGGCTCTAGCCGAGGAAGTAGTCAAACTCAGTATGCTAGTCTTAGAGACAGGGCCTCACTTGGCCAGAGGGGAAGGGAAGATTACCAACCTGCATCGTCAGCTGATTAAGCTGCTTAAGGCAGGCAGTGACTATGCCTTATCCGACGCCTTGACTTGCTTAGAGGCCGTTCTCATCGTGATGAAAGAGGTCGGTGTTCAGCTTCGACCAAAGGTAGCAGATCTAGTTGCCCGACAGACAGACCCGCTATCCTTTGCGGAATGTATTCGAGGCCTAGACCGTGCCTTCCTGACAGGATTGAATGTGGACTACTACCTATCCGAGCTTTACGCCTTGGTGGTCCAACGCATTCAAGCCCGTTATCACCCCGAACTCTATGATCAGCTGGCCGACTTGTTGGCTAGTCCAAAAGAAAATCGGGAAATCGCCCTTATGACCCAGGCTTATCATCTGGAGAGTTAGAAGACAAAGAAGAACCCCTCCCAATTTGTGGGAGGGGTTCTAGGCTGAAATGAAAGTAGTGTGTCACTCAGGGGGACACTTCTATTATAAGCCAAATGCCCTTGAATGTCTGTACCTTGCACTTAACAGCTTTTAGTGACCTGCGGGCTCGGCCTGCGCCCCAACCCGCAGAGGGGTCTAGGAGCCCGTCTCAGCTTGCCTAAGCCAGAGGCTAGTAACTAGCCCCTGGCATGGACAGATGGCCGTCTAGCTAGGCTAGGGGCTGACTCCGAGGCTTCCCGTGGGGCTAGCCCCACACCCCACCAGCGCAGCCGGCGCTGGACTCGGGCCTCTGGACAGTTGGCTGATCTGGGGTCGGTGGCCATACCTAATCCCCTCACGCCCTGTCCGTCGGTGGTCGAGTGGAATAACACAGCGGTCCCAATGTCAAGGCTACCCTATGGCATTGGGGCAATGGTCTTGACATTGGGACCGCTGTGTTATGGAACCGGGTACTCGCCGACGGACAGGGGGTGAGGGGATTAGAGAGGTAGTCGATAAACTCATTGACTATCTTAGATGGTTCCTTCTCATAGGGCTTACGGTTGGATACTTGAGGCGAGAAGAGCTAGATTTTATTTGATAGAACTATAGGAATATATATATGAGGGAGTGACCAGACATGTTAGACCAGGAAGTCCTGGTTGAGATGTATGGTAGTGTGATTCATCATGTGTTGCATAAGCAGGGGGTGCATAGACAGCGGGATGAATATGGGGACTATTACAATGAGCTCTATATCAAGTTGGTTGATCTAGCGGGCAAGTTTCGTGGCAATGCTTTGGATGAGGCAGAACGTGGGCGTTTCGTAGGCTATGCTAAGCCAGCTCTAACGCGCTATTTATGGTGGCTGTTGAAGCGAGATAGCTATCGGAAGCTAGAAGTGCTGACGGATGGGAATCAGCATGAGTTTGGCCTTGTAGACCAGGCGAGTGAGCTGTCACTGGTGGAGTACATGGCGGACGCTGAAAGGGTTCTAAGCCCCGAAGAATACGAGTTCTTT
>CAUUNL010000099.1:0-4201 GCA_963546405.1 Abiotrophia defectiva | reverse complement strand
AGTTTTTACCCTATCAATTATTGGAATAGTTAAAATCCCCTTCTTCTAACTCATTTAACAGACTAATAAACAAGTTGAGGCTTTAAGACTATCATAAAAGAGCTAGGAATTTTTTCCTAGCTCTTTCTATCGAAATGCTATTAGCGTTGTTGGCCTGATTCTAGACGCACTGGACGTTGTTGCCCCGTATAAGGAGTAAAATAGGCCCCTACTTCTAAATTAAGCGTCCCCTTCTTGTCACCCAGTTCTTTTAGAATTTGGTCATAAAAAGTCATTTTGTGATTAAAGGTCGGCAACACAGCCTTGACTAAGTTACCATCTCGCATCTTGGCCTCAAAGGCATTATTCTTACCATTTCCCTCAACTAATTTTATGGTTTCTATTTGGCTAAGGGTATCCAATGGTGTTTGTTTTAGCATGGTCGTTAATTCTGTCACTCGTCCCGAAGGTGACTGGACCAGTAATTCTGGCATTTGGTCCAGATTAACAGCTTCACTTGCTGCCACACTGGCACTAAAATCACCCCAAGTTCCATTATCTAAGACTGCAATCCATTGGTTTCCTGATTTAATCTTGGCTACAATGGCATGTTCTTCTATCTCTAATTGGAGACTCTGCATATTAGGACGACGTAAGGTCACCTTGCTGACAAGTGGATTCTCCTTCATAATGGCTTGTTCAATCGACTTGCGCTTAGCCATGATGTCTTTAACGCGGTCAAAATCGCGAATGCCTGAGGCGGACACAATGGCTTCTCCATCCACTCGTTGATTTCCCACAATCTGAACAGCATTGACATAGTGTGTCGGCAAGAGTTGATAACCCACTACTGCTAGACTTAAAACTAAGACAACAAAGACGGAAAAGAGCTTCATCTTGCCCTTGGGCCAACTTGCTTGTCCAGAATCCTTACTTGCTTTTTCTTGATCAGGGAGGGAAGTGTGATGAGGTGTTTGGCGATAGTTACCCGCTCGTGACTTGGTTACGACGCGTGTCTCATAGTCCTCTTCATAATCGGTCCAGGCCGGACTTGGCTGAGTACCGTAGGACTTAATCCGATGATTGCCTTGGCGTCTGACTGAAAAGCCAGGCTGATTAGGAACTCCTTGCGCCTCTTCATAGTCATAGGGCGCTTCCTGATAAGTACGAGGACGCTGACGATCCTGATTAGGTCGCATAACAGGTTGTCCATTCGCATCTAAGCGGTAATTGCCCTGACTTCTTTGCCGACTAGGTTGGCGGCGTTGGTTGAGCGTTTGACGGTTCTCCTGATAATCTTCTTGATAGCGACTACGCTGATCCAGACGATAATTAGCCATTACTTCCCTCCTTTCTCTAGATTCTATTTTTCTTACTTGCAGATTTCTTCTAAAACTTTGACCAAGCGATCTGAGGCGTCACGAATCCCTAATTCATAGGCTGATTGCGCCATTTTTTCTAGGTTTTTTGGGTCAGCCATCAGTTCCTGGATGGTCTCCACTAGGCTAGTCGCAGTCAAATCTGCTTGTTTAATCATGCGAGCGGCTCCATGGTCCACAAGGGCCATAGCATTATGCTCCTGGTGATTATTGGTAACATAAGGACTAGGCACCAGAATACTTGGCAAGCCTAATGCCGTTAATTCCGTTAAGCTAGTTGCCCCACTTCTACCGACTACTAGCTTAATTTGGCGCAAGAGACTTGGCATATTGTCGATATAAGGCACTAGACGGACGTTAGCTGGCAGCTCTTCCTTGAGGCTTTGGCGTAGTTCATCATAATGCACTCGGCCTGTTGCCACAATCACTTGGTAGTCTTGTCCAGCAAAGGATGGAATAGCTTCAATGGCCGCCTTGTTGATAGCTGGCGCACCACGGCTCCCCCCAAATACTAAGACAGTTGGCACTTGATCATCCAACTGGAATTGTTCTGAAAGGATGGTGTCCATTTTAGGTGTAGCCACAACTTCTTGGCCACGCGGATTGCCAGTTAAAATAATCTTGGCTTCTTGCCCTTTAAAGTCACTTTTGACTTCTTCAAAGCAAGTCGCAATGCGATTGACAAAACGGCTAAGGAACTTATTGGTAACACCTGCTACACTATTTTGTTCGTGAATTAAACTTGGAATGCCTAGACGGCTAGCTGCATAGAGGACTGGTGCACAGACATAACCTCCTGTCCCAATCACCACATCTGGCTTAAAGTCGCGTAAGATCTTTTTTGCCTTGTGGACACTGGTTAACATAAGCCAAGCTGTCTTAAAGTTTTCAAGAGATAAAGAACGTTTTAAACCCTGAATCTCAACTGATTGAAAGGCGAGCCCTTCTTTAGCAACGATATCTGCCTCCAAGCCCTTCTTACTACCAACATAGAGGCACTCTACCTCCGGATATTTGGCTTTAATGACTTGATAGAGGGCGAGAGCTGGATAGATATGACCTCCTGTTCCGCCACCTGAAAGTACAATTCGTTTAATTTCAGCCATGCATGACTACCTCCCTTTTAGTCCTTATAAGGTTTTTCGGCCAGATAAGACTGGATTAAGTCCACAAAATGCTGACCTCGTACCTCAAAGTTAGCGAATTGATCCCAGCTTGCGCATGAAGGTGAGAACAAGACTACCTCTCCCGCTTGAGCAGCTTCATAGGCAGCTAGACTTGCTTGATCTAGGTTCTCAAAAAGATGTACGGCTGGCACTCCCGCTTGTCGGAAAGCCTTAGCCATTTTTTCTTTACTTTCCCCATAGATAAAGGCCTCTACAACATACTCCAAGTGGGGGATTAAATCATCAAATTCATTGCCTCGGTCTAGACCACCACCAATATAACGGATTGGTTGGGTAAAGCTCTTAAGAGCAGTAGTAGCTGCTACCATGTTGGTTGACTTAGAGTCATTGTAGAAAATACGACCCGCTGATTTAGCAATAGGTTGCAAGCGATGAGGCATGCCAGCATAGGCACTCAGTTCTGCTTGAATAGCTTGGTTGGAGACACCTAGTAACTTTGCCACGGCAATTGCTGCCAGGGCATTTTGGACGTTATGGTCACCAGGTACGCCAATTTGTGACACTTTGGCTACTTCCTCACCACGGAAATATAGAGCGTCCCCTTGGCGGTAGGCACCCTGGGCCTGCACCTCTGGGCTGGCTGGCAAATGACTAAACGGCACCTGCTGGGCTTTAACCTGATTGGCATGCGCACGAAGGGTTGGATCCGTCACATTATAGACCCAAAAATCGGCCGCCGTCTGATTAGCTACTAGTTTGAATTTAGCCGCCTCGTAACCTTCCTGACTCCCATGGTAATCCAAATGGGCTGAGGTCAGATTGGTCATAACTGCAATACTTGGTCGGAACTTCTCGGTTCCCATCAATTGGAAGCTGGAAACTTCCATGACAATTACATCATCAGGACTCGCTTGGTTAGCCGTTACAAGTGACGGCACCCCAATATTTCCTGCTAAACGCGACTGACCATGTGGTCGGTGTGCTAGCATTTGATGAATCCAACTCGTCGTGGTGGTCTTGCCATTACTTCCTGTCACCGCCACAATAGGACATGGTGCAATCCATGAAGCTAGCTCAATGTCTGTATAGATTGGTAAACCTCGTTTTTGAGCTTCTTCAATTAGAGGCACATGATATGGTATCCCAGGGTTTTTGACCATAAAATCAAAGTCCTGGTCTAAGAGTTCTAGCGGATGCCCACCATCCACCACCTTGACACCTCTGTCCATAAGCAAATGGACCGACGAATCTTCTAGAAGATTTCCCCGGTCATTTAAGGTTACTTGTGCTCCCTGGGTTAAGAGGTATTCAACGACTGATCGTCCTGTCATAGCATAACCCATTACTAGCACTTTTTTATTTTTCAAATCTTGACCTGTTTGTCCCATTAAACTCCACACCTTATCTGATTAGAATATGAAATAATAGCCTAACCCTGCTAAGAGGCCAACGAGCCAAAATACGGTCACAACTTTTTGTTCACTCCAACCACTCATTTCAAAGTGATGGTGAATTGGGCTCATCTTGAAAATTCGTTTACCAGTTAGCTTGAAGGACGCTACTTGTAACATGACGCTGGCAGTTTCTACTACAAAGACGATGCCGACTAAGAGTAAGCTCCAAGGATTGTTTACTAAGAGCGAAATCACCGCTAAACCAGCGCCTAATGCCAAGGAACCGACGTCCCCCATGAAAATCTTGGCCGGCTTTTTATTA
>CAUUNL010000098.1:0-4304 GCA_963546405.1 Abiotrophia defectiva | reverse complement strand
AGGCAACAAGAAGATGACAAAAAATCCTGCAAACGCGACCATGCCTGATTTATCAAGGATAGCGCCTCATAAAGCCTGTCAGGGCCTAGCACATGTGTTGACAGATGAGCAGACTTTCGATAAACTTTGATTATCAAATAGTTTGATGTTCAAAATAAGTTAGAGGGGTGATAGTGAGTGGACCATTCGACCATTTTTGAAATGAACGAATTTTTGGTCTCTATCTTTAATGAAATTCTGTTAATTGAAGAAACTTCGCTCAAGATGAGTGAATTTTCGGATTTATCAATCAAGGAAATGCATACGATTGAAGCTATTGGTTTGGGCGGCAACTTGAGTTCTTCGGAGGTGGCTAAGAAAATTGCCATCACCATGGGGACCCTGTCAGTGTCCATCCAAAACTTAGTAAAAAAAGGCTATGTTGAGCGTGTGTCCTCACCCAGCGATCGCCGGGTGGTGCTACTCAAGCTAACTAAGCGGGGTAAATTACTCTATCGGATGCACCGTAAGTTCCACTTGAACATGGTAGCCGAGACCCTAAATGGCATGGAGCCTGAAGAGGCAGCCACCCTAGTTAAGGGCCTACGTAATTTACATCGTTTCTTGGATAACGCTAAACAACGATTAGGAGAGTAAGATGAGTCGTATTATTGCAACAGGTGCTTATTTACCTGGACAAGCCTGGTCCAACGACCAATTAATCAATGCTTATCAACTAGAATCCAGTGACGAGTGGATTGTCCAACGGACAGGGATTCACCAACGTTACTTCGCAGCTGAGCACGAAACCGTCGCGATGATGGCGAGTGAGGCGGCCAAGCAATTATTGAAGAATTTATCCCCTGACATTGTCAGCCAAATTCGTCATATTGTCGTCGCAACCATGTCGGCTAAGGCTGCGACCCCATCTATTGCCTGCCAAGTGCAAGCTATGATTGGGGCGGAAGGGGCTTGGGGCTTTGACCTCAACGGCGCCTGTTCTGGTTTTGTAATGGCGATGGAAGTAGCCAACCGCCTGGCAGCTAGCCAGACCCAAGGTTACACCTTAGTCATCGGTGCTGAGAAGATGAGTCAGATTGTGGATCTGACAGACCGTACCACTGCCGTCTTGTTCGGTGATGGGGCGGGCGCTGTCCTGATTCAACATGATGGTCAAGAACTTAGCGGCTATGCCAGTCAACTCTTTGCCCAAGGAACAGGGGGCGCGGCCATTGAGGTCCATGAAGCGTCCGATGGTCAGTGGGCTATGCAGATGCAGGGACGGGATGTCTTCAACTTCGTCAAGCGGACCGTCATCAAAACCCTGGCAAACTTTATTGAGCAGAATGATTTTGATATTGACTATTTGATTTGTCACCAAGCGAACCAACGCTTGTTAAATCTGATTGCGGACAAGTTGTCCCTAGAAGAAAGCAAGGTACCTGCCAATATTGCCCAAGCGGCCAATACCTCAGCAGGCTCTATCCCAATTCTCCTAGATCAACTGGTGCGTGACGGGCGATTGCGACTGGATGGAACGCAGTCCATTATCCTAAGTGGCTTCGGTGCTGGCTTAGCCTGGGGTCACCTACACCTTTCCATCTAAGAATCAAAAAATATTACTTATTTAATGGAGGAAGATTATTATGACATTTGAAAAAGTACAAGCAATTATTGCCAACCAATTAGGGATCGACGAAGCAGAAGTACAATTAACTACCGACTTCGAAAACGACTTGAAAGCTGACAGCTTAGACGTATTCCAAATCATCAGCGAAATCGAAGATGAATTAGACATCACCATCGACACTGACCAAAACTTGAAGACTGTTCAAGACTTAGTAAACTACATCGACTCTTTATAATCAATTTTTCTTAAAGTTAGGACTGAAGGTATGAAAACAGCTATTACGGAGTTATTAAACATTGAATATCCAATTGTTCAAGGCGCAATGGCTTGGGTAGCAGACGCTGATTTAGCAAGCGCGGTATCAAATGCAGGCGGCTTAGGGGTAATCGGGACTGGTCACGACAATGTGGACACAGTTCGCGCTAAGGTAGAGGCAATGTTTGCCAAAACCGACAAACCATTCGCTGTCAATGTAATGTTATTGAACCCACATGTGGAAGAAGTGGTAGACTACTTAATCGCATCTGGCGTCAAAATCATTACCACTGGTGCAGGGAACCCAAGTAAGTACATGCAGCGCTTCGAAGAAGCGGGCATTAGCCTGATTCCAGTAGTAGCGTCTGTGGCCTTGGCCAAACGTATGGAACGCATCGGCGCCAAAGCAGTGGTGGTCGAAGGGATGGAAGCAGGGGGCCATATCGGCAAACTGACTACCATGGCCTTGGTTCCTCAAGTGGTGGATGCCGTTAACATCCCAGTCATCGCTGCCGGCGGGATTGGGGACGGACGTGCCATGGCAGCAGCCTTCATGTTGGGGGCTTCCGCGGTTCAAGTGGGGACTCGCTTTGTTGTGGCGCATGAGTCTAACGCTCATGACAACTTCAAGCAAGCCATCATTAAGGCCAAAGACATCGAAACCGTCGTGACCGGTCAAATTACCGGCCACCCAGTACGGGTCTTGCGTAACGCCTTAACCACCGAATACCTCCAAGCGGAAAAAGAAGAAACCAGCAAGGCAGAGCCAGACTTTGAACGATTGAATAAAATCGGTAAAGGCGCCCTCCGCCGTGCGGTAGTCGAAGGTGACGTTAAGACAGGTTCCCTTATGGCCGGCCAGATTGCTGGTTTAATCTCTAAGGAACAATCCTGTCACGACATCATCCAAGAATACTTGGCAGAATGCCGTCAGACCATTCAAGCCAAGCTTGACTTGGTCAATCAATAATTGATATTTCCTTTCCTACTGACCGGCACCCCCTAGCTGGCCAGTAGGCGAACCAAAGAGCTTGCTCTGACTTTATCCCTCTTAGGAGTGAGCTCTGGCCTTCGGGCCTTTTATATTATGATCGCAAACAAAACGAACTATAACTGAGGATAGGAGTCAGTGTATGAAACTAGCACTTATCTTTAATGGCCAAGGTGCCCACTATGCGGGCATGGGAATGGACTTCGACCGTCAATTTCCCCAAGCCAGCGCTGTCTATGAGCAGGCAGAAGCGGTGACCGGTTGGCCCTTAAGAGAATGGATCCAACAAGAACCTGAACGCTTCGGCCAGACCCGTTATGCCCAAGTCGCTATCACGTCGACCAGCCTAGCTATCTACCGCAGCATCCAAGACTTGTTACCACCTGTAAGCTATATGGCCGGATTGAGCCTAGGTGAATATTCCGCCCTGGTTGCCAGTGGTGCCCTAGACCAAGCCAATGCCTTTGCCTTATTGCAGGAACGTGGCGAACTCATGTCCAGACAATGCGAAGCCCTAGCCAGCGACAGTCCATGCCAAATGGCGGCAGTCATGGGTGTACCTTATGAAGAATGTCAAGCCTTGGTAGCCCAAGTGGCCGATCAAGAGCCGCTCTACATTGCCAATATCAACTCTTCAGCCCAAATCATCGTGGCTGGGACCATTGCGGCGGTTGAGCGCTTCAAGGAAATCGCCAAAGCTGCCGGCTACAAGAAAGTCATCCCCCTCAAAGTCGAAGGACCTTTCCATAGTCCCTTGATGGCCAATGCCCAAGAAGCCATGGCCCAAGCCTTGGAAAAAGTGACCTTTAAGCAAGGGGACGTGCCCGTCATCAGTAACACCACGCTAGCCCTTCATCAGCCTGAAAGCCTCTCCCAAGTACTTGTTCGACATCTTGTTGAGCCAGTTTACTGGAAGCAAACCATTGATAAATTGGTTGAAGAAGGTGTGACTCACCTAGTTCAAATCGGTCCCGGCAATACCTTAGCCGGCCTACTCAAACGCGAAGGCCTGCCTCTCAAGGTACAAGTCCTGGACAAAGTCGAAGACCTCGACGCCCTCAAAAACTTTTTAACGGAGGAAGAATAAATGACCTTAACCTGTTTGATTACGGGCAGCTCCCGCGGGATTGGCCTAGCCATTGCCCACCACTTAGCGGCTAAAGGCCACCGTGTCATCTTAAACAGCCGTAGTCCCATTGCCCCTGAAGTCTTAGCCCAATTTGACGGCTATGAGCAACCAGTCTTACAAGCGACTGGCGACATCAGCAAATTCGACGTGGCCAAGCAATTAGTGGACGACCTCTATGACCAAGGCGTCCAAGTAGACGTATTGGTCAACAATGCCGGTATTACCCGCGACGGTTTGGTCATGCGCATGAGCGAAGAAGACTTCAACGCGGTTATCCAAACCAACTTGAACGGCTGCTTCAACATGTGCCGTCACTTGAC
>CAUUNL010000097.1:0-4308 GCA_963546405.1 Abiotrophia defectiva | reverse complement strand
TGACATGTTTGGCGCGCCAGTGGTCCACTCGGCCGAGTGGACCACTGGCTAGGCCTGGAAGCGCCAAAAAGCTACTAAAAAGGCAGAAAAGAAGGGAGCTAGTGGTCCACTTTGTTGAGTGGACCACTGGCTAGGCCGAGAAGCGCCGAAAAGCCACTAAAAAGGCAGAAAATTAGGGAGAGCATCCAGAAGGAAAAGAAGGTCTATTATCTAAGGTCTATTATCTATAGAAGTTTACCTACCTGGGCTGAACTGTGCCGCTTAATACATATACCTTATCTGATAGCTCGCATCTGCGAGCTATTTTTACGCCGCATTTGTAATTTTGCGAAATTACAAAATTGAGTATTGACAAAAAGTGAACTTTGGTATATAATGTAATTATAGAAAGGCACGGTGAGTTTTATGATTCTGTCGAAATTAGTGACTTTGAAGAGTGGTTCTCCTCAATTTAGAATCACCGAGAGCAAACTGGCATCGGCACCCACTTATATAGTATATGCGCAGAATCACCTTCTGGCAGACTTGCAAGGTGTAGCCTCAGATGAAGACATCCCCAAAATAATTAGAACTGAAGATGAGGTAACTACCACCAATGAAGGGGATATAATTTTTAATTTGATGACGGGGTTGGCCTCCATTGTCAGTACTCAGCACGTGGGTTATCTCTATACCCAGAACTTCGTTCGTTTGGAACTTCACGAAAATATAGAGCCCTGGTATCTGGTTTACCTCTTGAATGAGAGCCCTAAGATTAAGCGACAATTATTGCAAGGTGTCCAAGGATCCAGCGTACTAAAATATACCTTAGCCCAGCTCAGAGATTTACAAATTCCCAAGCTGCCTAATCTAGAGAAGCAAGAATTGATAGGCAAGACTTATGCCATGACATTACGAAGAAAAAATCTTATGGAGCGAGTAGCTCAGGCAGAAGAGCAATTAATCTTACAATTACTGAAAGGACTGGAGAACTAGATGAAGGAGCTAGAATTTGAAAAGCAACTGATTGACTACCTGCAGCAGATTGCTGGTAGCAAGCAATGGGAATATGCCTCCCATATTAAGACAACCGAGGATTTGTGGGAGAACTTCCGCCATATCCTATATGAGCTGAATCAAGAGGTGCTAAAGCAACCCCTTAGCGACAATGAGTTTGCTCAGGTTAAGCGTGTGATTTCTGACTTGCGTACGCCTTTTCAAGCTGGACAATTTCTCTATGGCATGAATGGTGTCTCGCAAATTGAGATTGACTTGGATAACGGGGAGCATCGATTTTTGACTGTCTTCGATCAGAAGCAGGTAGGGGCCGGCAATACTCGCTACCAAGTGGTCAATCAAATCAAGCGTCAAGCAGTCTTGGCGGGGAAAGAGAACCGTATCTTTGACACCACACTTTTGATAAATGGTCTGCCTATTATTCAAATAGAAGAAAAAAGAGACGATGTAGATGTGAATGATGCCCTCAATCAAATGCACCAATATATAGCAGAGCACCAGTACGGGGACATCTACTCGACCCTTCAAATATTAGTGGCCATGACACCTAATAATGTCCGCTATATGGCCAACACAACGGCAGATCGCTTCAACAAGGATTTTGCCTTTCAATGGCAACGAGAAGACAATCGGAAGGTAAGAAATTGGAAGGAATTTTCGGACCTCTTCCTAAGTATTCCCATGGCCCATCGTATGGCAACCAACTATATGATTCTGGACGGGACGCCGAATAAACAAACACTTAAAGTCATGCGTCCATATCAAGTCTATGCCACTCAACGCGTCATTGAGAAAATCAAAGCCACAGACTTCGAATTGGGGCACAATAAGATTGGCTATATTTGGCATACGACAGGGTCAGGGAAGACCATCACTAGTTTCAAGACAGCCTGGCTAGCTAGCCGGCTGCCTAATGTAGATAAGGTAGTTTTTGTTGTAGACCGAATTGCTTTGACTAAGCAGACAAGCGAGAATTATAAAGCCTATAATCCTGATGAAGATATTGACTTTGATAACAAGGGGATTCAAGATACCGAGTCTACCACGATGCTCAGCCGCAAGTTGCGTAACAAGGGAGGAGGCATCATCGTCACCTCTGTTCAAAAACTTGGTAAATTGGTCAGTCGCTCTTCCTTCAAATCGCCAGATAAGAAGATTGTCTTCATCGTCGATGAAGCCCACCGTAGTACAAGTGGGGACCAGTTCGCTGATATCCAGAAAGCCTTCAAGAAGGCGGCTTGGATTGGCTATACAGGGACCCCTATGTTTGATGATACTACCAAGGGTTTACGAACTCAGGATATCTTCGGCGATTTGCTTCATCATTATACTATTCGGGACGCCATTTCTGATCGCAATGTTCTAGGCTTTAAAGTAGACTTTGAGACGACTATCGACGAGGAAAAACTCAAACAAGATTATTTGCCTGATTACTTCAAAGCCCAGTATCCTAGTTGGACTGACCAGCAAATCAAAGACAAGATTGCTAATATGACCGCAGCGGATATTGACGAGAAGATACCCAATAACTTCTACGACAACAACGCGGAGCACGTGAAAATCGTGGTAAAGGATATTTTCGATAACTGGCGGAATCGCTCCAACGATGGACGTTATAATGCCATGCTGACGACACACGTAGGAGGTGGTCGTGCTAGCACGCCAATGGCCATGCAGTACTTCGACGAATTCCAACGCAAGAACGCCGAGCAGCGTGAACAGGGTAAATTTGAATTGAAGGTTGCGGTTACCTTCAGTAAAGACACCTCTAACGGGGATAATCAATTAGAGACAAATACAGGCTTGTCGCGTGCTATGGAGCATTATAACCAATTGTTTGGCACCAATTTTGGTATGGATAATGTGGCGGGTTATACCCAAGATGTCACCGCACGCCTCAATCGTACCATTGCCGACAAACAATTCTTGGATATTGTGATTGTAGTGGATCAGCTCTTAACGGGCTTCGATGCTCCCGAACTGAATACCCTCTATGTAGACCGGATTCTGAAAGGCGCCAACCTAGTTCAGGCATATTCACGAACCAATCGCGTGGCAGATATGTTAGAGAAGCCGTGGGGACGTGTTGTTAACTATCGCTGGCCTTCCATTAATGAACGACTCATGAATGAGGCGCTGGCTATATACTCCAATAGCGACTCAGCTAAACTAACGGATGAAGAGCGCAAAAAGCGAAATGAAGAAGAAGGCATTATTGAAAAGTCATTTACTGATTTGTTGCTTGATGTGCGGACGACTGTTCGGAATTTAAGTCATCTGACAGAAGCCTTCACAGACTTACCACGGAGTGAGCGCCAGAAAGAGGAGATGCTGGTTCAACTTCGCAACTTCAATAGTGGCTTTGCGAAGCTCAAGCAATTTGACCAGGATTCTGAAGAAGTGCAAGAGACCCTAGGTAAGTATGGTGGCTTGAGAGAGGTTGCTGCACCCTACGATAGTCAGAATCCAGGCCACGCCAGTGGCTATGACTATGAGAATCCAGATCGCCTTATTATTGCTTTGGGGATGTCAGGGGATCAATGCGTCGCGCTCACGACGGTCTTGACCAACGAATTGAAGCGACACCTAGAAGAAAAACACGCCGGCAAGGGGGATTATCACTTTGACCTGAAATTAACCCACATTAAGGATGTCAAAGTCGACTATGATTACTTAACTGACTTGCTAGAAGATCTCCTTAACCAAGTACATGCTAAGCAACTGGATGAAGCTCAGTCAACGCGTAGTGAGATTGAACGATTCGCCTTGGGATTGGAAGACCAACAATATGCTGATAAGATCAATCGTGCAGCAGACGCGATCTTGACAGGTGTTTACCCAGATAATCCAGATTTCAAATACCCTGCACGACTATCAGGGAGTGAGCAACTTATTCAAGAAGCTAGCACCAAGAGCATTGTGCGCGAGATTCGACTCTTCCGGGTAAAATGGGGGATTATGGACGCGGTCAATAATGAAGATTTATTGACGATGATTTATAGTCATCGATTTGGCCAGAAAGATTTAGATGATAGTGGTAAACTTGGCGATATTCTCAAGCAGGGGGCCAAGGAATATCAAGATATGACCGATGATGAGGAAGTTTTAGCCCTCAATAAGGTTAAGTATCGGAATGCTTTACGGCAGGCAATTTACGAGTTGGCTGACCAATATTGTAATTATTAGATAGGGGGAGTATGCGTGAGTGATAAGAAGCGCAAGGTGCCAAAATTAAGATTCCCGGGATTTACTGACGCTTGGGAACAGCGGAAGTTGGGGGAGATTACAAGTCTTATTACGAAGGGGACAACA
>CAUUNL010000096.1:0-4425 GCA_963546405.1 Abiotrophia defectiva | reverse complement strand
GCGTCCGCGATATAGTGGGCGGTGTCCGACTGGTTCATGGTATAGAGATGAATCCCGTCGGCGCCTTGGGTGATGAGATCGACAATTTGGTCCAGGGCATAAGCTAGGCCGGCTGCCCGCAGGGCTTGAGGCTCGTGCTCGTACTTGTCCAGGATGGCTTTGAACTTGCGAGGTAACTTAGTGGTCTCACAAGTAGTCAGCAGGCGCAGGGCTTGGTTGCGGTTGACGATGGGCATGATACCCGCCAGGATTGGCACTTCGATATTGGCCAGGGCGCACTTTTCTTGGAAATGATAGAAGCAATCATTGTCGAAGAAGAGTTGGGTAATCAGGCGGTCAACACCAGCGTCGACCTTGCGCTTGAGGAAGCGGATGTCCGCGACAGCATTAGGTGCGTCGGGATGGACTTCCGGATAGCAGGCCGCCGTAATGTCGAAATGGGGCTTGCGTTCCTTAATAAAATGAATGAGCTCTTCCGCATAAGAGAAGTCGCCAACCGGCTCCAGGCCTTCCAAAATGTCGCCGCGCAGAGCCAGGACCCGACGGATGCCCAGTTGGTCCAGAGAGTCCAAGCTATCCGCCACGCGCTCCTTGCTCAGGTACATAGCTGGCAGGTGGGCGATGGTGGGGATGTGCAGGGTGTTCTGAACGTGATTGGCAACCTTGAGGGTGGTTTCCTCAATATTAGGCTGGCGATTGCTGCAGGTAACACTGATGAAGTCCGGCTTGAGTTCCGCCAAATCATTCAAAGTATGGGTCAGTCGCTCCGCCCCCACTTGGGTGTTGGGCGGAAAGACTTCATAGGATAAGGATGGATGGTGGAAGGGTGCCGGTGGCTGTGTCATAGGGGTTAGAGCTCCTCTCGAATGTTACGGGTAGCCTGGGTTAAGTTAACCAAGCTAGCCTTAGTTTCTGGAATACCACGCGTCTTGAGACCGCAGTCTGGGTTGATCCAGACACGTTCCGTTGGCACTTTGGCCAAGATAGCGCGGATGGTGTGTTCAATTTCTTCCACAGAAGGGACACGAGGGGAGTGAATGTCGTAAACCCCAGGACCTACTTGTAATTGGAAGTTTTGGCGTTCTAATTCGTCCAAGATGTGGAGGTTAGAACGGGATGCTTCGAAGGAAATCACGTCAGCATCTAATTGCTCGATGGCAGGGATGATGTCAGTGAATTCACTGTAGCACATGTGGGTGTGGATTTGAGTGGTTGGTGCCACGCCGGAGTGAACCAAGCGGAAGGCTGGAATCGCCCAGTCTAGGTATTCAGAGTACCAGTCAGACTTACGCAAAGGTAATTTCTCACGGAGGGCTGCTTCGTCGATTTGGATGATGTGGATGCCGGCAGCTTCCAAGTCAAGGACTTCTTCACGGATTGCTAAAGCAATTTGCAGGGTAGATTCCTTGATGGTGATGTCTTCACGAGGGAAGGACCAGTTAAGGATAGTCACCGGACCGGTTAACATACCTTTAACAGGCAGGTCGGATTGGGCTTGCGCATAAGCAGACCACTTAACGGTGATTGGACGTTCACGCTTAACGTCGCCCCAGATGATTGGTGGCTTCACGCCGCGGGTCCCGTAGGATTGTACCCAACCGTTCTTAGAGAAGAGGTAACCAGACAGGTTCTCACCGAAGTATTCCACCATGTCGTTACGCTCGAATTCACCGTGAACCAGAACGTCAAGGCCGATTTCTTCTTGCCATTTGATCCATTCGTCAATTTCAGCTTCGATGAAGGCCGTGTATTCTGCTTCAGTCTTCTCGCCACGACGGAAGGTCGCGCGGTTAACCTTGACTTCGCGTGTTTGTGGGAAGCTCCCGATAGTAGTAGTAGGTAAGACTGGTAAGTTGAAGGCTTGATGTTGAGCCTTAGCACGTTCAGCCAAAGCAGGTTGGCGGGTGAAGGCTGCGTCGTCTAAGCCAGCCAATTGAGCGGCCAAGTCGGCATTACGAACGGTACGTTCTGCCGCAAAGAGGGCCTTGTTAGCTGCCAAGAATTCTTCCCCTTGGCCAGCGCGGATGGCATCCAATTCACGTAACTCGTCTAATTTCTCAGCGGCAAAGGCGAAGTGAGCCAAGATTTCAGGCGCAAACTCTTCGTTAGCCGTAGTGAAAGGTACGTGGAGGAGAGAACATGAAGTAGATAAGACCACGTTTTGGGCTGGAATTTCTTCCAAGAGGGCCAAGGTCTTAGCATAGTCGTTACGCCAGATGTTCTTACCGTTAACCACCCCTGCGTAGAGGACTTTGTCAGCTGGGAAGCCGTGTTCTTTGACTAAGTCTAAGGTCTTGCGGCCTTCTAAGAAGTCCAAACCGATAGCTTCAACTGGTAATTGTACTAAGTGGCTGTAGACGTCACGCACGTCACCAAAGTAGGTTTGTAAGAGGACGGACAAGCCAGCCTTGTCAGCTAATAAGCCTTGGTAGAGTTTGTCGAAGAGGGTCAATTCCAATTCAGAAATGTCCTTAACTAGGGCAGGCTCATCTAATTGGATGTCAGTCGCGCCTAAGTCAGCCAAGCGACGGAAAACTTCCTTGTAGGCTGCCACTAAAGGCTCGATGAATTGAACTGGGTTAACACCTTCAGCGTATTCAGCCAGACGTAAGAGGGTGAATGGCCCTACTAAGACTGGACGAGTGTGGATGCCTAAGTCCTTAGCTTCTTGGAATTCATCGAAGAGCTTGTGGCCGGCCAACTTCACTTGGGTGCCAGCTTCGAATTTAGGTACAATATAGTGGTAGTTGGTGTTGAACCATTTTTTCATTGGGAGGGCGCGTACGTCACCTTTTTCCCCTTGGTAGCCGCGGGCTAGGGCGAAGTACTTGTCCAATTCGCTCAAGTCAATGGCTTGAACTTGCTCAGGTACGATATTGAAGAGGACAGCAGTGTCCAAGAAGGTATCGTAGAGGGAGAAGTCATTACTTGGGATTTGGTCCACGCCGCGTTCTTGGGCTAGGCGCCAGTGTTTAGCGCGGAGTTCCTTAGCAGTCGCTTGAAGCTCTTCAGCGCTGATTTCCTTACGGAAGTATTTTTCAGTAGCAAATTTTAATTCACGGTGTTCCCCGATTCGTGGAAAACCAATAATCGATGTTGTCATGCAATCGACCTCCTTATTGATAAGTCTATCCTATCATGGAAACGGTCCTCTTGAATAATTGAAAAAAAGTATACACGGTTATAGTTTTAGGTTATAATATACTGGAGTAATTCAAGGGAGTGACTATGATGAGAATCCAACAACTGCAATATCTTGAGAAAATCGTGGAATCAGGCTCCATTAATGAAGCGGCCAAAGCCCTCTTCTTATCCCAGCCTAGCCTCAGTAATGCCATTAAGGAATTAGAGCAGGAGATGGATCTGCAGCTGCTAGTCCGCCAGAAGTCTGGGGTCTCCCTGACCAATGAAGGCCGGGAGTTCATGATTTATGCCCGCCAAATCCTGGACCAAGTCAAGCTCATGGAAGCTAAATATAAGCAACACACCGTCCGCAAGCAGGCCTTCTCAGTGTCTGCCCAGCACTATGCCTTCGTGGTCCATGCCTTCGTGGACTTGATTAAGCAGGTAGATGCGGAAGAGTACCAGTTCACCCTGCGGGAGACCGAGACCCAGAACATCCTGGAAGACGTTATGTCCTTCAAGAGTTCGCTGGGTATTCTCTACCTTAATAAGTTCAACCGCCAGGTCCTGACCAAGCTCTTCAAGGAGAAGAAGCTCAAGTTTACGCCCTTGTTCAAGGCTAAGCCCCACGTCTTCGTCTGCCGGGACAATCCTCTGGCTCAGAAGGCTTCGGTTAAGTTACGGGACCTAGAGGACTATCCTTACCTATCTTATGAGCAAGGCCAGGAGAACTCCTTCTATTTTGCGGAAGAAATTTTAAGCACCCTCAATCGCAAGATGCACATCAAGGTCAGCGACCGGGCCACCATCTTCAACCTCATGGTGGGGCTCAACGGCTATACCATTTCCTCAGGGATTATTTCTAGCGAGCTCAACGACGATAAGATCATCGCCATTCCCCTAGAAGTGGACGACATGATGACCCTAGGCTACCTCATGCCCCAACAGGTAGAGCCAAGCCCTATTACCCGCCAGTACCTGGACCTCCTGCGGGCTAATATCCGTGGCTATGGGTTTGAGATTCTGGAGGATAAGGAGAAATAAGAGGGGGCTAGTTAGCTACTTAGTTTCTGCCCGCCTGACGGCAATAGATTGGATATATTGAAAAAAGACCAGCTGCCTGGCCCTGAAGGGTTGAGGGGGCTGGTTTTTTAGTGTCTGGTTGACGTGAGGGGATAGAATCATTGGCTCAACAGGTAGAGTCAAGTGTAGGGACTAAACTGTAGGGATTAACGCAAGTGTGTAATAATTACTCATCGTCAATTAAATGGTTACTAAGTTATAAAAGAACACATATTAATA
>CAUUNL010000095.1:0-4431 GCA_963546405.1 Abiotrophia defectiva | reverse complement strand
GGCAATTCCACCATTTCCTTAGGTCGATGCCCTTCCAGGCTCAACTTCAGGCGGCCCTCTTGATCTAGGCACCAATGCCCTTGGAAACTAAGGGCTGGCTGACGGCCAACTCCGGCAATAACGGCTTCAAAGTGCAAGCAAACTTGATGGTGGAGGGTCTCAGCCCGTAGGCTATGCACCCGAACCTGACTGTGGTCATAGTTTGCCTGGCGCCACTCTGCCACAATCACGCGGTCATTATCCGTTGGCGCCCGCCAGATGGTCCAGTCACTCGGGCCCGCCAAGATTTCTTCTTGGCCAGCCTGCCATGAGCTTGGGGCGGCATTGGCCTTACTGAAGGTCACCGCCTGATCTCGCCAATGCATGGTGAAATCCCTTAGGGTCTCGGTCAGCCAAGGCGTCTCAGGCTCTTGACTTAGCGAACTAGCTTGTGCCCATTCAATGTCCTGCAAGCGCACTTGGTCTTGGCCCAAGCAGACGTCGTCTCCTTGGCGCAGATAGCGCAGGCGAATATGGGATACTTGCATCAAATCCCAGTCCTTAGGCAGGAAGACGGTCGCTTCTTGGCCTGGCTCAGCCTGCCAGTCAATGACCCTCAGCCCTGCTAGGGGCTGACCTGCTACATCATAAGGGGTCATTTCCAGGCAGACTTGGTCTTCTAGCTTGGTGAAGTGGTAGGCATGACGGAAGGTCAGACACCCTCTCTCTAGATCACTTTCCACTAGGCGAACTGGCCGATGGATTTGAGCATATTCCAGGGCCCCGGTATGTGGCCGACGATCTGGATACATCAGGCCATCCATACAGAAGTTGCCAGCATGAGGGTACTCACCGTGATCCCCACCATAGCGATAAACTGGCAGGCCTTGGTTCCAAGCACCTTGATTGGTCACACCTTGGAGTTCGATGGCGTGGTCCGCCCACTCCCAGACAAAGGCTCCAATGAATTCAGGATGGCGCATCATACAATCATAGTAATGAGCCAAATCACCTGGCCCATTTCCCATAGCATGCGCATATTCACAGAGGATAAAAGGCCGGTCCAGTGGCGCATAGGCGCCCCCTTCATGGAAATAGGTGGCCTCGATTTCTTCGACACTCGGGTACATACGGCTCCAAACATCCAAATACTGGGTGTCATAGGTCACATCAGGCTTGTGATACCAGTAGGCCTCATAGTGGAGCGGCCGGCTTGGGTCTTCCTGTCTGGCAGCCTTCAACATGGCTTCAATGTTAGGACCATAGCCGGACTCATTCCCGGCCGACCACATAATAATGGAGCTGAAGTTCTTGAGTGCTCGAACATTGGCCATCATGCGCGCTAGGCAGGCCTGCTTGAAGCGGTCATCGTAAGCTAACAAGTTATAGTTGTCGTTCCCGCCCATGCCATAGAGATCCACGACCCCATGACATTCTAAGTCTGTCTCGCTAATGACATAGAAACCAAGCTGGTCACAGAGCTCATAGAATTCTGGCGACTTAGGATAGTGGGCTGTCCGCACAGCATTAAAGTTCAGGCCCTTCATAAGTAGCAAGTCTTGACGTTGACGTTCCAGGGTCACCGTCGCCCCCGTATCCGGCCAAGAGTCATGGTGGTTGACACCCAAGAGCTTAACTGGCTGATGATTGATATAGAGGCAATTGTCTTGGATAGCTAGCTGACGAATCCCTACCTGGTGACGGTAATACTCCTCCCCAACCTGCCAGTAAAGGCTGTAGAGATGTGGTGCCTCTGAGGACCAGATCTGAGGATTTGGAATTTCGATTTGCCAGTCTGGCTGTCCTAGGGGTAGACTGCCCGCTCCTACTAAGCCTCCATCAGGGGCATAGAGCTCATAGTGACCTTGCGCCAAGCCCGCTGTGGCCGTGACAGACAAGCCTATGTAGCCAGTCTGACTATCAGGGGATAGCTGGGGCGTGAGACTGAAGTCTAGCATACGTGCCGGCTGCCGCTTAAGTAGGTAGACATCGCGGAAAATCCCACTATTACGGAACTTGTCCTGGTCTTCCAGATAGGTCCCGTCAGACCACTTAAGCACTAAGACGTTTAGACGGTTGCTGCCGGCTACTAGCCAGTCGCTGATATCGAAGATGGAAGTCGAATGGGATATTTGGTCATAGCCCACAAAATGGCCATTGACCCAGACATAGAAGGCCGAGTCTACCCCTTCAAAGACTAGTTCATAGCGAGTCGCTTCAGTCCAATCCCCTATGTCTAGCTGACGTTGATAGAGTCCCGCCGGGTTGTTATAAGGCACATAGGGTGGATCATAGGGAATCGGAAATTCTGTGTTGGAGTATTGAATCTGGTCATAGCCCTGTATTTGCCAACAGCTGGGCACCGGAATTTGGTCCCAGTCCAATCCTTGCGCTTGCTCCCAGTAAGGGGCCTCAATCGTCCGCACATTAGGGAAATACTTAAAGTTCCAGATGCCATTCAAGTCCAGATAAGAGGAAGACTCCCTCCGATTGGTAGCCTGCTTAGCCTGGTCCCAACTAGCATAAGGAATGGTGTAGGCCCGTTGGTCTAGGGCTCCTAGACTGACTAATTGAGGATCTTCAAAATATGGATGGATTAACATGCTTGAGCTCCTTTCCCTTATTTGACAGAACCTAACATACCTGCAACGAAGTGACGTTGTAGGATGAAGAAAATCGCAATCGTTGGCAGGGTCGCAATACTAATCGCCGTCATCATGAGACCGAAATCCGGCGAATAAGAGGACCCTAAGTTGGAAATCAAGAGAGGGACGGTCTGCTTGTCAGGCGTCTGCAAGACAATCAAGGGCCAGAGATAGTTGTTCCAGCTGGACATGAAGACAATAATTCCTGCCGCGGCATAGGTATTCTTCATTGTCGGCATGAAGATTCGGACGAAGCAGCCTAGCTCTGATAAGCCGTCAATTCGTCCTGCTTCTAGCAATTCCTTGGAGAACATCTTGGTATTCTGTCTGAAGTAGAAGATGAGGAAGGCCGTCGCCACAAATGGCAAATAGACGGAAGCATAGGAGTTAATCCCAATGGCCGAGCTAACCGAAGACAGTTGGCTGAAGAAGCGGAAGAGCGGGATAATGATGGCCGCAAATGGCAACATCATGGAAATCAAGAGGATATTGAAGACAATGTCCTTAGCCCGGGAACGATAGACTTCAAATCCATAGCCCGCTACTGACCCTACTAAGAGGGCTAGGACGGTCTGCCAGAGGGCCACAATGGCAGAGTTAATTAAGGCACCCCGCATCTGGGTCTGGCTGAATAAATTAGTCAGATTCTGCCACAAGGCATTGCCTGGCAGGAGCCGACCGTTAGTAACATCTAGACTAGTATTGGTCGCACTAACCAAGAGGAAATAGAAGGGGAAGGCAAAGATGATGGAGGCTAGCCCCAAGAAGAGGTAAGACCCAAGATGTTTAGTTCTTTTCATGTTGATTCCCCACCTTTAGCTGAATAATTGAGAAGATAACCACCAGGAAGACAATGGCATAGGAGACAGCGGCCGCATAACCGAAGTCGGGTGTGAACTTAAAGCTAATGTTGTAGATATACTGGGAGATGGTCAAGGTGGCATTCCCTGGCCCACCCTTGGTCAAGTTCATGGGCTCGTCGAAGAGTTGCAGGGTCCCGATGGTAGACGTAATCGAAGTGAAGAGAATGACTGGTCTTAAGAGGGGGACGGTCACACTGAAGAAGGTCCGCCATTTTGAGGCCCCATCGACATCCGCTGCTTCATAAATTTGTGGGTCGATATTTTGCAGGGCAGCTAGGAAGAAGATCATATTATAGCCTGTCCAACGCCAAGTAATGGCGATAATGACCAGGACCTTAGCCCAGACTGGATGAGATAGCCACATAATGGGCTCACTGACAATGTGTAAATTCACCAAGAGTTGATTAACAATGCCCTCATTCCCGAACAAATACTTGAAGATCAGGGAATAGGCAACCAGCGAGGTGACGCAGGGCAGGAAGACGAGGGTTCGGAAGACACCCCGACATTTGAGGGTCTTTTGATTGAGCAAGACCGAGAAGAAGATGGCCAGGATGACCATGAGCGGCACTTGGAAAACCAGAAAAATCAGTGTGTTGCCAAGGGCTGTCAAGAAGACTGGGTCACTGAGTAAGCGTTGATAGTTGGCTAGACCGACGAATTTGAGTTGGTTTCCCTTCCCTGCCGACAGGGACAAGAGGAAGGTCTGTACCATCGGATAGAAGTAAAAGAGGCCAATCAAGAGGGAGGGCACTACGATAAAGCACCAACCCAGGATCTTGGTTCGGGCGAAGTGATTGAGTTTGAACATCCTACCTACCTCCTTAAATAGAAGAGGCAACAAGTCTGTAGGGATGCCTTGTTGCCTCTGGATGTCATTATTGAATTTCATTCTCTGCTTGTTGTTGGGCTTCAGTCAGCACTTGGTCTAGGTCTGCACCATT
>CAUUNL010000094.1:0-4432 GCA_963546405.1 Abiotrophia defectiva | reverse complement strand
AAGAATTAAATATAAAAAGCCAAGTAGCGGAGAGTCCAGTGGGTATGGGGACCGCTCACGGTAAAGTCATCCTTATGGGGGAGCATGCCGTTGTCTACGATTACCCAGCCATTGCCTTGCCGGTACCGGCTGTGGCCATCCGTGTCCGGGTAACACCCACCCAACATCAGGCAGACTATTTGTCCTGTCGCTACTACAAGGGGCCTTTGGCAGATGCGCCACAAGAACTACAAAATGTTCAAGCCGCCATTAGTTTGGCTCAGGAACATTGCGCGCCTAAAGAGCAGGATTCAGCCATCCATATTCGGATTGATAGCGACATTCCTCAGGAAAGAGGCATGGGATCGTCAGCAGCTGTGGCGGTTGCCCTAGTCCGGGCTTTGGCCGATTACTATGGGGTCAGTCTGACTCAGGAAGTGCTGCACTACATGGTCAACCAGGCTGAAGTCTTGGCCCACGGAGCGCCAAGTGGTTTGGATACCTTAATGACTTCTACCACGCAGCCAGCCCTCTATCGTAAGGGCATCACGCCACAAGCCTTCCAAATGAACTTAGGAGGCTATCTGGTGATTGCCGATAGCGGCCAGGCAGGCCAAACCAAGCGCGCTGTCGCTCAAGTAGCCCAGCTCGCGCAAGACAGACCTGACCAGGTTATGAAGACCATGGCGGCTATTGGGGAATGCACCATTCAAGCCCAACAGGCCATCCGCCAAGGAGACTTGGTGGCCTTGGGTCGTCTGATGACTTACAACCACTATTATCTCAACCAGCTCAAGGTTTCAACTCCTGAGCTGGATAATATTGTCAAATCCGCCTGGTTAGCGGGTGCCCTAGGTGCTAAGTTAACGGGCGGGGGCTTGGGTGGCTGTGTCATTGCCTTAGCTAGCCAGGCCCAGCAGGCCGAGGCCATCAGCCAGGCCATGCGTCAGGCGGGTGCCGGTCGCACCTGGACCATGGCCATTTAAAAAGAGGAGGAGCCCGATGATTCAGCCAAATCAGTCTAAAGGGAGCGCGACCTATCGCGCTCATACCAATATCGCCCTGATTAAGTATTGGGGCAAACGCGACCAGGCCCTCTTCTTGCCAGTGACCAGTTCGCTGTCACTGACCTTAGATGCCTTCTACACCGATACCCAAGTGACTTTTGATACCCAGCTAGCCCATGACCGTTTTATTCTCGATGGTCAGGAGCAAGAAACTAGCCAAGTAGCCAAAGTCTCGGCCTTCCTAGACCGCTTTCGGGCCTTCGCTCAGACCGATTGTCGAGCCCTGGTGACCAGCACCAATCATGTGCCGACGGCAGCTGGCTTGGCTTCATCGGCCTCTGCCTACGCAGCCTTGGCCTGTGCGACCAATGCCGCCTTAGGCTTGGATTTATCCCAGCGCCAACTATCTATTCTAGCCCGTCAGGGTTCAGGTTCTGCTAGCCGTAGTCTTTTTGGTGGCTTCGTTATTTGGCATGTGGGTCAGGGGGAGGACAGCGATTCTTCTTATGCTGAACCTTTTGAGTCAGCCGAGTGGGATTTGGCCATGCTAGTTGTTATGGTCAACAAAGGAACCAAGAAGATTTCTAGCCGCCAAGGCATGGCCCTGACCATGGAGACATCGCCTTTTTATGCCTTGTGGCCTGATGAAGTGTCCAAGGATTTGGCGGCCATTCAACCTGCTATTCTAGCCCATGACCTAGACCGTGTCGGACAAATTGCTGAACACAATGCTATGAAGATGCATGCGACCATGATTGCGGCCAACCCAAGCTTTAGCTATTGGGAGGCGGCTTCGCTCAAGGCCATGGACTTGGTACGGCAACTACGGCAAGAAGGATTCACTGCTTATTTCACCATGGACGCCGGTCCTAATGTCAAAGTTCTCTGTCCAGCAAGTCAAGCAGAGGCTATTCGCAAACGTTTTATGACAGAATTTGATTCCAAGCAATTGGCGGTGGCCTATCCTGGCCCGGCGCCTTATCCAATTAATGACTAAGAAGGAGGCAGCCCATGGAAGCAATGGACCAGCTTTTAGAGCTTTTTGATTTGGCACCTGAATTGAATTTTGGGACCAATCAGGGTTGGGCACCCGGCAAACTCTTCCTAGCAGGTGAGTATGCTGTCTTGGCCCCAGACCAACCGGCCCTGCTCTTCGCAGTTGGCCAGTATTTGCATTGCCAAGTGGGCATCAGTCCCTGGCCCGGACGAGGCCTGCTCCAGTCCAATTTGCCAGGCTTAGAAGACTGGCACTATGAGCGGGCAAATCTCTATGAGGCTGATTCAAGCCAGTGGCGCTATGTTCTAGCCGCTATGCAATTAGTGGAAGACCTAGTTAAGGAACTGGGACGCCCCTTACAAGACTATCGCCTAAGTATAGACAGTCAGCTACTAGCTGACAATGGCCGCAAATACGGATTTGGATCTAGCGGAGCAGTGACGGTGGCAGTTATCCAAGCTTTGTTGGCTTTCTATGGCTTGGTGGCTAAGTCGCCGCTCATGCACTATAAGCTGGCTGCTATGGCCATGATGCGCCTAGGTTCCAAGGGCAGTTTGGCTGATTTAGCGGTCAATGCTTATGGTGGCTGGCTCTACTATGTGGCCCCAGATCGGGTTTGGCTACAAGAAGCCCTAGCAAACCATTCGATCTTAGCCCTGCTGAGTCAAGACTGGACTAGCCTGGTCATCCAGCCTATGTCTGCGCCAGCAGATTTAGAGGTCTTAGTGGGCTGGACTGGCGTGCCAGCTTCCACCGATAGCTTAATTGATCAGTGGCAAGACCGGTCCGGTGCCGCCTATCAGGCCTTTCTAAGTTCGGCCAAGGAGACAGTCCAGGCCATCAAGGCAGCTTTTGAGACTGGCGACAGCTTAGCCATCCAATCACGCCTGGCTGACTACCGACATTTATTACTACAAATTGAAAAACACAATACCCTCTCCATTGAGACGACGGCCCTGCGAGAGCTGGTGACCATTGCTCAAGCCTATCAATTCGAGGCCAAATCCTCGGGGGCTGGAGGGGGAGACTGCGGGATTGCGGTCGGCCAAGGCCAAGGACTCAAAAAAGAGTTGGCGGCAGCTTGGCAGGCGGCCGGCATCACCTTAGTCGAACTAGAGATAGGGGCGCCTCAAAGGCCCTCTGAGGAGGCAGGAAATTAATGCAAGAAGAAAACTTAGTGGCCCATCGTAAGGCCGACCATCTTCACTTAGCTCTGGCTCAACAGGCGGGGGTTCAGACTGCGAGTTGCTTCGATCAACTACGCTTTGTCCACCATCCCTTGGCGCTCCTGTCTCAAGATGAGATTGACCTGACTACCCAGTGGGCAGGGCACACTCATGCCTTTCCATTTTACATCAATGCCATGACGGGTGGTTCCAAGTTAACCGGCCAATACAATGAGCAACTCGCTATCGTGGCGCGGGAGACGGGGCTAGCGCTAGCGGCTGGTTCGGCTAGTGCCATGGTCAAGGATCCGACAGTGGCAACCAGCTATCAAGTGATGCGCCAGGTCAATCCAGAAGGTTTTATCCTAGCTAATCTGGGGGCCCATCACAGCCTAGAGTCGGCTCAGCGGGTCTTGGAGGCTATGGGCGCTAATGCTTTGCAGATCCACCTCAACCGGCCCCAAGAAGTGGTCATGCCTGAGGGGGACCGCGATTTCAGCCAATGGTTAAAACAAATTGAGCGCTTAGTCAATGGCCTGGATTGCCCGGTTATCATTAAGGAGGTGGGCTTCGGTATGAGCCAACAAACCTTAAGATGCTTGGCTGAAGTCGGCGTGAAGACGGTGGACGTCAGCGGTCGGGGGGGAACTAATTTCATTCAGATTGAGGATCAACGACACGAGACGCCTCAATTCCAAGCCCTCTACCAATATGGCCAGACGACGGCCGAATCACTTTTGGAAGCGCGAGTGGCGCCAATCGAGTTGGAGATTTTGGCTAGTGGCGGGATTCATCAACCGGTTGATATTATCAAATCCCTTGCCATGGGGGCTAGAGCCGTCGGGTTAGCCGGTTTCTTCTTACACTATCTGGAAAATAAAGGGCTTGATGCGACTATTGAAAAGGTCAGAGCTTGGCAGGAGCAACTGCGTCAACTCTATCTACTTCTAGGTGCGCGTGACTGGCAAGAGCTTCAGGCTACCGACCTGATTCTGACAGGAGACTTGCGCAACTGGGCTCAAGATCGTGGCTTGCCTTTCCAAGACTTAGCACGCAGACATCATTAATATTCAAGAGGCTGATTAATCAGCCTCTTTTTTGTGCCTAAAATCTGTATAGACAGAGAAATTTAAGAAATTATGGGGATTACTAGACAACAAGCTTTACCGCCATAAGGAACGTAATTAAAAGACAAATATCGCAAGAAAGCTAAATGATTCAGCAAGAATTTATAATTCTTTTTGTAAGGGGATACAATATAATAGAGGAGTAAGAAACTATTA
>CAUUNL010000093.1:0-4446 GCA_963546405.1 Abiotrophia defectiva | reverse complement strand
AATGACAGCATCACATCACTCAAAGGGCCGGCGTTACGGCCACTCCCGCCATGGCCATGGGCGGACTAAGTCAGTGCTCTGGCGGATTAACTGGCTCTTTATTATTTTGGCAGCGGTAGCTAGCGGCCTAGTAGCCTATTTCCTCTTAACCTACAAGATTCTGGCCGGGCGCGGCTACCATCTCTGGGTCTTGGGCGGCTTGGGCGCGGTCTTACTGCTCCTGATTCTGCTTAACGGCCTCAAGCGTCTAGGCAAGACCACCCTGGTCCTGGCCACGATCGTCATTTTGGGGGCTAGCTACGGCGCCTACCAAATGAATGCCACTGTCAATTTCTTCAACAAACTCAATACCAATACTCAGAAGAAGGAGCTGACCATGAGTCTGGCTACCCTAGCAGAGGGTGGCGTGGCAGATGTGTCGGCCTTAGACGGCAAAGTGGTCCTAGCGCCGCTGGGCCAAGACCGCGACAATGTCCAAGCCTTAGTCGACGACCTCAAGGCCAAACGCCAGGTAACGGTGACCGTTGAGGAAGTGCCATCTTACCTAGCGGCCTACCAACAACTCCTAGACGGCAAGGCTCAAGCCATGGTCCTCAACTCAGGCTATGAGTCCCTCTTAGAAGGCATGGCTAGCGACTTCAGCAGCAAGATCAAGAAGCTCTATCAGTACAATCATGTGACTGAAGTAGCCGATCAACCAGCTAAGCCAGAGCCAGCCAAGCAGCAAACCAGCCAGACGCCAGCTGAGAACCAGCCTTTCAACCTCTATATCTCAGGGATTGATACCTTCGGGCCGGTCAGCTCCGTCTCCCGGTCAGACGTCAACGTTATCGCCACTATCAACCCTAAGACCCATCAGATTCTTCTAACCACCACGCCACGTGACGCCTATGTGCCGATTGCGGATGGCGGGGCAGACCAGAAGGACAAGTTGACTCACGCGGGGATCTACGGCGTGGAGGCTTCCATGCATACCTTGGCCCGTCTCTATGACACGCCAATCGACTATTATGTCCGCCTCAACTTCACCTCCTTCCTCAATATCATTGATACGGTGGGGGGCATCGATGTCTACAACGACCAAGCCTTTACCTCCCTCCACGGCAAATATGATTTCCCTGTCGGGGAACTCCACCTTAATGCCGACCAAGCCCTAGGCTTCGTGCGTGAGCGTTACTCCTTGTCAGGTGGGGATAATGACCGCGGCAAGAACCATGAGAAGGTTATTACCGCGTTGATTAAGAAATTAGGCAGTCGCCAGACCCTGCTCCAAGCCCAAGAAGTCATGGACCGCATGAGCCAGTCAGTGCAAACCAACCTGCCACTGGCTAAGGCCATGGAACTGGTGAACGAGCAACTGGAGAGCGGTCAAGCTTACACGGTGACTTCAGTCGCCCTGACTGGCCACGGGTCAACTGGCCTGCCATCTTACGCTATGCCGGGCGCTGAGCTCTATATGATGCAAGTGGATGAGGCTAGCTTGGCTGAGCGTCAAGCCCAAATCAAGCAAGTACTCGGCCAATAGGCCCGCTTTCAAGGATAAAAGGAGAAACTTATGACACAAACATATGATTATCTAGTGGTGGGTGCCGGCCTCTTTGGCGCTACCTTTGCCCACGAAATTGCCAAGAAAGGCAAGCGCGTCCTAGTCATTGAGAAGCGCGACCACCTGGCGGGCAATATCTATACGGAAGAAATCGCGGGCATTCAAGTCCACAAATTCGGTGCCCACATTTTCCATACTAACGACAAGGCCGTTTGGGATTACGTCAACCAATTTGCGGAATTCAACCAGTATATCAATACGCCGATTGCCAATTATCACGGGGAAATCTACAATTTGCCCTTCAATATGAACACCTTCAACAAGCTCTGGGGTGTGGTGACGCCGGAAGAAGCGGCCGCCAAAATTGAAGAACAGCGGGCTGAAGTAGCAGGCAAGACGCCAAGCAACTTGGAAGAACAAGCCCTGTCCTTAGTAGGTCGCGATATCTACGAGAAACTCATTAAGGGCTATACCGAGAAGCAATGGGGCAAGGCAGCCACTGAATTGCCAGCCTTCATCATTCGTCGCTTGCCAGTCCGTATGACCTATGACAACAACTACTTCAATGACCGCTATCAAGGCATCCCAATCGGGGGCTACACCCAGATTGTGGAGAAGATGTTGGATCATCCTAACATCGAAGTGCGCCTGGAGACAGACTTCTTTGCAGATAAGGACCACTACTTGGCGGCCTTTCCTAAAGTTTTCTACACGGGTATGATCGACCAGTTCTTTGACTATGAGTTGGGTGAATTGGAATACCGTAGCTTGCGCTTCGAGACCGAGGTCTTGGACCAAGCCAACTATCAGGGTAATGCGGTGGTTAACTATACCGACCGCGAGACGCCTTATACCCGGATTAT
Source organism: Abiotrophia defectiva (assembly GCA_963546405.1). Classification (GTDB taxonomy): domain Bacteria; phylum Bacillota; class Bacilli; order Lactobacillales; family Aerococcaceae; genus Abiotrophia; species Abiotrophia defectiva_A. Next base: position 2,037 of record CAUUNL010000093.1, on the reverse strand, counting down.
TGAACACAAACACTTCGAGTATGGCAGCCAGCCACAAACCGTGGTAACGCGTGAATATCCAGCTAACTGGTCACGCGGGGATGAGCCTTACTACCCAATTAATGATGAGCGCAACACCAAGCTCTATCAGGCCTATACTGACTTGGCTAAGTCCCTGCCACAGGTGACCTTCGCCGGACGTTTGGGCCACTACCGCTACTATGACATGCACCATGTCATCGGACTGGCCTTGCAATTGGCAGCCAAAGTAGACTAAATCAAGAATCAAGCCCCCTTACTGGCTGGTAAGGGGGCTTTTGCGTGAGTCGGGCTTTTCTGCTAGAATAGGAGACAAAAGGGAGGTTGTCGTCATGAAGAAAGCCAAATACTGGTGGTCCCTGCTAGCGGGTTGCCTGGGCGCCTTATTAGTGATTAGGGGCTGGGCAAGCAACCAAGCGGCGCGAGCCGAGGCAGAGTCGGATCAGGTCCAGGTGGTCCAAGCCAAGATTCAGGCCCAGGGCTATGAATTTGGGCCGGCCGTTAATAAAATTGTCCTTCAAGTCAGTCAACCCGTGACGGCAGTGGCTCGTGATGCCCAGCTAGAGGTCACCACTCAGGGTAAAGCACGCCAAGTAAGTGCCCTCTATCTAGCAGATGAGCAGGGCCAGGCCTTGCCAGAGGGGCAAGCCAGTCAATGGCTGGCCTTGGACTTGGTGGTGGATTCCTGGGATTTAGGTAGTCTCTTCGGCTACAACCAGGAACGCTTGATTAGTCAGTGGCAGGACAAGTATCTCATTGCGGTGGGGCCAGTGCAGGTGACGACCCAAGAGGGTAAGCCGGCCCAGGTTCGCTTGACGGACTATGACGCCCTGCCTCATCTGGAGCTGCCGGACTTGGCCGGCTATCAATTTGAGCAGGTCCATGTAGACGGGGTGACCAATCCCTTGACCGGTCAAGAGGAGAGCCAGACTCTACACTATGGAGCTTTTGAGCCGGCGGCTGCCAAGGATCAGACCCAGGTCAAGTTCCCGCTTTTGATTTGGTTGCATGGCCAAGCCGAAGGGGGCGAGGATCCTCGCATTACCCTGCTAGGCAATGAGGTGACCGCCCTTAGTCGGCCACAAGTTCAAGAGATATTTACGGCTACCGACCAGCCCGAGCTCAAGGGTGCCTATGTCTTGGCGGTGCAGACGCCGACCTACTGGATGGACGAGGGCGACGGGCTGAATGGGCCGGGGGCGGGCCATTCCCGCTATACCGAGTCCCTCATGCAGGTCATTAGCGACTATGTGGCCAGCCATCCCCAGATTGACCCGCATCGGGTGCATCTCATGGGCTGCTCCAACGGGGGCTATATGACGCTCAACATGGCCCTGCACTATCCGGACTACTTTGCCGGCTTGGTGCCCCAGGCTACGGCCTATTCCTACTATGAATTCCAGCGCTTAGACAACGGTCACTATCTGATTAAAGATCCTAAGAAACGGGGCAGTATTCAAGCTTATGCGCCGACTCAGCGAGTCTGGTTTGACCAGGACAAGGTAGCTGCCCTCAAGAATCAGGCCATATGGTTTGTCCATAGTCTAGATGACCCGACCGTGCCAGCCAATGCTTATGTCTTGCCGATTTACAAGGACCTAGTCGATGCGGGCGGTCAGAATGTCTGGCTGTCCCTCTTCCAATCGGTGCAAGGCCAAGACTTGCCTAAGATGCGCTATTCCGGCCATTTCTCCTGGATTCCCTTCTTCAATCAGCAGGTCCAGGGCGTGCAAGACCCGGAAGCCATTCGCCAAAGTCCTGGCTTAAGTGGCTTTGAGCCGGATAATGCTGGCGGTAGTGGCAAGGCCCAGGTCCAAGTGGCCGGCCAGTCCTATCAAGATGTCTTCCACTGGCTCAACGCCCAACACCGATAAGATAAAAAAAGCGATGGACTACTAGCCTGGCTTGTATAAGATGAACTGAACATGCGTGATCTATAGACAGGGGAAAGGATTTAATGCTTAAGTCGAAATAGCACAAAATAACGAGGAGATCAGAAGATGAACAATTATATAAAAT
>CAUUNL010000092.1:0-4517 GCA_963546405.1 Abiotrophia defectiva | reverse complement strand
AGTATCCTGGTAGCTATCTAAGATCTTTGTAATCGGAGGAGACATGGTTTTTAAACTACTAAAATTATAAAATTCTAGAGTTCCCGTTTTTATACCAATGAGTCCCCTCGTTATAGCACTAGATGTTTCCATATTCTCAGAATTTAAATGGACATGTATTACTTTGGCCAGCTTTTTCACTGAATCCAACGCTTTATCAATTTGATCACTCTCTATTCTTGCATAAACCTCCGTAAGGACATTCATAGAATTTGGTATACTATTCCTATCTACTTTAGGTAAGGCTGAGTTTGCATTATCCATTTTTTAAGTCTCCCTCGCATAGTTTGTTTATATAAGTTCTATCACAGTATGCTAATTCTTTTAATAGCACAATAACCATACCCTAAATTACATTAGAACAAATATCATTCTCACTAGGTAATAAATTAGCTAAGTGCAAGCAGCCCCACACACTCCACATGCGCAGTCTGTGGGAATAAATCCACGGGCTGCACCCACTTAAGCTCATAGCCTGCCTGGGCCAATAGTTGGCAGTCCCGGGCGCAGGTGGCTGGGTTGCAGGACACGTAGACTATTTTGTCGGGCGCTAGTTCAATCAGGGTCTTAACGAATTCAGGGTCTAAGCCCTTGCGTGGTGGGTCGACCACCGCTACATCAAAAGCAACGCCTTCTACCTGCCAAGCGGGTAGCACTTCTTCGGCTTTGCCGGCTTGGAAGGTGACATTACTTAGGTCGTTGGCCTCGGCATTGGCCCGCGCCATATCAATGGCTTCTGGCACGATTTCCATGGCATAGACCTGGCCGGCTTGACGGGCTAGGGCCAGGGAGATGGTGCCAATCCCGCAGTAGGCATCTAGGACAGTCTCGCTGCCACTTAAGTCAGCTGCCTCAAGGGCATAACGATAGAGGGCTTCGGCCTGAGGGGTGTTGACCTGATAGAAGGAATGTGGGGAGATGGAAAAATCCAGTCCCAGCATCTGATCCTGATAAACTGACTGGCCCCACAAGAGACGATTGGTTGGTCCCATAATGACATTGTTGGCCTGCGTATGGCTATTGAGGACCAAGCTGACTAGGTTAGGAATGGCCTCTGTGAGCGCCTTAATCAAGTTATCCTCGGCTGGCAGTCCTTTGCCGTTGACGACTAGGATTAACATGACTTGGCCAGTATAGTGACCACGTTTGACGATGATATGGCGAATTTGGCCCTTGCGACTTTCCTCGTCGTAAGCTGAGTAACCTAGCTGGCGTAGAATATCACGCGTCACTAAAATGGCTTGGTCGATGGCTGGGTCCTGAATATGGAAGTTCTCCACCGGTACTAGCTGGTGGCTATTCTTGCGGAAGAAGCCGGTCTCTAGTTGGCCTTTGACAGTCCGAACCGGGATTTGGGCCTTATTGCGATATTGCCAAGGATGGTCCATGCCATGAGTTGGCCGGACTTCCAGACTCTCCGGGAATTTCCCTAGGCGACTGAAGACCTGCTTGACTAGGGCCTGCTTAGCCTTGAGCTGGGCAGGATAAGCTAGATGTTGCAGAGTCATGGTGCCAATCTGCCGGCCGATAGGATCGGTAATCTCCACCCGATCCGGGCTGGGCGTTAGAATCTCTTCCAGGCGCGCAAAGCCGAAGGACTTGCCGACCTTGAGGACCTTAATGGCCACCTGCTCGCCCGGAATGACGCCCTCCACAAAGAAAGGGTAGCCCTCGATTTTGACTACGCCCTGGCCTTCATGAGTCAGGTCCACTACCTGGCCTTGGTGTACTTGGTTCTTCTTAAATACTTGTTTTGCGTCCATCTTCAGTCTCCTTTGCTCTTCCTTCCTATCATACCACGAAATACCAGTCAGGCAAAGGCTTGCCGCCTCCTTGTGGGCTAGTTTAGGAAGCCATATGCCGCCTTTTTAGTTGAGCCAGTCCATTGTTCCGGCCATCCATGGACTGGCGACACCTTCCCTTGGCTTTCTGGCACTTTTTGTCCATTTTTCGGCGAGCCAGTCCATTGTTCTGGCCATCCATGGACTGGCGGCACCTTTCCTAGACTACCTAGCACTTTTTGTCCATTTTTCGGCGAGCTAGTCCATCGTTCTGGCTATCCATGGACTGGCGCTGAGCTTTTACCTAGCCAAGCTGAAGCCAAACAAACAGGCGACTGGAAATCCAGTCGCCTGTAGCTGATTAACTGCGTAAGTAACGTTCCAAGAATTGTTGGGTCCGTTCCTCTTGTGGGTTGACGAAGAGTTGCTCCGGCGCGCCTTGTTCGGCGATGACCCCTTGGTCCATGAAGACCACGCGGTCGGAAACCTCACGAGCGAACTCCATTTCGTGGGTAACAATAATCATGGTCAAACCAGTGTGGGCCAATTCCTTCATAACCTTCAAGACTTCGCCGACCATCTCAGGGTCAAGTGCGGAAGTTGGTTCATCGAAGAGAATAACATCTGGCTGCATGGTCAAGGCCCGGGCAATGGCTACCCGTTGCTTCTGACCCCCAGATAATTGGCTAGGACGGGCATGGACATAATCCCCCATGCCGACTTGCTCCAGGAACTTAGTAGCTAAGGCTTCGGTCTCAGCCTTGTCCTTACCTAAGACCTTGATAGGCCCGACGGTGCAGTTAGCTAAGACATCCATGTTGTTGAAGAGGTTGAAGGACTGGAAGACCATACCGATATGGGTCCGATACTTGTTGACGTCATGCTTAACGTCTAAGATATTCTCGCCCCGGTAGATGATTTCCCCGCCGCTTGGTTCTTCTAATAGGTTAATACAACGCAAGAGGGTGGATTTCCCTGAACCTGAAGAGCCGATAATAGTTACGACTTCCCCTGCTTCAACGGAAAAATCAATGTCCTTGAGGACCGTACGGTCGCCAAAGGTTTTGCTTAAGTGTTGAATTTCTACAATCGCCATGATTAGGCCTCCTCTTTGAGCACTGCCACTTGTTGTTGGTTACCGGCAGCCAGTTGATCACTTGGGCGCCCGTCAATGCGTTTTTCAATCGCGCGCAAGAGTGATGTAATGGTAAAGGTTAAGATGAAGTAGATAACGGCCGTTACGAAGAAGGTCTCGAAGTAACGGAAGTTATTGCCGGCAATGGTCTTGGTCGTGAAGTACAATTCGCTGACCGAGATTACGTTGAGGACAGATGTATCCTTGACGTTGATGACAAATTCATTGCCGACAGATGGCAGAATGGTCCGGAAGACTTGTGGCATAACCACTTCTTTCATGGTTTGCCAGTGGTTCATCCCAATAGCACGAGCCGCTTCAAATTGGCCCTTGTCGATGGCGTAAATCCCACCCCGAACGACTTCGGCAATGTAGGCCCCGGTGTTAATGGAGACAACCAGGAAGGCCGCCGACATAGGAGTTAATTTCCAGCCCCAGAGCAGGTCGGTCCCGTAGTAGAAGATCATGGCTTGAACGATCATCGGTGTGCCACGGAAGATGGCAATATAGGCATTGAGCAATAGGTTAGCAACTTTCAAGACGCCATTATGGATTTGGCTCTTAGACTTGGGAATAGTCCGGATAATCCCGACGGCCAAACCAATCAAGAGACCGATTAAGGTACCGGTTAAGGATACCCAGAGGGTCATGCCGGTCCCGGCCAGGTATTGACGCCAGTTCTGAGTAGCAATTTCCCAAGTACGAGCAAAGAAATTATAATCTTCTGTGGCCGCTGCCTCAGTGCTGGATTCTTCTTGACCATCAGCCGCTGGCTGGTTCTTAATGGCCTGATCCATGAAGTCCTTGCGCTGCTGATCTGTAATTTCCGCAATGGCCTCATTAATTTGGCTCATAAGTGGGCTTCCCTTCTTGACCCCGATAGAGACCTTGCGATCTTCTGGCGCCACTTGGAAGCTTGGATTAAGTTCTACGTAGGTGAATAGAGGGTTGGCAGCTGCCGCAGAGACAGCTTCTGGATATTCTGAGATGTAGGCATCTAGCTTGCCCGCTTCTAAGGCTACCCGCAAGACAGGGAAAGAATCCTGTGCCTGCTCAACCTGAGCGTCCTTGAGTTGTTTCAATAAGTCATAGTGCAAGGTCCCTTGTTGACCTGACACCTTAGCACCCGCAAAGTCCTCTAGCGTCTTTGCTTGGGCGTATGGCGAATCCTTGCGGACCACCATGACAAAACGTGAGTCATAGTAAGACTCGGAGAAGTCGATTTCCTTAGCACGTTCTGCAGTTGGCGACATGCCGGCAATAATCATATCTATCTTGTCCGATTGGACAGCTGGTAAGAGTCCATCCCACTCCGTCTTGACCACTTGGACTTCGCGGCCTAATTTTTCCCCAATCTTACGCGCGATTTGCACGTCGTAACCATTGGCGAATTCCTTGGAGTCCTTAATAGGTACAGCACCGTTAGCGTTGGTGGACTGTGTCCAGTTATAAGGCGGATAGCCCGCTTCCATCCCGATCAATAGGGGTTGAGTGTCTTGCTTCTTGGCGCCACACGCTACCATCAAGAATGCAACGAAGGCTAGTGCCAAGAATTTTAACAT
>CAUUNL010000091.1:0-4683 GCA_963546405.1 Abiotrophia defectiva | reverse complement strand
ATTGTACCAGAGATTACCTGGCTTTTTCTTTTTACACAATTATAGGGACTTAATCGCCAAAGAGCTCGCGCGCCTCTTGGGCAGTCGCTAAAAAGGGCTTCTCACACAGAACGTGTTTACCTGCTAGGAGGGCCTCTTTAATATAGTCATAGTGGGAGTCCAAGGGTGTCGTGATGACCACCAAGTCCACTTCTGGGTCGCCCAAAATAGCCGCCAAGTCCTGACTATAGTGGATATCTGGGCGTTTGGGCCAGGCAAAGTTAAAGTGCCGGACATAGACGCTTTTGACCCGAAACAAATGGGGCAGTTGATCGACAAAGGGCAGGTGATAGCGGTTGGTACTCTTGCCATTGCCGATATAGGCCAGAGTGAGGGGCTGCGTGGTCATAACAATGCCTCCTTTTGCTAGTGACGAGAAATGGTATTTTCTAAGCTAACATAAGTTGCTAATTACTTCTATTATACGCAATGAAGAGGGCTATCGACAAGCGCTTTCTATCCCTGCCCCGAAAGACAAAAACCAGGCTAGCGTTCAAGCTCTAGCCTGGTTTTCCTGTCTGGCAACTCACCGCTAGACAGTACCGGTTCCATTTTAGCCTATGCATAAGAACTACGCTCGCGCCGGCGAGCCCAGTCTGACTTAAGTAGCCCATAACGTAAGTCATCGATGCGGGCATCATCCAGTTGGTGTCTACCCCGCAAACAAGCTTCTAGGGAAAAGCCACATTTGCGTAAGACTGACTGACTCTGTTCATTACTGCTATAACAGGATGCCTCTAATTTGTAGAGATCCAGTAGGCCAAAAGCCACCTCGATAAAGGCTGACACAGCTTCCGGCGCAATGCCTCGCCCCCAATAAGTGGGATGCAATACATAGCCAATCTCTAAGATATCTGGCCCCAGACGATCAATAAAATCAATGGAGCCAATCACTCGGTCAATGCCCTTGAGGGTAATGCCATAACCAATCGGCACCCTCCGATAACTCATTTCTTGAGGAAAAACTTGGGTAAAGTAGGTAATTTCTTGTTCTAGACTCCGAATGCGCGGGAATCCCGCCGCCTGAGCCACACTATCCAAGTGAGCGTAGGCAAACATGTCTTCCGCGTCCGCCAGGGTCCGCTTACGCAGGACTAGGCGATCTGTTTCCACGCGCGGCAAGTGGTTATCCACCACGCCACCAAATATCTTAATCATGGTTTTCTTGGGCCTCCTTCGCCTCACCCCTGCCAAAGTGGAATGAAATCTTGTCCCAATTCTCGTGTTTATCCTTGAGATAAGCCAAGGCTTCCTTATTCACCTCCCGTAAGTCTACGCCTTGTTGCTTGGCTGCAAAGACACAACCGCAGTAACACTGGCGATAGACATCGTATTCGCGGCACATGACGATTGAACGCTCATAGCCTTTATTTTTCTTAAAGTCACTTGGTAAGTAGTTAACATCATAAAGTTGTTGAACCTCTAAGCCCAATTCATTAATGAGCTGACTGTTCTTCTTAGGGGATAGGGTCAGAGCCGAGCCAAAGTAGTCATAGCCTAATTCTTGGGCCACTTGAGCCACTCGATCTAGTCGCATATTAAAGCAAGCCGAGCAACGCTCGCCCCCCTCTTCTTCTTCAGCCAATTGATGGAACATGACCATACGCGTAAAGACTTCTGGCCGGTATTCATCTTCAATAAAGCCCGCCTGATGGCCAGTCCTTTCATTGAATTGGTCGATGAAGCGCTTCTGCTCATGCGCCCGGCGCTTATACTCAGACTTAGGGTGAATATTGGAGTTAGAGAAGAAGATGGTCACCTCCGCGTGTTGGCAGAGGAACTCTAGGGTGGAAGTCGAACAAGGTGCACAACAAGAATGCAAGAGAATGGTTGGCTTGTCTTCCTGGGCCTCCCATTTAACAATCATTTTGCGTAAGACCTTGTCATAGTTAATGGTCTGATTCTTCAGACGTCGTAAGACTTCTTCTGCGTTAATCTTAGCATGCATGGCCTCATCTCCTTCCCGCCTTTATCTACCTATAGTATACCATAAAACCGGTACCATGGAAGACTTGGCTCTTATTTTTATCGTTCATCACGCTCATCTAACAGGTCCAATATATAAGAAAAGACACCGGTAAACCGATGTCTCGACAAGTATATAAATAACAAACGGTTGGGCGGCGTATCCAACATCTCAGTTACCTCTAGGAGGTGCGTCAGGTGCCTTTCTGACCTCGTTGTTATTCTACACTATTATTTTACCACTCTCGAAGAAGGACTGTCAAGCCTTCGGATGCGGCCACTTCGCTGCATACTGTCGAGTTTGTCGTCTGTGACCTCATAGAGAGAAGCAACATAGTAGTGGCCTTCCTTTTTGGCAAGTTTAACTGCTAGTAGGATATTCTCTCGATAGCACTTAATACATTCAAAACTTGGTTGGTCCACTCGCCTATTGCGCCCGACAAAATCTGGATGGGCAATCATCTCTGGAATACGAGTCACATAATCTAGACAATTGGCATGATGATGCTTATGCATATGCTTACGTAGGGCCTTTTCGGACACTGTCAGGGTTTTAGGACTAGGCTCTAGCTGCGCCATCGCTAAAATAGAATCGGGTATTTTAAGTTGATAATCCATGCTATCGCTCCTTAATTAAGCCTATTATATCATAAAGAGTACCTTCAAACATTGCGAGTTTAGCGAAAGCAAGACACAGTAAAAGGCACCGCGCCAGCAGTGCCCCATAGCTTTTATAAGTCGATTTCAACTTGGTAACCGTCTTGAATCAGAAGATAGTTGACGCCCGCTTGCTTAGCCTGAGCTAGCTGCCTTGCATTGTCCCGCAAGACGCTGTCAAGGGTACACCAAGTGTCATCTACCCTTTGTTCAATGGCATTGGCATGTGCTTTGATATTGGCAAAATGCTTTCTAATATAATCCTCACTCATGATTAGGCAATAATACTTAATCTGGCTAAGTTCGTCTGCTTCAAAATCCTTGGCCCAATCAAAAGGGATATAGCAGCCTTCTACTATCAAGTTTTGCCCATTCTCAATGGCCGTTTTAATCATCTCCCTCACAATCGGCCAGAGAAATTCGGTCAAGGTCTGATCATCCGTCATGGCATGATGGGGACTATGGCCACTCCGAATCAGGCCCATTTTTAGATGGTCGATGGATAGGTAGGGATAATGATATTTTTCCAATAGTCTCTGCGCGAGTAAGGTTTTGCCTGTATGAGACGCCCCCGTAATTAAGATAATCATACTCTTTCCCTCCTCTCAAATTCTATAGCAGAAGAGGCAGAGACGCTGGTCTCTACCCCTTTAAAAGTCTAGTTTTCTTCGTTTTCTTCGTCACCAAATTCTTCTTCTTCGAAGTCTTGGTAGTCAAAATCGGTGGCCAAATTGCGCTCAGCATCTAGTGTCAGCAGCACCCAACGAATACGGCCATTTTCAATTTGCGTGGTCGTCAAGACATAGTCGTTAACCCGTACCGACAAGCGTTCATCATCATCTGGCACATAGCCGATAATTTGAATCATGAGGCCGGCAATGGTTTCCACGTCCTCTGATCGCACAGACTCATTGAAGGTCGCATTAAACTTATCTAGGGTAACCCCGCCGTCAACTTCCCAGTGGGTCTCGTCAATGGCCTGGAAGGACTCGCTATTGATGTCGGACTCGTCTTCGATTTCTCCGACAATTTCTTCAATTAAGTCTTCTAGGGTGACAATCCCTTCGACACCGCCGTATTCATCCTTGAGGATAGCCAAATGGGTTTGTTCGCGACGGAATTCTAGGAGTAAATCATCCGTATAGATAGTATCCGGCACAAACATTGGCTCATTGGCAATCTCACGTAAGTCTAAGTTATCGAATCCATGTTGGCGTGAGGCGCGCAAGAGGTTTTTAACGTGAATCACGCCAATCACATTGTCCTTATCCCCTTCATAGAGTGGAATACGAGAGAAAGGACTATCTAATAAGGCATTGATATTTTCTTCCAGTGGATCTTCAATATCAATCATCTGGGTGTCTGTCCGAGGTACCATGACCTCACGAGCCAACTTACTATCCAGTGATAGCACGCCCTGCATCATAGCAAACTCATCCGTGTCAATAGCCCCATCATTGCGGCTGTTAGCCAAGAGGGCCTTCATCTCACTACGGGTGAACTTTTCTTCTTCTTTGGTAAAATCAATTGGCGTCAATCGCTTCAAAAGCCCTGTTGAAGCCGTCAGCAAGCCCACAAAAGGCTTGGCTAACCACTGAGTAACAGAGATAAAGCCCGCCGTGCCTAAGGCAATCTCTTCAGGCATCTGAAGGGCGACCTGCTTAGGATAAAGTTCCCCTAAAACCAGGGTTAAATAAGATAAAACAAAGGTGACAATCAAAATCGCGACTGCTTTTCCGCCCGGCAAACTTGGCAACCAAGTCATAATTCGATCTGCAAAGGTAGTTGCAGCCGACGCACTAGAGAAGAAACCTGCTAAGGTGATGGCAACTTGAATGGTAGCCAAAAAGTCGTCCGACTTATCCAACAATTTCATCACGCGTTGGGCTTTGACATTGCCTGATTCCGCCAGTTGGGTCATCTTTTGTTGGTTGAGCGAGACGAAGGCAATCTCTGATGCCGAGAAAATCGCATTAATAAAGGTCAGTACTAAGATTAATAAGATTTGTGTACTTAAATTCC
>CAUUNL010000090.1:0-4780 GCA_963546405.1 Abiotrophia defectiva | reverse complement strand
CGACTCCGAGCCAACCAAGTCAACCAACGACTCCGAGCCAACCGAGTCAACCAACGACTCCGAGCCAACCGAGTCAACCAACGACTCCGAGTCAACCAAGTCAACCAACGACTCCAAGTCAACCAAGTCAACCAACGACTCCGAGTCAACCAAGTCAACCAACGACTCCGAGCCAACCGAGTCAACCAACGACTCCAAGTCAACCAAGTCAACCAACGACTCCGAGCCAACCGAGTCAGCCAATGACTCCGAGCCAACCAAGTCAGCCAACGACTCCAAGTCAGCCGAGTCAGCCAACGACTCCAAGCCAACCGAGTCAGCCAACGACTCCGAGCCAACCAAGTCAGCCAACGACTCCGAGTCAGCCGAGTCAGCCAACGACTCCAAGTCAGCCGAGTCAGCCAACGACTCCGAGCCAACCGAGTCAGCCGACGACTCCAAGTCAACCGAGTCAACCAACGACTCCAAGTCAACCGAGTAAAGTAAGCGACACTGCTGATAGCCTTGGTCAGGCCAAGGCTAGTGATCCAAATAAGCCAAGTGAAATGGCGCCAAAAGGCAATGGTCAAAGTCCAGTAGGACAGGCATTGCCAGACACTGGTGAGAGCTCTAACCTGCTAGTGCTTGGAGCTGCCATTATGACAGCTATAGCAGGAATCGCATTACTGGTATTCAAGCGTCGTAAAATATAATTTGAAAAAGACAGCTCAGGCTGTCTTTTTTCATTTCGTCGATAATGTTAATAATATGACAGTAAGGTAAATTTTGCGTGTTAAGTCAGATTTTAGGTAGGTTTTGAGCCAAGAGATTGCTATAATAGGACACAGAATACTGAAGCGATAAGTGAGGAGGTTACCCCCATGAAATCCAGAATTAACCGCTATGCTATCCGTAAATTAAGTGTGGGTCTTGTGTCCGTTGCGGTAGCATCCTTCCTTTGGCTGACGTCTCATGGTCACCATGTTAGCGCTCAAGAAGAGAAAGGATCTGTGACTAGCCAAGAGTCTTCAGACGGTTTACAGCCTGAAATGTCAGCAAGTCCTGCTGTGTCCAGTCAAGTAGATAAGAGTGAACAATCAGACAATTTGCAGTCATCTGAGCAAAACACTTGGTCATCTATCAGTTTGCCTGAAGGCTATACTGAGGAGGAACTCTTAAAAAATGAGCCAAACTTGATAGAAGCTAGTCAACGCGGGTTAGAGCAAAATTCTGGCTATCTACCAAGTAAACTAGACTCCGAAACTTCCCTAGCTATTAATAATCTGCAGGATGAAGAGAGAATGCATTTGGCAAAGTGGCTGACTGATTTAGTCAATCCTTTGCGTGCTAAATGGGGACATCAGCCTTATCAAGTTGATGCTTCTCTTCAAGAGGCCAGCCAAATATTGGCTAATCGTTATCAATCAAAGAATTGGCAAGCGAATGAGCAAGGGTTTCATGGTCAATGGGAGTCCGAACTATTTAGTCCCTACGATAGCACGTGGTATCAATATTGGATGCCAATGAAGACAGATTTTGCAGAAGCTAAGAATCTTGGTCAAGTAAAAGGCGCAATCTATCAGGGCATTATCGGAATGTTATTTGAAAGTCATGCAGATTCTTATCTGCCGGCGCGTTATTTGCTCAGTGTTGACAGTGCTAGGTCTAGTCGTCAGCCGCTCTTAGGCTTAGGTTTGACGCGAATTGTAAGCGAAAATCAAGAAAGTCAATATTTCTTGACACTTAATTTTTTAACAGCTAACAAGGTGTCAGAGCCCAACCAACCAACGGATCCTAGCAATCCTTTAGATTCTTCAAGACCTACTGAACCTATTCTACCTGCTGATCCAGTGGAGCCACAGCCTCCATTAGATCCAATATCTCCTATGGATCCTATATTACCACAACCTGATCCTAAACCAGATGGAGAGGAGCCTAAGCCTCTTCTAGATCCAAATCAAACGTCACCTAACGAGGATGAAACGCCTAGTCCGCTTGAACAAAGACCTCGTAGAGAATTACCCAGCTTGGTGGAAAAAGCTAACGTGATGGCCCAAAGAACACAAGCGAGTGGTGAATCAATTGAAGAAAAAGAAGAAAACGCAAGTGTGAGTTCAAGTCAAGTTTCCCATTCAAGCGCAAGTTCTTATAATGCGTCTATTGATTCATCAGAACCTAATAGTAGTGGGAGTACGGAGCCTATACCATCATCAGCTTCTGAGGATGAAAGCTATTGGTTACTACTCGGCGGTGTCTCTGCTGTAGCAGCAGCAGCTGGACTTATCTACCTCAAACAAGTTGAAATTAGACGACGCCAGGGATAAATGAAGTATTATCTGACTAGAGAGCAAGCACTTTCTAGTCTTTTTTAGAATGACTTGTAGATGAGTGGCAACTTTGTTATAATAATGGCAAGTTCTATGAAATGAGGTATAGGATATGAAGCAAAAATTCGCAATTCTTTTGGCCCTGATAGGTTTAAGCATGAGTCAACCTTTGGCCCTTATTCAGGCTAGCGAAAGTAGTGATCTGGCTAGTAGCACAGGCAACAATAGTCAAGATGAATCTCTTTCTAAGGAAAAAGGCTCACGACAAAATCCCATCCCTCTAGGAGAGGCCTTAGACTATGAGAAGAAGTCTCGTGACGGATCCAAGAGTCAGCTTTCTTTTACCATACTTGAATCTTGGCGAGGTAAGAAGGCTGAAAATCAATTGCAGCAGCTAGCTCCATCCTACCAACCCACTCGTAAGCCTTTAGATGACGACCAAGAGTTTCTCTTATTGCATCTAAAGCTAGCTTACAAGTCGGGCGATGAAAATCACCAAGAGTTTACCAACGCCGGTATTATCAATCCCTTCTTCGATTTGTCTGGGAGCGGGATTCCAAATGAATATGTTGCCGACTTGCCAGACCATTTGGCCTTTGATATGTTGTCTTTATATCCTGGTAATGAGCATGATGGCTATTTGGTCGCAATTGTTCCCAAAGATACGCCGCTTATCTTTAGTTATTCCAAGGATGGCCTATCTGATCGAGTTTTCTTCCAAGTAGAGAAGGGGCAAGACACTACAATTCCTACTAAGGAAGTCCAAGCAGAAACCCCTGAACAAGCACAATGGGGAACAAAGGAAAAGCCAGTTCCTTTCACAGAAACCAAGCCAATTAACTACGTCATTCCCTATGAGGTGAGTGATGGTGGTTACGGTATCCTCGCTATATCTCACAGGATAACCGTTTTAAATGCTTGGCGTGGAGATCAAGCTAATCAAAAAGCTATGGATTTACTTAGCCCGGATGATTACCAACACATGGCTGATGATATGAAGCCAGACCAAGAATTCTTAGTTTTACATATGGAGTCTAGCTTGGCGCCAACTCTTGAAGACAAGTTGTTTGAGTCCAGTCCAAGTAAAAGTCATTTATCCTTAGTGGATAGTCAAGGTCAAGACCATGTCTTTAAGGAATTCTACCAATTTAAGAAGGCTAGAGACCAATATGAATCGCGTTATATGCTTGGTGGAGGGAGTGTAAAAGGATATGTCATTTTACCAGCACCAAAAGAAGAAAAGCTGCTCCTAAAGGTTAAGAACGAATTTGCCAATAAGGAAATCTATTTCGAGATCGAGTCCAAAAAGCCATAGGACGTTGACAGACAATCTGGTCCTTAAGTAAAGGGGAGGAAATACTATGTCATCAAATCGGCAACCTGACTATAGTCGATACTTAATTATCATCTTGATGCTAGTCGCTGGGGTCGCATTCTTGGGACTTGGCTTTCTCCTTTATCAAGCCATGACACAAAACCCTAAGAAACCTGAAATTTCGAGTTCAGTCCTTGTGTCTAGTCAGGAATCGGAGACCTCTACTAGCCTACTTACTGTATCCTCGGATAGTCAGACTGTCGCATCCGAACCAAGCGAGTCTCTCTCTGATAAGAATCAAGCTGTCCAGTCAGCATTCTCTGATTTATATGGAACGAAATCAACTAAGCTAGCCTATTATTTCCAAGAAGTGACGCCAATTAGTCAAGGGACTGCCTTGGTCAATCAGTCGGGTCCAATCAAGTCGGCTAGCATTATCAAACTCTTCATCATGCAAGTCTTGTTAGAGGAAATTAAGGCTGGACACATAAGTTGGCGAGAAATGATTAGCATGATGGCTGAAGACCAGGTAGGAGGGACTGGCAATCTCCAAGCGGCAGAGCCGGGCACTTCCTATAGTCTTGAAGAGTTGGCCTTAGAAATGTTAATTCACTCTGATAATACCGCAACCAATCTGATTATTGAACGTCTAGGTGGCTTATCTGCGGTTCAAGCCAAGATTCAGTCCCTTGGCTATCAAGATACTCGTTTGCAGCGTTTAATGATGGATCAGGTCGCGATTGCTGAAGGCAGGGAAAACTTCACCAGTGCGCGTGAAGTCGGCCAGCTCTTAGCCAAGCTATATCAACATAAGCTAGTAGGGCAAGAGCAAGATCAAATTTTCTTAGACTACTTAGCCCAACAAACAGATCGTCAAGGGCTAGTTGCGTTACTTCCACAAGGTGTCATCAGCTATAATAAGACAGGAACCAACTCAGCCCAGGGCTTGCAACATGATGCGGCCATTGTACAGGTATCTAATCAATCAGCCTATGTTATAGTGGTCTTACAAGAAGGTCCAGGACAAGGTGATTTACTCACAATACTCCAAGAAATTGGTCACCGCATCTATGTGATTATGAAAGATTAAAATACAGCCGGTTTTTACCGGCTTTTTTCATGCCTATAAATCTACTGGGCCAAATTCTATAAGGGATTG
>CAUUNL010000089.1:0-4917 GCA_963546405.1 Abiotrophia defectiva | reverse complement strand
GCAAGCCTCCTTTCTTTGACCTTGATTATACGCCCAAGAAAGAAAAAAGCCAAGACAGAGGTGCTGTCTTGGCTAGTTTGTGGGTTGGAGGAGACAAGAAAAATTCCCATTATATCATATATGATATAATGGGAATTTTGTCTGCCTATAAATCAGATTTGAGTAGGCTATAGTGGGCGGAATCCACAATGCCTTGGTTGTTATGCATGGATTTGCGTAGGTTGCCTTCGAAGTGGAAGCCGGCCTTTTGCATGACGCGACCAGATCCAGGATTGGCAGTGTCATGGGTGGCAATAATTCGATTGAGGTCTGCTTCTTGCAAGAGGAAACGGCTGACCGCAATGAGGGCTTGGGTCATGTAGCCTTTGCCCCAGTAATCTCGTCCTAGGACATAGCCTATGGTCATGGAATTGGTGGCAGGCACATAGTCGAGGGCACTAATATCGCCAATGACTTGGTCAGGCTGGGATTTGAGAGTGATGGCCCATATAAAAGTACCGCCGTCTTGATAGGCCGCTACCCAACGCTCTAGGATGGCTTGAGTGACGCTTAAGTCGGCATGAGCCGGCCAGATCAGGTAGGTGACATTGTCGGGGCGGCCCGCCCAGTTGCTGAACATAGCAGGCGCATCTGATAGTTCAAATCGTCGTAAAATAAGATCTTCTGTGATGAGAGTTTGGGTTCCAATGGCTTTCATAAGCAAGCCTCCTTTCTTTGACCTTGATTATACGCCCAAGAAAGAAAAAAGCCAAGACAGAGGTGCTGTCTTGGCTAGTTTGTGGGTTGGAGGAGACAAGAAAAATTCCCATTATATCATATATGATATAATGGGAATTTTGTCTGCCTATAAATCAGATTTGAGTAGGCTATAGTGGGCGGAATCCACAATGCCTTGGTTGTTATGCATGGATTTGCGTAGGTTGCCTTCGAAGTGGAAGCCGGCCTTTTGCATGACGCGACCAGATCCAGGATTGGCAGTGTCATGGGTGGCAATAATTCGATTGAGGTCTGCTTCTTGCAAGAGGAAACGGCTGACCGCAATGAGGGCTTGGGTCATGTAGCCTTTGCCCCAGTAATCTCGTCCTAGTACATAGCCTATGGTCATGGAATTGGTGGCAGGCTCATAGCCGACGCCACTAATATCGCCAATGACTTGATCAGGCTGGGATTTGAGGGTGATGGCCCATTTAAAGGTGTCGCCGTCTTGATAGGCCGCTACCCAGCGCGCCATGGTGGCTTGAGTGACGCTTAAGTCGGCGTGAGCCGGCCAGGTCAGGTAGGTGACATTGTCGGGACGGCCCGCCCAGTTGTTGAACATGGCAGGTGCATCTGACAGTTCAAATCGTCGTAAAATAAGGTCTTCTGTGATGAGAGTTTGGGTTCCAATGGCTTTCATGGGCAAGCCTCCTTTCTTTGACCTTGATTATACGCCCAAGAAAGAAAAAAGCCAAGACAGATGGACTGTCTTGGCTAGGTTTATTTTTTGCGCAAAAGGCTAGGAAATTGAATCTGTTCAATCAGTCGTTTGACTGGCTCGTTATTGAAGAGGTAATAGAGGACGACTGAATTGACCACTAGGGAAGCCATATTTTTGTTGAAACGTACTGGCAAGATAGCCATGATAGCTTTTTTCTGAACCATCATGGTCCAGAGGGTATTAAGTCCCAAGTTACAGATGAGGGTGACAGCCAAGACGGTCAGGAAGATTCGAAGAGGGGTCTTAGTTTGGCGGTGAAGGCCAAGCCCATAAATCAACCCGCCGACAATGGCTGTTAGGGTGTAACCGGGGAAGTAGACACCTTTAGCACCACCCAAGGCGAATTTGAGAATATCGTGGGCAGCGCCAAGAATCATGGCAGGGATTGGTCCGGCAATTGCGCCAGTCAAGGCAGCCCCCACAAAGCCAAAACCCATTTTGGTAACGCCTAAATCGATTTCTGGTAGGTAATCCAAGGCGAAGCGAATAGCCAATAAGATGGCCAGGGTAGTTAACTGTAGAGTGGTGACAGCGCCTTTACGGCGGTATACTTGATTTTCCATTTTTAATAGCATCTCCTTAATTTAGCGAGTTGCTTCATTTAACTGACAGAACCAATTAAATGCAGCGAATGCAGAAAAGAAACCGCAAAATGTCCAGCATTTTTTCGTATAGGAGCAACATTCCATCTCGCTATCACTTAACGCTTCTTTTCTTACTCTGGTGTTAGTTGGTGTCAGCGCCCTCCTTGCCTTAACCTCCTTCTTCTAGATTAGGGTTCTAACCTCCTAAGCATAGGGATAAAAAGGGCCTTTGTCAAGCCTTGCAGACTGAGAATTCCGGTGCTATAATAGGCTTGTTCCGGAGACGTACCGAAGAGGCCGTAACGGGAATGACTCGAAATCATTTTGTCGGGCAACCGGCACGTGGGTTCGAATCCCACCGTCTCCGTTAGAATTTTTGATATGCACCTTAGAAACAGCTTGAGACGGGCGTTTCTAAGGTGTTTTCCTTTTGTCATCCTCTCAAGTGGTTTAGAGTTTGGTTTAGATTTACTAGAAATTTACGTATTTTGCGAACAGTTGGGCCGATTTATCCCGGCTATCCTGGGTAACGTGTGTATAGATATTCATCGTCGTTTGGATATCCGAATGACCTAGCCGTTCCTTGACGTCCTTAAGAGGTACGCCAGCATCAAAAAGCAAGCTACAGTGCGTATGCCGGAAGCCGTGAACCTTGATAAAGGGGAGGGCGTTCTTTTTGCACGCATCATAAAGCCGGTTCCTAGGGGCTGCTAAGTCTAGGAAGCTATTAGAACTCACCTTACAGAATATTAGCTGCCCCTGGCGTGTGGCATTGTGACCCATGGAAAGGAGGAGCTTCGCTTGTTCTATCTTCCAGGCCTTTAGGATGGCCATTGTTTTTGGATCTAGGGTGATGATGCGGTTACTGGTCTTAGTCTTTGGAGGAAGCACAATAAGCCGCCGTCCATGTCCCTGGGTCAAGGTCTTGGATATGCTAACGGTGTTATCCTTGAAGCTAATATCGTTCCAGGTAAGAGCCAGTGCCTCGCCTCGACGTATCCCAGAGAATGCCAATAGACGGAAAAAGGCCAACCATTGCCCCTCCAGGACGCCTAGGAGCGCCTGTAATTGCTCCCTAGTATAAAAGGCTAAGCTCTCGCTTTCGTGGCCGTAATCAAGCGGAATTTTAGGCATAGTGACCCGTTGCTTGGGGTTATCCCGGATATAGCCTTGAACTACAGCATATTGAAGAACAGTACAAGCATAATTAAAGACCTTCTTATACTGACCAAAGCGTTCATACCATCGGTTCAGTTGCTTCTGGAGGTAGGCACTCGTAATCTTTTGTACCTTGAGTTCTCCTAGAACAGGCAGAATATGCTGCTTGAAGAGGTACTCAGTCTTGAAACAAGTACTTTCTTTGACCGTCTTCCGGTAGACCTCTAGCCACTCCTGATATACTTGGCCATAGGTCAGGCTCTTATTTTCCTGATCTAGGGTCCCATTCTCAAAGTCTAGCTTTACTTGATTATAGTAGAGCTGGGCTTCTTTTTTTGTCTTGAAGCCACCTTTTTTCATGTTGCGCTGCTTTCCGGTTACTGAGTCAATTCCCAGGTATGCCGTCACGCGCCACAGCTTAGCGCCTTGTTTGTCGTATGGTGTGTAGGTTGCCATATCATATCAGTTTCCTTTCTCGCTTGTCCTCCCACAGACGGTTAAAGAAAGGTCACCCCAGTAGAGATTGGCTACTCCCTGGGGTGTGGATAATAAAGTTTGTTCCAGGAACTAGTATGAAGCGTATAGCGAACCTATTAAAAGCTAAAAAAAGCTAGGTTTTTGGTAACAAATCAATCTGTTGTATCACGTCGGTTAGTTCTTTGACCTGGGAAGCGTACAATCCTAGCGGGTCCGCTTCTTCATCAATATCCAAAATTTCAGAACGTTTTTTAATTAGAAAATCACGTAATTCCGCGGCGGTCAGAATGTTCTTATCGGGGTTATCAATGTTATATCTGTATAACAGTTGCATTGTACCATCACCCAGCGTTAGGCGTAGGTCACTCATTAGCTTTAGCAAGTTAGATAAAGCCGGCTGAACTTCCTCTCCATCTGATAGACGGTCTACTAAATACTTTATACGCCACTTATTAACTGTATTATCAGTACGATACCAGTGATCATATGCGGTAATCAAGAGTACTAAATCATCTTCGGTTTTCGGATATATAGAATTATCCTTCGCGTATCTCACCGCGCGTTCTAAGTATTCCTCAATAACCGGTCTATTATTGAATTCTAAATGTTTAATTATCATAGATCTTACCTGATTTTCCAGGCTTCCATAGAGCAACTCTTCTACAGTGGTATCACCAATTTTTGCTAGTGACTTCAAACGTTCGGGATTAGGCAAATTACGACCGGATTCCCAGCCTTGCACACTCCCTTTGCTAGCACCAAAAAGTTTCCCGAACTCCTCTAGCGTCATGCCCTTAGTAAGTCGTATCCCTTTTATACGGGCGCCCACTTCCCTATTATTCACTTTCATATTATGCCCTCCTTTATTCACCTACATTCTACCCTAAAACACAGAAAAAATAAATAGGATGGCCGAAAATGTTTTAAGCATGGTTGACTTTTACGCATATATGCTTTATTATGTGAATATAAATAGTTCGAAAATGTTTTAACCAATACGAAGGGAAGGTGAAAATATGACGGTGAAGAATAAAATCCGCGGGTATCGAAACATGCTAGGCATGAACCAGGAACAAATGGGCGCTAAGTTAGGTATCACAAAACAAGGCTACCAGCGTAAAGAGGTAGGAAAGAGCAAGTTTTCCGATGAGGAGAAGATGATCTTTAAAAAGTTACTACTTCCATTGTTCCCTAATATTACCCTAGAGGATATATTTTTTT
>CAUUNL010000088.1:0-4999 GCA_963546405.1 Abiotrophia defectiva | reverse complement strand
GATTTCCCCTCACGATGGCCACAGTGTAGACAATGACATTTATAGCGTGACTGCTCTGTCATTCGTTTCCCACAATTTTGGCAAAAAATTCCAGTAGCCACCCCTGCTTGTTCAACAGAAGACAGACGACGTGGCCGATATGGATTTTGGTATTGGCATGCTCGTAGCACTTGCCAATACTCAGGTGAAATTACCTGCGGTTGATAGGATGACAAACGAGCCAAGAACTCTTGCCAATCTGCTAAAGTCAGAAAATTGCCAGGTCTATTTTCTAATACTATGTCAGGATTTATGAATACTACAAGGGCCTTAATTGGCATTGGCGCAAGCCCCTTGGACTGAAAGAACTTCCGGATATACTGGCGCTGTCGTTGCGCTTGACCTTGTAAATCATTGTCATAAGGATAGCCATTTAATTTACTATGATAGGGGGAATAAGAGAAGCGTCCTGAAAAATCTTTACATTCAATTATCACTAATTGATTATTTACCGCTAGGATGGCGTCTATTTGACAACCAGTCGCTGGTAGCTTACCTTCCGTAATCCACAAGTCTTTCAGCAAAAAGGGTCCTAACCCAAACTTTTCAATACTAGCATCTAATCGACATTCGCCCGCATAGCCTTTTTCCAATCGAGACAGGCGCATGGACTCATCATCACTTAATACATAGCGTTCTTTAAGCAAGCGCAAAAATGCTAAATCAAAAGAGGCTGCTCTCATCATTAATCCTTCTTTCTAATCAAGTCTACAAAGGAAATACCCTCCCTATATATATACCCAAATTAATTGATTTTGCACTAGTTTCTTGGATAAAAGTTTGATGAGAGCTACTAGCTAATGGAAAAATAGAAAATTGCACCTTGCTATCATTTTCTACTAGAGCCAGTCCATTGATCTGGCTATCTATGGACTGGCTCTAGACATTTCGAGGAAACTTGCGCGAATTGCTCGCTTCTCCATGCAGCCAGTCCATTGTTCCGCCTATCTATGGACTGGCTCTAAAGATTTTGGGGAAATTAGCGCGATTTGCTCGCTTCTCCATGCAGCCAGTCCATTGTTCTTCCTATCTATGGACTGACTTAAAAATAGATGCTGCCTCCCCATAAAATAGAGAAGCCCAGTGCAATTGACTTGCGCTGGGCTCTTGTAAAACTAGCTGACTAGTTATTATTGAGATAATGATAGAGCGAATAAGGGACTTCGTGCTCTAACTCTAAGTTCATGGAGACAACTGTAACAGATTGCCCCCCATTTTCCATGACCTCTTGAAGAGCCGATCCTTTCTGATAATGGACCCGTCCCAAATAATAGAAATCGGTCCCTTCGCTATTGTCCTTCTTAATGAAGAGGTGCATGGCCAGTCCCGTCTCATCCGCATTCATCATTTGTTGGACGTCATTCGAGTCCAGTCTACGCCTACTCTTAGAATAATAATGCAGCATCTTCTCATTGATGAAGGCATCTTCATACTTGGTCGTATCACTAATCTCATCACTCTTATGATAAGTCACATAAATCGGCATGGTATTGGTCTCGGCATCGATGAAGTAGCCCCCGATATTCTGCGGCACGACATTAATCTTCCAATTAAGGAGATGACAGACATCCTTCCGGCTGTAGCGCTCACCCAACTTGAAAGGCGAATCTTGGCTGTCATCTACGTATCGCTCTGACCGCTTTAAAGCTGTCTCCAGCATATCTAACACCAAGTCCTTAATGGCCGCATTAGTTAAGAAGTTCTGAATAGTCGCATTCAAGCGGAATACTGGCAGGCCTGGCACAATAAAGGGCTCGCCAAACTTACCTGCGGCTGTCTGAGCGAAAAAGGAGAGATCCAAGAAACCTTCAATCGACCGCCGGATAGCTGGCGACACATCCAGGTTCATTTGCGCTAGAAAGTCATAGAAGGCTTCCTTATCCAGATCGCCTTGCCCTTCCACTAAGCGCTTGATAAGCCAGATTTCATGTGGCCGCTTGCCTGGTAAGAGCTCTTCGCAGATAAATTGCAAGAATTGGTCCAGTTCTTTAGAACTTGGAAAATCAACCTTCTCTTCAAACTTATCAATGACCTGCCCATAATGCTTGAAGCTTCCTTCGAAGAAAATAATGGGATCCAGGCTGTCTTCCAAGAGGAAGTCCATGAGACGAGGCACCCGGCCCTTGCGGTTACGCATCTCAATATAGGCCTCCTTGAGGTTTTTCATGCTGGACAACTTGGTCTGCTTAATAGAGGAGAAGATCTGCTCACGAGCCACTGCCTCGAAGTTAATGGTCGTCATACCGCTCAACTGCTGGCGATTGACCAGCTTACGGCGATACTCATCCTTGTTCATGGAACGATCGCCATAGAGGGCGATTGGAATTAGGTAGTTGTTCTTATAATTGCCGATGAAGTCAATAATGGTCACAAATTCCTTGCTGTCATGCTTACGTAGACCGCGGCCTAGTTGTTGGATGAAGATGATGCTGGACTCGGTATTACGCAGCATAATGACCTGGTTGACACTTGGAATGTCGATCCCCTCATTGAAAATGTCGACGGTCAAAATATAATCCAGGTCTCCCGCTTCTAATCTTGCCACCACATCTTGGCGAACTTCCTGGGAATCTTCCCCCGTCAGGGCTTGGGTCCGGTAACCACGTTCATTGAGCTTATGTGACAGTTCATGGGCTTCATCCTTACGCGAACAGAAGATAAGGCCCTTAACAGTCTGCCCGCTGACGCCATAATAGGTGACCTTCTCAATCAGGTGATTGACCCGATTATCCGCCACCAATTGGGAGAAATCGCTGGTCTCATCTAGCAGCTGGCCATCTAGTTCAATGTCTTTGACCCCATAATACATGAAGGGACAGAGCATATCTTCGTCCAAGGCTTCCTGCAGCCGAATCTCATAGGCCACGTTATAGTCGAAAAGCTCATAGATGTTGAAACCATCCGTCCGCTCTGGCGTTGCCGTCATGCCTAGGAGAAAGTCCGGCTTGAAGTGGTCGATCACCTTCTGATAGGTGGCCGCCCCCGCCTTATGGACCTCATCAATCAGCATATAGTCGAATAAATCAGGCGCCAAGGCCGCCAAGTTAACATCTCGCGATAGGGTCTGAATGGTGACGAAGACATATTGCTTGTCCGACAGATCCAGACCTGGGCGGTAGATACAAGACTTATTCATTTGGAAGCCAATAACTCGCTGGAAGTCCGACTGAGCCTTGCGCAGAATCTGCTCGCGGTGAACTACGAAGAGCATACGCCGCGGCTTGTATTGCTCCACATCGAAGGCAGACAAATAGGTCTTACCAGTCCCGGTGGCACTGACTACTAGGGCACGACGGGCGCCCTTATCACGAACTTGTTGAAGTGAGGCTAGGGCTTTGACCTGCATCTTATTAGGCCGAATGACTTGCGTCTCATAAGGCGCTAGCGGCTCCTTGGTCAGCGGCGCAATGGACTCCTGGGCATGCGGCGCTTGTTGGAAAAGTGGCCGTTGCCAATCCCGTTGAGGTAGATGGTCACTTCCTGGCGTCTCGCCCGGCACTGTCAGCTCCTTCTGACGGGCCAGGTCATATTGATTAATGATGAGCTCATCCAAGGGCAGGGACTCCTGCCAAAGCTGGTCGTATTCCTGGTACATCTTCTGGATGAAGTCCCCACTCTCAGCCGAGGTCAACTTAATGTTCCATTCATAGTTTTTCTTGAGGGCGGTATAAGTTAAGTTAGAAGATCCCAGAATAACCACATGCCGCTCCCCCTGCTGGAAGAGATAGCACTTGGCATGCATATTGAGCTCCTCACGGGTCAGCCGCACCTGGACATTAGATAGCTTGAGCAGCTCCCGCATAGCATCCGGATCGTTGAAACCTAGATAGGGCGAAATGAGAATATAGCCTTCTACCCCGCGGTCAGCCAGATCCGAGAGTTGGGTCTTGAGCATGGCAATCCCAGCCTTGGAGATAAAGGCCACAGAAAAGTAGAAACGATCACACTTAAGAAGCTCATCTTGAATAGCAGTGAGGACATGGGCCCCCTTGGCCGGCTTATTAATGAGAATCTGCGGGGCATAGTTGCCATCCGGATAGTCATGTCGATGAATGAAGCCATGCTGGAGAGATTTAGTAAGTTGCGATTGAAAATAATTGGACACGGTGAGGGCTCCTTTTGTTGGTAGGATACAGTCATATTATACGAATAAAATACTATAAAAACAACGCTAGTTGACGCTAGCGTTGTTTTGTTTATATAAGGCCAACCTAGGGTTAATACTAAGCTATGAATTGTGCCTTTTTGACCCCTTGCGAGGAATGAGGTATCTAAATGTTAAAAAAACCACAATCGCAGTACGCTTAAGAAGTTTCCGTCCCCTCTCGGGGATTAAGGTATCTGAACAATTTGAGTATTTACTTAAAACGTTGCACGAGCGGTTTCCGTCCCCTCTCGGGGAATAAGATATTTGAACGACATGTCAAACAGGGAGGAAGTGGTATTTTACACGTTTCCGTCCCCTCTCGGGGATTAAGGTATCTGAACGATTGATGCCGATACAATCGAGTATGGCGACATTTCGTTTCCGTCCCCTATCGGGGAGTAAGGTATCTGAACATGAAGATACATTGAACGATTGGTTGTGGTTCGATGTGTTTCCGTCCCCTCTCGGGGAGTAAGGTATCTGAACTTACCTGAATTCAAAACTTTCGGAAATTAAAGAAGCGGTTTTCGTCCCCTCACGGGGATTAAGGTATCTGAACGAGTTGTTGAGATTCTTAATGATCCCGAAGTCAAGTTTTCGTCCCCTCACGGGGATTAAGGTATCCGAACGAATATGTCCTACAACGTAATGGGCGTGAGTCCCAGGTTTCCGTCCCCTCTCGGGGAGTAAGGTATCTGAACTGAAAGAATACGAGGCAAAAAACACTGACGGAATGTTTCCGTCCCCTCTCGGGGAGTAAGGTATCTGAACTCTATATCTTGTGTCACCCTAGACACGATATACTATATATAG
>CAUUNL010000087.1:0-5101 GCA_963546405.1 Abiotrophia defectiva | reverse complement strand
ATTATAGTAGGATAATATGAAAATATAGGCTTCGCTTGCTAGTCCATCTTACCTAGCTAAATTTTTAGGACACTTAGTTATAAGTTATCCTAACTTAGATAAAAGTTGATAAATAGTATGGGCTACCCCGTCTTCTGCATTGCTAGGGGCCTCATAGCTTGCTAAGTCTTTAATGGCTTGACTGGCATTGGCCATGGCATAACTATTAGGGAACATGGCTAGCATAGAGCGGTCATTGGCCGAATCGCCAATGGTTAAGACTTGATGCTTAGTGAATCCATGGTGTTGACAGTAGGCTTCAATCGCTAAGCCTTTTTGGGCCTTGAGACTGGTGATTTCTAAATTATCTGGGCCAGAAGAAGTCAGGTCAATGGCAAAGTCCTTGAGGAAATGGCGGGCAGTCTCTAAGATTTCAGGGCGACGGTCAATCAGCATAATCTTAAGTGGAGGATCTAAGTCCGGTTGATAGTCCTTAAGTGGTAGAAGCTCTTTGAAGTGGAGTTCAATCTGGGCCAGACTATCATCGCTAGCAGCTTCCTTGGCGCGATTTAGGAAAGCTTCCATGCGTCGCCGATAGAGGGCAAGGTCATTAACATAATAACCATTCAGAGACTTGAGTGACACCAAAGTCTGAGTTCCAGGCGTAGCAAATCGTTCGATAAGGGTCTGGGTATCAGCCAAATCAAGGGCGAAGACATCCTCCAAATTTCCTTTAACGTCATAAGTTGCAGCGCCATTGACGGCAATGATGCGAGCGGTCAGTTGATGCTGATCTAGGAGCCACTTAGCAGACCGATAATCTCGTCCGGTAGCAATCAGAAACTCGATATCCGATTGAGCTTGAAGGTCTCGAATGGCTTGGGCGGTAGTGTCGCTAATGACATGGTTTGGGTTCAGTAAGGTCCCATCCATATCGGATGCAAAGAGTTTAATCATCGGCAACCTCCATAATTCGTCATAATTCTCGTATAAATAGTGTACCACGAAATCGTCAAAAAATGGTATGATAGAAGCGAGAAAATTTAGCTTAGAAAGGATGATCGAGATGACACAACCGATTTTCTTAAAGCCTGTGTTACAAGATAAGATATGGGGTGGCCGTAAACTTGAACTAGAATTTGGCCTCAAAGGTCCTAGCGACACGGTAGGGGAAGCTTGGTGTATTAGTGCCCACCCTAATGGGGTGTCGAACGTGACTAGTCCTGCCGAATATGCAGGATTGGGCTTAGATCAGCTCTATCGAGAGCATCCAGAATTATTTGGGAATCCTAGTCAAACTGTCTTTCCTCTCTTAATTAAAATCCTAGATGCAGCAGCCGAGCTTTCTGTGCAGGTCCATCCTGATGATGCCTATGGACTTGAACATGAAGGGGAGTTCGGGAAGACGGAATGTTGGTATGTCATTTCTGCGGAGCCAGGAGCCAAGATTGTTTATGGACATAAGGCTCAATCGCGACAAGAATTCGAAGAATTAGTAGCGGCAGGGCGTTGGTCAGACCTCTTAGTGGAGGTGCCAGTTAAGGCGGGCGACTTCTTTGATGTGCCGGCAGGGACCATTCATGCGATTGGTGCCGGGGTGGTCATTCTGGAGACACAGCAGAGCTCAGATACCACTTATCGTGTCTATGACTATGATCGTCGTGAT
Organism: Abiotrophia defectiva; assembly: GCA_963546405.1. GTDB lineage: Bacteria > Bacillota > Bacilli > Lactobacillales > Aerococcaceae > Abiotrophia > Abiotrophia defectiva_A. Next base: position 3,456 of record CAUUNL010000087.1, on the reverse strand, counting down.
GCCCAAGGCAATCCACGAGATTTGCATCTTAAGCAGGCGGCGGATGTCACTTTCTATCCAGATCCAGAGCGTCACTTGCAAGTCAAGACTCAGCAAGTTGGTCATAGCCAAGTTATCCAGTACCTAGAAAATAAATTCTTCACTGTGACCAAGTGGGAAGTCGTGGATAGCCTGACTTTAAGCCTAGATAATGCCTATACCTTGGCAACCGTCATTGCAGGTCAAGGCCGACTATGGCTGGACGGTGTCGCTTATGACTTAGATTTGGCAAGTTCCTTTATTTTGCCGCACGGTGTTACAGAAATTCGTCTGGAAGGGACCCTAACCTTAATTAGTTCCCATCCAGCTTAAATAGAGGAGTGTGTCAGCAGATAATGAGTGAACAATACTTTAAATCTAGTCCCACCAGTCAGCATTCTTTACACCAGATTCAAGATGGTGTGGCAGGCCTAACTTTGAGCTTTCAGACCGATAATGGCGTCTTTTCTAAACAGCGCATGGACTATGGTTCCAAGGTTTTAGTGGAAGCTTTCGCAGATTCAGTTCCTGCAGGGACTTATCAAATAGTAGAACTGGGGAGTGGCTACGGTCCGGTCACAATTGCTTTAGCAAAATTATATCCTCAAGCTCAAGTGACAGGTGTCGAGATTAATGAACGTGCCTACCAGTTGGCGCAGGCCAATAGCCAGCTCAATCGAGTAGAGAATACAGCCTACCAACTGGCTGACGCAGGCCAATGGCAAGCTAGTCAAGCACCGGATTTTGTGGTGACCAACCCACCTATTCGGGCCGGTAAGCAGGTCATCCAACAATTCGTACGCTCAGCTCAGGCTAATTTAAGACCTGGCGGTGAATTATGGCTCGTAATCCAGAAAAAACAAGGCGCTCCTTCTATGGAAAGTTTTATGGAAGAAGTCTTTGGGAATGTTGAGTTAGTGACCCGAGATAAGGGTTATTGGATTTTGAAAAGCCAAAAGACAAAATAGTAAATTTTACGAAGCCATTTTGATTGATTCATCAAAATGGCTTTTTTGTGATTTGTATATATGAATAAAAATCGAGCATCAAAACCACTATTATTACAAGATGATGACATAGGTATAGTGTTAATTCTTAATGGAGCATGACACTATAGTTAGAGCCTTAAAGATTAGTCGAACGCTCTTTATAACTAGTCTTTTACTTTCTGATTTGAGAATAATAGGGAAAAACAAATTTTAGTATATCTTTCTGCTAAATAGTGTGGTAAAATACAAAAATGACCGACAAATTATAATCAAAGAGAGGGAATACACAATGAAAAAACTTAAGGATTCCAGCAGCCTTAAACAAATTCAACGCTTTTCCATCCGGAAATTTTCGGCTGGTATTGCATCTGTTGTAGTGGGGAGTTTCTTTGCATCAGCATTGATTAGTCCTGCTGTGAATGCACAGGCCACTACACCAGCATCTAACACTCATTCAGTGGCAAAACAAGTAACGACACAATATCAATACCTTGCGATTGAAGAGTTAACTTGGGCGCAACGTCAAGCTATCAAAGCAGGCACTCCTAGTCAAATTGCTCAAGCGGACCAAGTTTATTATTTTGTCTATCAAGCAAAACAAGGTGCTCGTCAATTACCAGTTACTGGCGAAGGATCCACCTTGTTGGGGCTTGCAGCAGGCGCGACCTTGATTGTATTTGCAGTTGGCTTGGTTCGCGATAAGAAGAAAGCACTGACCAGCTTAATGCTTGTGACCTTAGCAGGACAGGTAGCATTGGTGCCGAATTCACAAGCAGCTCAAGCACGATTGCTAGAACAATTCAATCAAAGTTTCCAAACGCCAGTGGGACAAGCCTTGCCAAATCCTCAAGTTCAGATAGAAGGATATGAATATGTAGGGTATTTTGACGCTCAGGAGCTGGCGCAAGTAGCACCTAATGCTTCTGTAGATGGTGCGATTAGTGAATCAACTGAATCTAAGGCTTCTTCAGAGGAATCAAGCGCAAGTCAATCATCTGAATCGAAAGCCTCTTCAGCGGAATCAGGCGCAAGTCAATCATCTGAATCGAAAGCCTCTTCAGCGGAATCAAGCGCAAGCGAAACATCTGAATCAAAGGCATCTGCTGAAGAATCCAATTCAATTGTAACACCAGCACCAGAGCCACCTAAAACGCTAGATTTCAAAGACTTAGATGTAGCTTTACAGGCAGCGAATAAGCAAGTGGCTAATCTAGAGGCTGTTAAACTTAGCGATAAGACTCCAAAGTCCGTGAAAGCTTTTGAGGCAGAATTAGCAAGTGCTAAGAAAGATTTAGACACACTGGTTAGCAGAGCGCAAGAGCTCAAAGATAATCCTAAAAATACTGAGCAAGTAGCGATTAACGATTTAACTAAGCAAGTTCAGAACTTAGCTGATAAGACATCTAAATTATCCGATAACCTAATTGCTCAAGCAGACAAGACGCCATTACAAACGGTGATGACGGCTTTAGCAGAATTGGTTAAAGAAGCTAAAAACGTAGGGTTAATTGATGAAGTGATCAAGTCCCAAGCGGCTTTGCAAAATGCGCGTTCAGTGGTTAAAGATCAAGATGCTAGCGAGAAAGATGTAGCGGCAATGGTGAAAGCAGTTGAAGCCCTAATAGAAGATTTAACGTATAAGCTAAAGGCTCAGCAACCAGCTCCAACTCCATCAAAAGCGCTAGATTATAAAGCTTTAGATGCCTCGTTGCAGGCTGCTCAGGCTAAGCTTGCTAACATAGAAGCAACACCTAAGAATGATAAGACCCCTAGCTCTGTTGCAACTTTTGAGAGTGAACTTGCTAAAGCTAAGGAAAGTTTGACAGCACTAACTAATCAAGCTCAAGTCCTCAAGGGGAAAGCTGATGCGGCAGAGCAAGCAGATATTGATGCTCTCAGCCAACAAGTTCAGGAATTAGCCAACAATTCTGAGAATCTGGTTAGTCTTTTAGTAGCTCAAGTGGACAAATCGGCTTTACAAGCAGCGATGTCGTCCTTAACCGCAAAGCTTGATATAGCGAGAAATTTGGGCTTAATGGATGAAGTGATTAAGACTCAAGCAACTTTACAGAATGCACGATCAGTGATGCAGGACTCAGAAGCAACCGAGAAAGATGTTGAAGCAATGACTCAGTCAGTTGAAACTCGTTCTCAAGGCTTACAGTATATTTTGGATAACTTAGAGTCTAAAGAAGCGCAGCCGTAACCTTGATAGATAAGTAAATTGGTTGAGATAGTAGCACAAAAAAGAGTGTTGATAGTTTTAGCTATCAACACTCTTTTTGCGTAAGCAGGTTGTTTGATGAAAGTATGAATCGAGATATTAAGGAATTATAAAATGATGAAACCTCGATGTTATTAGTTGGTTATGCCATGTGGGGCTTTAATTAGACTGTTCAGTTATTCTTGGAAACGATGGAATAAATTGATTTATCAATAAAATATGAGA
>CAUUNL010000086.1:0-5154 GCA_963546405.1 Abiotrophia defectiva | reverse complement strand
CAGCTAGTCTACAAAAGAAAAGCCCCTATCGCTAGGATAGGGGTAGATTGCTATAAAGCATGACTCTCTGCTAGTTCCACTAACTTGCGGAGACGATGGTTGACACCCGACTTGGAAATAGGACCATCTGGAATTAATTGGCCTAACTCACCCAAACTGAGGTCGGGGTGATCTAGACGGAATTCCGCCATAATCCGCAACTTATCAGGTAGGCTATCCAAGCCCCGCGTGTCGGCTAGGTAACGAATGGCTTCAATCTGTCGTTGCGAGGCATCGATTTGCTTGTTAAGGTTGGCCGTCTCGCAGTTGACCAGACGGTTAACGGAGTTGCGCATGTCACGAACAATGCGAATATCTTCGAAGCGCAGCATGGCCCGGTTGGCACCGATAATGGCCAGAAACTCGGCAATTTTCTCAGCTTCCTTAAGGTAGGTAATATAGCCGTTGCGACGGACGATGGTCCGTGCATTGAGGTGGAAATGATTCATCATCTTGCAGATGTCCTCATTGTGCTCCTCGTAGTTGGAATAGATTTCCAAGTGATAGCGACTATTCTCCGGATTGTTGACGGAACCAGCTGCTAGGAAGGCACCCCGCAAATAGGAGCGTTCCTTTTGCTCATTGTTCATAATGTCAGGCGCGATATGATGGTTAATCATGAGTCCGTCGAAGATGCCTAAGTCCTCCAAGATATCCCGCACATTCTGGCGGCAACGGACAATATAGACATTATTCTTCTTAAGCTTCATCTTACGTCTAACCATGAGTTCACTCTCAGTGTGATAGAACTGCTTGAGTAGGCTGTAGAGTCGGCGGGCAATGGCCGCATTTTCGCTCTGAACATTGAGGATAAACTTCTGTTGGTAGAGGCTAACTGCCCCATTCATCCTAATCAGGGCCGCAAGTTCCGCCTTGGCGTGTTCCTTGTGGACCTCTAAGAGGGTACATTCCTTCTTAACTTCTGATGCGAAGGTCATGAGAACCCTCCTTTCTGCTTGGACTTAGCTTCCCTTAGACTTGTGCCGCCTGATGTTTGAGGCGACGGTTAAGCTTAATCGTTTCCATGAGATGGCGGAGTTCTTCCACCACTAATTCGGTGTCATGGTAGGCACCGCCATTTTTCATGCTGAGGAAGCTATTGGAAATTACTCGGCAGCCTAAGTTACGCATGCCTTCAAAGTCATGCCGGACTTGAAGTAGATACTCTTCATTAGGCTGACTGTCAATGTAATCCTGAGGCACGTCGGCAATGTTAACTAGGACCGTATCAATAAAGGCTTGGCCTAAATGTTCATGCAGGACCCGGACATGATCGGCATCGGAGAATTGCTCTGTCTCACCCAACTGGGTCATGATGTTACAAATATAGACGACTTCAGCCTGGGTCCGTTTGATGGCCTGGCCGATTTCTTCAATCATGAGGTTAGGTAGGATGCTAGAATAGAGACTGCCTGGCCCTAGGACAATCAAGTCCGCCTGCTCGATGGCTTCCACGACATGGGGTGTCGCCTGAATGGCTGGCTCCCCTTGCATGGTGGTCACCAAGACTTGTTGAATCTTCTTCCGATGACGGGCAATCTTAGACTCGCCGACCGCGATGGTCCCGTCCTCGAAGAGGGCGTGTAAGACCAAGGGCTCGGTCGCTGCCGGCAGAATTTGGCCTTGAACCTTCATGTAGTTGGACAGAATATCTAAGGACTCGGTCAAGGAGCCTCGCATTTCTTTCAGGGCGGCAATCAGTAAGTTGCCGATGGCGTGGCCGGCTAAGAAGTCATCATCCGTGTTAAAGCGGTACTGGAAGACGTTCAGCAGCAGCTCATCAGCATCGGACAAGGCCACCATACAGTTACGAATATCGCCCGGAGGGACGACATCAATATAGTCGCGAATAGCGCCTGAGCTACCGCCATCATCCGCAACGGTTACGATGGCCGTAATATCGGCATCAATTCGCTTAAGACCCCGCAAGATAACAGGCAGTCCGGTCCCACCACCGATAACTGCTACCTTGTAGCGGTGCGATTTGGTCTCGCTCATGACCGGTTCACGGTCTCTTTCTTCTTCATGTAATCACGGTGGGAAACATTAACCGCATAGTTATCTGTCTTAAGGTGGTTGGCAATCCGCTCAGCAATGGCCACGGACCGGTGTTTACCGCCGGTACAACCAATGGCGATGGTCACACTGGATTTGCCTTCCTTCTTGTAACCTGGCAGGCAGAACTCAATGACATCAATGAGCTTGCTGTAGAAGGCCTGAGTTTCGGGTTGCTTCATGACATAGTCATAAACTGGCGCATCCATCCCGGTCTGCGGACGCAATTCCGGAATATAGTGCGGGTTAGGTAGGAAGCGCACATCCCAGATAATATCGGCATCAATGGGCACCCCGTACTTGAAGCCAAAGGACATGACTTCCACATGGAAGGTCTGATAATCCTTAGTGGCGAAGTCCTTAATCAGGCGCTCGCGCAACTGACGTGGGGAAATATCGGAAGTATCAATTATAATTTGGGCGCGGGTGCGCAAGTCCATAAGCAACTCACGTTCCTTGGCAATCCCTTCTGATACCCGGCCGTCTGGGGCCAGTGGGTGATTGCGGCGGGTCTCCTTATAGCGAGATACTAAAACCGAATCGCTAGAATCTAAGAAAATAATGCGGGTTGTCACTAACTGGGTATTATCTAAAGTTGCAATCAGGCTGTCGACTTCGTTAAAGAAGTCCCGGCTCCGCAAGTCGATGACAAGCGCAATCCGGCTGATTTTTCCCGATTCCTTGACCAGTTCCCAGAAGGTTGGGAGCAGGGTTGGGGGCATATTATCGATACAGAAATAGCCTAAATCTTCAAAACTTTGGACCGCAACCGTTTTACCGGCGCCGCTCATCCCTGTAATAATGACTAGTTCGAGTGTGTCTGCCATATCATCGCCTCTTTCTTTGTGGAATCCTTGCTATTTTCCTCCCTAGTATACCACGCTTAGGCGGGAAAAGCGACCTAGGAGCCAAGCGCTCCATTCTGCCGGTCTTGGGGCCTTTAGGGGGATTTACTAAACTTTCTGGACACTAGCCTCCTGCTAGACCCGGACATTTACCTTAGTGCTATCGCTAAATTTTCGTTCCAAATCCCTACCCCCACTAGTAACCGTCTACATTTCATGGTAGAATATTAGCATAAAGTGAGGAGCCTCTCACTAGGTTTCATTTCTCTTATGACGCAATACTGAAAGGTGGTAATGCTATGACATGGCAAGAAACATTAAACCTCTGGAAAAATTACGACGCCCTTGATCCTGTTCTCAAGGAAGAGTTAGCCAATAACCAAGACGAAGAAGCCTTAAAGGATGCCTTTGGTGCTAACCTCAGCTTCGGGACGGCTGGTATGCGTGGTGTCCTAGGGGCAGGTCCTAACCGCATGAACGTCTACACCGTTCGCCAAGCAACGGAAGGCTTAGCCCAATTAATCGAAGAAGCTGGCCAAGCGGCTAAAGACCGCGGGGTTGCGATTTCCTATGACTCACGGCATTATTCTCCTGAATTCGCCATGGAAGCGGCCTTGGTCTTGGGTCGTCATGGCATCAAGAGCTATGTCTTTGAGAGCCTACGGCCAACACCTGAATTATCCTTTGCCGTGCGTTACCTCAACACCTACGCTGGAATTATGATTACTGCCAGCCACAACCCAGCAGCCTACAATGGCTACAAGGTTTACGGCGAGGACGGTGGACAAATGCCACCGGAAGATGCAGATAAATTAACAGAATTTGTTCGCGCAGTGGAAAACCCACTAACCGTTGAAGTAGGTGACAAGACCGAATTATTGGGTAGCGGTGTCGTAGAAATCATCGGTGACCGTGTGGACCAAGCTTACCTAGAAGAAATGAAGGCTGTCACCATCAACCCAGAATTGGTTAAGGAAATGGCGGACCAAGTTAGCATCGTCTTCACGCCACTTCACGGGACTGGTATGTATCTAGGTCTCAAAGCCCTCAACCAAGCAGGCTTCAACACTATTCACGTGGTAGAAGAACAAGCCAAAGCAGACGGCGACTTCCCAACGGTTAAGTCTCCTAACCCTGAATCTGCTGCGGCCTTTGATTTAGCTGAGCAATTAGCTAAGAAGGTAGAAGCGGATATCCTCTTAGGGACTGACCCAGACGCTGACCGTCTCGGCGCTAAGGTTCGCACTAGCAAGGGTGACTACCAACTCTTGACCGGGAACCAAATCGCTTCCCTCATGTTGGACTACATCTTGAACGCTAAGTTGGAACTCAACCAACTGCCTAAGAACGGGGTAGCGGTTAAGTCCATCGTATCGACTAACTTTGCTAACGCTATTTTATCTCACTATGGTTTAGAAGCGGTAGAAGTGCTGACTGGCTTCAAGTTTATCGCTGAGAAGATTCAAGAATATGAAGAAACAGGTTCTAAGACCTTCCTCATGGGCTTTGAAGAATCTTACGGTTACCTCATTAAGCCATTCGTTCGCGACAAAGATGCCATCCAAGCCTTGGTAGTCTTGGCCGAATTGACCGCCTACCACAAGAAAGCGGGCCGTACCTTGGCGGATGTCTTAGAAAGCATGTACGAAAAATACGGCTACTTCTATGAAAAGACCATCGCGGTGGACTTTCCAGGTCTCTCTGGGCAAGCTAAGATGGCAGCCATCATGCAACAAATCCGGACCGAAGGGATTAAGGAAATGGGCGGTCTCAAAGTGGTGAGCGCGGCTGACTACTTAGCTGGCACACGCACTCTGGCTGACGGCACGGTTGAAACCTTGACCTTCCCACCATCTGATGCCCTCAAGTATGTATTGGAAGACGGCAGCTGGGTAGCTTTCCGTCCAAGTGGTACCGAGCCAAAAATAAAACTTTATCTGGGCACCCAAGGCGCTTCGCATGAAGAAGTAGAAGCTAAGGCTGCTAAGATTGAAGCAGACATCGCTAAACTAACCGCCTAAGACTAAGGCAAAAGGACTGGGATTGATGCCCAGTCCTTTTTGTGTGGTTAGGTTGATGGGGAGGTAGTGGCTCTAGGGGTTTGACTGGGCCAGTGGTCTACTTGACAGAGTGGTCCACTAGCTCGATGCTTTTCCTGACTTTTGGCCTGTTTTCGACGATTTCCTAGGAGCTAGTGGTCCACTTGACAGAGTGG
>CAUUNL010000085.1:0-5262 GCA_963546405.1 Abiotrophia defectiva | reverse complement strand
ATCAGTATGTCTTAAACCTAAGTAAGTAAAAATAAAAAAGGACTGTATAAAATAGCCAGTCCTTTATTATAGATAACGAGATTCTCTACCCATTCGCCCGTAGCCGATTCTCATAGGCCAGTTTCATTAACATGGTATAGAGGGGGCCCATGTCATAGCGTTTGGGGAATTCTAGGGTCAGGGTCTGGCGACTTTCGGTGTGGGCCTTGAGGCGGATGTTGTCTAGGTACTCAATGGTCAGTTCGCTGTCATCCAGCATGGCGCCAGCCGTTTCTAGCTCGACATTAATAATGTTCATGAGGAAGATAGTCTTATATCGGGCCTTCTTGCCGGTGGTGCCTTGGCGGTCGACAAAGAGAATGCGGATATTGGTGAAGATGACCAGGTCCCGAATGAGGGCATAGCCCGCCTGGATTTCTTCCTTTTCAATCAAGAGGTGGCCGTAGTCCTTGGCCAAGCTGTCCTTGGAGACCTCGCTCATATTGCCGGATAAGCCTTGGAATAAATTGCCTAATACCATACTAATCCCTCCTTATGGATGCTTAGCTCTAGTATAGCAGACCCAGGCGCTCCTTGCCCAAGAAAAGGCCCTAACTTTCAACTGGCCTCAATCTGTAGTACAATAGAAGCACGAAAATCAAGCAGGAAAAATGACCGCGCGACGGAGGGGGCGACAGACATGTTAGCATATGAAATATTGGGACTAGAGGGTCCCACAGAGGATGAGGCGGTCCTAGAGGCAGCCTATCGTCAACGCTATGAGGAGTGGCAGGAGGATGCCCAGGCTCTGGCCCAGCTAGAAGCAGCCTATCAATGGGCCCTCAGCCAGCGGGGCGCCAGCCAAGACATCGCTAGCTTGTTTAATGACTTGGATGATTCGTCTGAGGAGGCAGGGACAGACTGGACTGACTTTGACCTGGAAGCCTGGATGGCGTCCGGCCTGTCGGGGCAATTCAGCCAGCAGGTGGCTCATAACCGACTGGCCCAGAATCTAGAAGGGGTTAAGGCCCAATTCAATGACTGGTCAGCCTGGCAGCAACTCCTAGTCGACCAAGCCAATAAGGACTGGCAGGTGCCCCAGGAAGACTTCCTACTGGCCCTACAAGCCCTGCCCCTAGAATCATTAGAAAATAAACGGGTGCTCTACACCCTCATCGGCTATGTTCCCAGCCTCAATGGCGACCCGGACCTGACCCATGCCCTTGGTCAGCGGGTCAATCAGCGTTGGCAGGAGCTGGTGGGTAAGTCCTGGTATCCAACCAATCGCCGCATGCTGCTAGCAGGTCTCATTACGACCTTTGGTAGTCTGTCTTGCTTTGGCTTACAGATTTTAATCTGGTTGGGGATTGTGATTTGGCCTCAAGCTTATGCCGTCTGGCTGCCCTTGGTGGCCAGCAATGCCTTAGTCTGCTACTGCTTCGAGCTTGAGTACAGTACGGTCATCAACTGGGGCCACTTCCCTCATTACTTGGATGGCAGGGGCTATCGTTATCTGGCCCTGTCCAGTCTGCCCCTGGCCGGTCTATATCTGGCGACTCTGGTCTTGGGTGCCTTGGCGGTCTGGCAAGAGACCTGGCTGCCGGCCTTTGATTGGACTTTTGGTCTGCTCATGGTCTTAGTGGCGGTCCAACTCTTGGCCCAGCGAGGGCTAGGTATGGGGGCCTTTCACTTCAAGAATCAGGTCTATGATGCGGGCCAACCCATCCTCTACCTAATCTTGGCCGGCCTGGTCCTAGTGACCCTGGTTGCCTGGTTCTTACGCATGAGCCAGCCCAACTTCTCTATCTTCTTATTAAGTAGCTTCTATTTATATGTCAACGCCAAACTAGACCCGACCAAGAAGCCAGCAGGGCGCTACCTGATTAACCAGGTCAGCTACCTGATCAGCGTCTCGGCCTTGCTGGTGGCTTGGCGACTCTATCAAGGTGCCTTCTGGCAGGTGCCCAACATTATCTGGTGGGTCATGGCCCTGACCTTAGTTCCCTACCTTGTGGGGGCTTTGTTGGCCAGATTCCAATCGCGTGAAAAGGAGTAAGTATTATGACAGTTATCGGTATTGATTTAGGTACCACCAACAGTTTGGCGGTGGCCTATAGTGAAGGGCAAGTTCGCATGATTCCTAACAGTTTTGGGGAGTATCTGACCCCGAGTGTGGTCTACTATGACGGGTCCGAAATCCAAGTCGGCAAGATTGCCCGGGAGAAATTAGTCACCCATCCCCAAGACACCGCCCAACTCTTCAAGCTCCACATGGGGGCCAACCGCCAAATCACCCTGTCCAAACGGGCCTTCCAACCGGAAGAATTGTCGGCCTGCGTCCTCAAACAGTTGGTGGCAGACGCCGAGGCCTTTCTAGGTCAGACGGTGACCGAGCTGGTCATTAGTGTGCCGGCTTACTTCAACGCCGAGCAACGCCAAGCCACCAAGAAGGCGGGCGAGTTGCTGGGCCTCAAGGTAGAACGTCTCATTAATGAGCCTTCTGCGGCGGCCATTGCCTGTCACCAGGCAGATGAATTCGAGACCTTCGTGGTCTTCGACTTTGGGGGCGGAACCCTAGACGTATCCGTGGTGGACTGCTTCGAAAATGTCATCTCCATTGCAGCCATCGCCGGGGATAACCACCTGGGCGGTAGCGACTTCGACCGGCTGATTGCCCAGTATGTCTGCCGCAAGGCCGGAAGCAATTTTGAAGCCCTCAACCGCCGGACCCGCAACTCTCTGCTCTTGGCGGCAGAGCGGGTTAAGAAGCAATTGTCTGAATTTGAGTCAGTCAATATGCAGGTCCAACTGGAAGGCAAGTCCCACGAATACAAGATTACCAATGAATTATTAGCTGAAATCAGCCAGCCCCTCTTCAAACGCATGCGGGAAGTCATCCGCAAGGCCATTGTGGAAAGTAAGTTTGGCGCGGGCGAACTAGACCGTCTCATTCTAGTTGGGGGTTCTTCCTACATGCCGGTGGTCAATGACTACCTCAAGCGCCTGCTTAACCTGCCAGTCGTTAGCGGTCAGAAGATGGATGAGCTAGTGGCTCTTGGTTTAGGTCAGTATATCGGTATCAAGACCCGGGCCCAAGAGGTCAAGGACTTGGTGGTGACTGATATTTGTCCTTTCTCCCTGTCTACTTCGGTGCACAACTATGTGGATGAGGATAAGGAATTGTCTGACGTCCTGATTGCGCGTAACTCCGTTCTGCCAAGCAGCAAGACCCAGATCTATTCGCCAGTCCGCAAGGACCAGCCCACCATTCGCTTCAAGGTCTACCAGGGGGAAGCCATGTATGCTAAGGACAATCTCTTCCTAGGCGAAGTCCAGTTGCCGGTACCTAGCAATGTCGACGACCAGTCCTTTGCGGTCACCTATTCCTATGACATCAACTCTATCCTCTATGTGGAAATCAAGACCGTGGCCACCGACGAAGTCAAGACCTACAAGCTGGGCCCTAACAAGAGCCTGGTAGCGGTGGATGCCACGGATAAGGCCCATAAGGAAATCAAGGAGCTGGCCCTGCAATTGGCTAGCCAACCAGAGCGGGATGCCCTCTTTGAACGGGCCCTGCGCCTCTACCAAGAGTTGAACCTGGAGCAACAGCAAACCTTGCAACTGACGCTGATGCGCTTCTCCCGTCTATTTGCCCGTTATCAGAACAACCTGCTTAAGAAGCGGCAGTTGTTGGATTCAACCAATGACTACCTGGACCACCTAGAGTGGGGCTTGGATGCCGGTATGGGCGATATTTTCCGGGATGTGGACTCTGACTGGGATCAGGATTCGGATTGGGACCAAGAATTAGAAGCCGAACTAGACCGGACTGTCATGGAATTCCTCAATGAGGAGACGGAATCGGAGGAAGGGGAAGATGCCCATGGCTAAGACGCCCTGGCAAGTCTTAGGGCTAGCCGGACCCACTTCGGATAAGAAGGCCATTAAGCGGGCCTATGCCCAACAAGTCAAGCTCTATCACCCAGAGGACCATCCGGAAGAATTCCAGGCCCTGCAGGCAGCCTACCAAGAGGCCCTCAAGCGGGCAACTGATCTAGCAGCCCAAGAAAGCAGGGGGGCGGAGGCCGATTTTGCAGGCGGCCGTGACCCTAGACCGGCCAGTCAGCCTTCTGATACTAGCAAGCAGGCCAAGAGCCGGCCGTCAGATCAGGAGCCAGGCCAGGTGGCTGACCAAAAGCCTGGCCAGACGGCCGGCCCAAGTGGCCAAACCCAGTCCCAGTGGCAGGCCCCTCAGCAAACAGAGCCTAAGTCTGAAACCAACTTAGACTGGTCGGACGCCAATCAGGGACCAGAGGACTGCACTAGTCGCCAGTCCCTGTCCTGGTCAGCGCCGCAAGACCAGGAGCCAGCCAGCGACGGTCATTTAAGCTGGCAGGACCAAGCAGAGGAAGGCCGCCAAAACGGTAGTCTTAGTTGGCAGGATCAGCCAGATGACAGTCGCCAAAGTGGCAGCCTTAACTGGCAGGATCAGCCAGAGGAAGGCCGCCAAACAGGCAGCCTTAACTGGCAGGACCAAGCAGAGGAAGGCCGCCAATCAGGTAGCCTTAGCTGGCAGGACCAGCCAGAGGAAGGCCGCCAAAACGGTAGTCTTAGCTGGCAGGACCAAGCCGAGGAAGGCCACCAATCAGACAATCTCAATTTGCAAGACAGCCAGTCCGACAGTTCTTTGGGGGACTTGGACGAGTTAGAGGCTGACGACCCGATTTTCTCTGAATTGGAAGAGCCCGAGCAGGACCTTTTCCGCCAGGAGGAGCTGGAGGATGACCAGGAGGTGGCGGACTACCAGCCGTCCGTGGACTTCAACCTGGACTATCAGGTTGACATCAAGCAGCTCTTGGCCCCGCTTAGAGGTTTCCTGGATGACCAGGACCTAGAAGGGCTCATGACCAACCAAGCCCTCATGGCGCAAATTGGCCAGCATCACCAGGAAGAAGAATTAGACCTGGCCCTAACCCGCCTAGTCCTGACCCAGAATCGCCGCAAGCGCAAACGGGTCAAGCAACTGGCCCAGCAATATGGCCTGACCCATTTGCTCAAGAAGAGCAAGCAGGGCTTCCGCCTACCTTATTGGCCTATGTTGCGCTTGGTCTTGGCGGGGCTTGCCTTTTTACTGGCAGCTCTCTTCGGACGCCTCACCGGCTCGGGCCCTAGCCATCCTATTCCGCCACGCAAGCCAGCGGTCGATGTCGGCAAGTTGGCCGTCATTAGCTATGACCCTATTTCCATTCCGAGTTTTAGCCTGGACTTGTCCGGCCTAGA
>CAUUNL010000084.1:0-5275 GCA_963546405.1 Abiotrophia defectiva | reverse complement strand
AATAATCAACCTACATCAGATAAGACACTCAATCCAAGTCCTGCTGGCAAGTCTTCCAATCGCAAAGCAATCAAAAAGCAGATTGGACAGGCGCTAGCCAATGTTGACGGCCTCTTGGCAGTTGACGGTGGCTTCTTCTCTAACTTGGCGGGCAAGATTGTCAACACCGACAAGTTTACCAGTGGCGTCAAGCTAGTGCTTGGTAAGGAAGAGGCGAGTGTAGACTTAAATGTCATTGCAGAATATAAGAAAAACGTTTCTGATTTATATCATGACATCAAGCATTTAGTGATCGATGTCATTCGGAACATGACAGGCCTTAGCGTGATTGATGTCAATCTCAAGGTCCTTGAAGTCAAGACTCAAGCCAAGCAAGCAGCTGATACTGTCAGTCTGCAAGATCATGTAAGCCATATGGCTGAAAGCACAGGCGAATTTGCCTCCCATACCTTGGAAAAAGCCAAAGATGGGATTGGCAGTGGTATCGCTGCGGTGACAGGCAAAGTAGGCCAAGGCATTGAGGCGGCCAAGGACGCCATTAGTGGCGGTGCTGAGCAGGCCAAAGATGCAGCCGAAGATACAGCTGATCAGGCTAAGGATGTAGCCGAAGAAACTGTGGATCAAGCCAAGGATGTAGCCGAAGAAATTGCGGACCAAGCTAAAGAGGCAGTAGCAGACGGTGTTGAAGCTGTCGCAGAAAGGGCCGATGACGCTAAGGAAGTGGCTGAAGAAGCTGAGGAAGAAGTAGCACATGTGGCTGAAGAAACGGCAGAAGATCTGGCTGAGGCAGGCCAAGAGGCTACTGAGGACGCAAAAGAGCTAGCTCAAGAGTCTAAGGACCTTGCCCAAGATGGCGCCCAAGCTGTCCAAGAAAAGGCAGAAGACCTTGCTGAAGCCGGTCAAGAAGTAGCGGAAGAAGCAGTCAGTAGTAGCTCACAAGCAGCAAACTCAAACCAGGCTTAATCAGCCTAACTATAATCAAAGACTTGATTAGTCGACCACTCTGGTAAGGGTGGTCGATTTTTTGATGTAATCAGTATTTTTAATACATTGACCCATTAAAGTTGTAGGAGTATAATTAAATAAAGGTAGCGCTGTCATTTTGTGGGATTAGACATTTTTTATGACAGAATGAGAGATTTTTTCTGAGCAAAGATGTCTTTGCTCTTTCGAAATGTAAGCGATAACATTTTGAGGGTGTTGCTTAATGTCTTAAGTATGACTTTTCTATAATTTTTAAGCTTATGATTCAATTGGTTTTAGAACTTGGTAGAAGAAAGGAGTGTTCAGATGATTGATTCTCAATGGTTTACGGAGAGCAAGTATGGACTATTTATTCATTTTGGACTCTATTCTGTGGCGGCAAGGCATGAGTGGGTTCAGACTTTGGAAGAAATGGATGACAAAGCCTACTCTCGTTATTTTAATCATTTCAATCCGGATTTGTTTAATGCGGTAGAATGGGCCAAGCGAGCAAAAAAATATGGTTTCAAGTACGTTATATTTACTGTCAAACATCACGATGGCTTTTGCCTATGGGATACGAAAGGAACAAGCTTTAATATAACTCAGACATCTTTCAAGCGAGATTTACTCGATGAATTCGTTGAGGCGTTTAGAGCTCAAGGAATCAAAGTTGGTCTATACTATTCACTGCTAGACTGGCATCAAAAGTCTTTTCCTATTGATGGTTACCATCCTATGCGTAATCATGGCAAAAGTGAGGGAGATATTCAAGCCTATCAGCAATTTATGAAAGAGCAGATAAGAGAGTTACTGACACATTATGGCAGAATCGACTACCTATGGTTTGATTTCTCCTATGCAAGCAGAGAATGGAAGAATTATAAGGGGAAAGGACCTAAGGAATGGGATAGTCTAGGGTTAGAAAAACTTATCTATAGCTTACAACCTCAAATATTACTGAATGACCGTCTAGGTCTATCAAGAGGAGTTAAGACTCCGGAGCAATTTAGTCGTAGCAAGGGAATGGGAGACGATTTATGGGAAACCGTTCAGACACTAAATAACTCTTGGGGATATGATCGAGATAATAAGAACTTCAAAACGAGCGAGATGGTCCTAAAGCAGCTCATTGATACTGTATCGAAAGGAGGAAATTTTGTTATTAATATCGGACCCAATGCCAGAGGAGAATGGGACCAAAGAAGTGACACGATTTTGAAAGAAGTGGGTGAATGGTTCCGTCTGAATGGCGATGCCATCTACAATGCAAGAAGTTCAAGCTATAGACCACCAGTAGATTGTCGTTATACAGCAAAAGGAAATAAGCTATACTTGCATGTTTTCAGTTGGCCATACAGAACGATTCTATTACCTGATTTAGGAGGTAAATTGGAGTTTGCAAGATTGCTTAATGATGGCTCTGAGATACGATTTGTGGATACCGCACAAATAGGAGGTGAAAGAAAGGCAACAGAGAATCTATATAAGGAGATTACTGAAGTTCATATCAAAGAATCATTGGACAAAAGCACAATGGTGCTCAACCTCCCCGTTGAGAAACCTAACGATATTGTTCCAGTGATAGAGCTTACTCTAAAAAAGGAGGATTAAGGTGAGAGAACTAGGTATTATACACACACGTTTAGACGAACGGTTAATTCATGGGCAGGTTGCGACTATGTGGCTAGGTAGTCTTGGTGCCACACGTGTGATGATTGTAGATGATCAGATTGTCAAGGACGAGATTGGGAAAGCTGCCTTAAAAGCAGCTGTGCCATGTGGCATTAAGCTCAGCATTCTAAAAACCGATACGGCAGTATCTCGGATTCTAAACGGTTCTTACACTGAACAAAAGGTAGTTATCATCTGCAAAAATATCAAGACATTCCTCAAAATGGTTGATTTAGGCTTGCCGATTAGGCAACTGAATTTAGGCAACTCATGCCAAAAAGAAGGTACTATTCAAGTGACTAAGTCAGTGTTTTTAACACCAACGGAAATAGAGCGACTTGAGCAGTTAGAAAAGCAAGGAATAGAGATTACCGCTCAAATGGTTCCTATGGAGGAACCAAAGCCATTTTCACAACTTTACAGGAAGTAGGCGAGAATTATGCATATTGAGTTATGGCAAATCATCCTGTTATCTTTCTTGGGATTCTACGGGATTGTAGAAAATTTAGGGATTAATATCTTTGCCAACCAGGCATTAATAATGGGGACTATTACAGGGCTTATTATGGGAGATATTAAGACTGGACTTGCTGTTGGGGCAACGCTTCAACTCATGGGCTTAGGAATTCAATCCTATGGTGGAGCGAGTGTTCCAGACTATATGACTGCTTCAATTGTAGGGACTGCGTTCGCTATTAGCAGTGGTCGAGGGGCTGATTTCGGGATTGGTTTAGCAATCCCAGTAGCCTTATTGATGATTCAACTTGATATTCTGGCACGTTTCTGTAACGTATTTCTACAGAGAAGAATCTCAAGTGCAGTTGAAGCGTTAGACTATAAGAAACTTGATTTTTACCATCTACTAGGTGCTTTCACATGGGGTTTATCTCGAGGGCTACCAATCTTTATCGTATTCATGTTTGGTGATGGACTGGTAACCTTTATCTCAGAGCATATCCCAGAGTGGCTAACAGGTGGCTTGGCCGTGGCGGGAGGATTATTGCCAGCTGTCGGGATTGCCATTCTCTTGCGATATTTACCAGCGAAATCTTTTATAAGTTATTTAATTATCGGTTTCGTTGCGGTGGCATACCTTAAAATCCCAATGTTTGGGGTAGCCTTAGTTGGTTTTGCCTTAGCTATCTTACAATTTAATAAATTGTCCGCAGTTGAAGCTTCATACAGTCAAAGCGTAGTCAGTGTAAAAAGGAATGGTGAGATTAGTGATGAAGAATACGAAGATTAGCGAGAAAGACCTGAATAAGGTGAGCGTGAGATGGTTATATGGTAGTCAGCTATCCTGGAACTATGAACGTATGATGGGTGGGGGCTATATTTATACTATTCATCCTATACTACAAAAGCTCTATGGTGATGACTATAATACCTTAACAGAAGTTTCCATAATGGAGAGTCAGTTCTTCAATACAACACCTCATATGGGTGGTTTTATTCTTGGTATGGATATTGCTACTCAAGAAGCAGAAGGTAGTAGCTCTATTGACACTGTAGCAGGTCTAAAGACAGGCTTGATGGGTTCTTTTGCAGGGATTGGCGATACAATTTTTGGTGTTCTATTCCCGACAGTCTTTGGTTCTATTGCTTCCTATCTTGCTTTGGAAGGTAATGTGACCGGTGTAATTATTTGGCTACTAGTGAACATTGCGATTCTATTATTTAGATACTACACGGTTAAAATTGGCTACACCCAAGGGGTCAAGATAGTCGGTAGCATGTCAGGTAAGCTAAATGCTTTGACCAATTCAGCAACATTACTAGGGATTACAGTAATTGGGGCTATGATTCCTTCGTTGATTAATGCGCCAATCAAATACGTTTTCACAAGTGGTGAAGTAGAGCTTAAACTTCAGGAAGTACTGGATAAAATCATGCCGATGATGATACCAGCTATACTAGTAGGATTGATTTACTGGTTGTTGGGCAAGAAGTGGTTTAACTCTACCAAAGCTATATTATTAGTAATCGTGCTTGGAATTGTCTTGCATGCTCTAAAAATTATGTGATGAAGTGACAAAAACCAGGCCAACTAGGCCTGGTTTTTTCATATTAATTCATAATGTTTCAAAGCATCTAAAAAAGCCAGCCCCTAGGGCTGGCTCTTCTATTTCATTTTCACTTAAACAAGCCCTTAGCCACGTCCGCGATATAGTGGGATGAATAAATAGGATCATATCATATAGTTAGCTTTCTATTGGAAAATCTAATGCTTAAGTTGTATACTAGTGTTATCACAAGCTTGGAGGTGAATACGTGCGTGATTGCTCCAGTGATAGGTCGCGCATGACAATCATCATGAAAATTATCCTAACTATCTTGTTTATTGTCCAAATAATTTTATCGCTTTATCTAGCTTATCTTACGAAGAAGGCTAATAAGCTAGACGCTGAAATTCAGGCATTAAAAGAAGAAGCTGAACATAAAAGTCTAATATAAGACTACAAGTCAAACAAAACCGCCCGTTGTCACAGGCGGTTTTGATTTGTAATAGGATGTTGAACTAAGAAGGGTGATATTTTCGCGGTCGATCTGTCAAACAAATTATGAGAGTAGAGCGAGTCTAGAGATGTAGTATTGGACTTTATATTATATGAGATGGATTTACAATGTATTTTATTAG
>CAUUNL010000083.1:0-5313 GCA_963546405.1 Abiotrophia defectiva | reverse complement strand
AGTCCGAAAAACCTCGGTTTCTCGGACCCATAGCTCAGACAAGGCGGTGGCCTAATGGCGGATTTTATACTTGAAGAAGTACGATTTGACAAGGACTCGATTGGACAAATTACAGAAGAATTACTTACAAACTACCCCATCATCTATATTCTACATAATACGGACAAACGCCGGCCTGATGCCTATATTGGCGAAACAGACCAAATGCCTAAGCGTATGAAAGCACACCTAAAAGATCTGCGTCGCTGCAAGATGACCCAGACACTTCTAATTGGGAACCAGGACTTCCATAAGTCCGCTACCTATGACTTCGAAACCAAACTCATTAACTATTTCCTAGCGGATGAGAAATATAAGTTGCAGAACCGGAGTCAGACCAAGCAGAAGAAGACAGCTAATTATGCTAACAAGGCCTACTTCCAGCAAGAGCTCTTTCCCCAACTGTGGGAAAGTTTACGAGCCAAGAACCTTGTCAACCACACCATAGATGAAATAGAGAATAAGGACATCTTTAAGCTGTCGCCATTCAAAACACTGTCTACTGCCCAACAAGCCATTAAAGATGAAGTGCTCAACTTCTGCCAACAAGCACTCTCCGACAACCAACACCACCTCTTCCTAATCGAAGGTGAGGCTGGCACTGGTAAGAGTGTCGTCCTGTCAGCTATTATGCATCGGCTGGCGGATTTGGCTGCGGACAAGAGCTCCCCTTTCTATGGGGTGAAGAGCCGTCTCCTAGTCAACCATAGCGAGATGCTGAAGACCTATAAGGCCATTGCTGCCGGCTTGCCCAATCTCAAGAAAAATTCCTTCGACAAACCTACGCCTTTCATTAACAAGGGCCAGGAAGTCGACATTGTCCTGATTGATGAGGCACACTTGCTCTTATCTCAGTCTGATGCCTACAATAACTTCAGACAGGACAACCACCTAAGCGAGATTCTCAAGTTAGCCAAAATCGTGGTCTGTATCTTTGACTCTAAGCAAGTTCTCAAGGTGAAAAGCCACTGGGACAAGGAACGACTCTCTGCCGTTATAGGGAGCGAACCCAAGCTCCATCACTTCCATCTGACCGACCAATTCCGTATGCAAGGGGCTGGCGCTGTCATTGATTGGATTGATGACTTAGTGGACCAGCGCCGTCTGTCGCCTTGGCCAGAGACGGATGGCTTCGACTTCCAAGTAGTAGCGGACCCTAGTCGCTTCAAGGCTATGATTTGGGAGAAGGACCAAGTTCTAGGGCTGTCTCGCATCATTGGAACTTTCGACTATGAGCATAAGAAGGATGGTAATAGTTATCTGGTTGACCCTGGTGGGATTAACCTGCCTTGGAACTCAACTGTAGATAACAAAACTTGGGCCGAGCGGCCTGAAACCATCCGTGAAGTAGGTTCTATCTACACCATTCAGGGCTTCGACCTCAACTATGCCGGCGTGGTGATTGGTCCTTCGGTCGACTATGACCCTGAGACGGACCGGATTGTCGTGGACCCTAACCGTTACATGGACCGTGGCGCCAAGGTCCGGCGGGCTGATATGGACGATGCCACCTATGCTCAGGCCTTGGAGCAGATGATTCTCAATTCCTTGAATGTCCTGCTCAAGCGCGGTGTCAAAGGCCTCTACCTTTATGCCGTCAATCCACGTCTGCGAGACAAATTATTGGCTCTACAAGCCACAGCAAAATCCACAGAGGAGTGATATCTATGACCATTATGGACGAAATCAATGCCTTCCGCGATGCACGCAACTGGCGTCCCTTTCATAATGAAAAAGACCTAGCCATGTCGGTTGCTATTGAAGCAGCGGAACTTATGGAAATTTATCAGTGGCGGGCGCCCGAGGACGTCAACGGCCCTGAGTTGGAACATATCAAAGAGGAGTTAGCGGACGTCCTCATTTACACCTATATGTTAGCCGATAACCTAGGCCTCGATATTGATCAGATTATCCGGGAAAAGTTAGTTAAGAACGCGATTAAGTATCCGGCACCAAATGAATAAGCAAAACCGCCCGTTCACACGGGCGGTTTTTTTCTTACACTTCTTTCAGCTTCCTCAGTTCTGCTAACAGCGGCTCATAATGGACCTTAGAGTAGTCTGTGACGTCTACTTCGTAGAGTTTCCCCATTTCAAAGTGGTTGTAGTCTCTATCCTCAATGATTTTAGCAAACTCTTCCTTAGTAATGAGCTGGTCTGCTCGCCTTCTGTCTTCCAATCTATCACCATAGTGATAGCAGCTAGTGATATAGCTTAAATGACGTTCTGGCGATAAGTCTCTCTTAATCCTCCGCTCCCATAAAGTCTCAAAGTCGCATACTAATCGAATAGTAATAACGTCATAGTGATAGGTGGTAGATAATTCTTCTAGCCTTTTTCTTTGTTTGTAGGAGAAGGGGTATTCAGATAAGATAAATTGTTTCCCAATCTTCATATATAAATCAAGAGCCTGATAATAATAGGTCCAGACCTTTTTTTCCAATTCCATCTTCTCTTCACTTGAGTTGAATCCCACACTATCTGCCAAATTCTCCTTCAACTCATCTGGCGAGATGGTATAGGTCTCAGGAAGTTCGTGGCAGATAAGACGACTTAAATAACTCTTTCCTGTCGCTGGTGGCCCAGCAAGTAGAATTAGGTATTTTTTCATCATAGTCATCCCTACCCAACATTTACGGGTTGATTTTTATTCATGAAGAGTCCGATTTTATGCTTCACGATTTCCTTTACTTTTTGATTGGCTGGAATAATGTTATAGCGAAGCGACTTATTCACGGGAGTTTCGGCGAAGCAATCTTTGGCCTGCTGGGTCCAGTTAACGAGCAACTCCGTGCCAACGTTAAACTTACGAATCCCATTATTGATTAAATCAGGGTAATCTTCTTCCTTAACGCCAGTCCCACCGTGAATCACTAGCGGAACATCTACTACTTGATGGATTTCTTTTAGGAGTGGAATCTTCACATTTGTTTTCGACTTGAATTGTCCATGATTGGTACCAATCCCTACTGCCAATACGTCAACACCTGTTTCTCGAACGAAGGTCACCGCATCATTAGGTCGGGTATATTCTTTATCCTCTTCGGATACGGAAACTCCTTCTTCCGTTCCACCAATGGTCCCTAGCTCCCCTTCAACCGATACGCTTCGCGCATGTGCGTATTCTACGACTTGTTTAGTCTTCTCAATATTCTCCTTGAAGGGCAGACTTGACCCATCGAACATGACGCTAGAATAACCTGCCTCAATGGCATCCTTAATCGCATCAAAATCCTTAGCATGATCTAAATGCAAAGCCACATCCACAATCATAGAATTGGCTAACTCTTCTACTACGGCAACAATGACATTGTAGCCAATGTATTTTGCGGTATCGACACTCGTTTGTATGATAATTGGAGCGCCCATTTCCTTGGCTGCTCGAATCATATCGGGGAGCATCTCTAAGTTATGCATATTGAATGCGCCTATCGTCATATTCAGTCGTTCTGCATCTTCTGTAAGATCTCGCACGGTCTTGTACATACCCATTCCTCCCTTTCACTCACTAGCGTGATAGCGTCAATTTCTTGGCGAGATTTCTCATATCATCTAACTTATTCATGTAATAGTCAATTCCGGCGTCATCCCGATTTTTGGCAGCTTCTGCTCGCTTGCTATTGTAGAGCAACATGAGCTTCTTATAGCCTTCTCCCATGGAAGGTTTCAACTCTTGGCTTTTTTCCAAATACTCAATAGCTTCATCTACCGAATCTAATTGCCAATAATAAACACCCACTTGCTCATATAGCTTCGCTAATACTTCTGCATCTGAAGTAGCCTTAATTTTCTCTAAATCTCTCTGGATTAATTCTTGAACTTCTTCCGGGGAGGTTAGACTTTCTGACTTTTCTTCCGTTTTCGTTTTTTGAGCTTCCTTCTTCTTGGATTTAAACCAATCAAACATGACGGTCACCTCACCCATTAGAACATCTTAAAGACGGGGTTGAGAATCCAGAAGTATAGTAAGGCTGCGGTTACCGTATCGACGTCAGTAGCTGTCGCATTGATAAAGCCTAGCTGATTGAAGGCTGTAACAAGCAAGGCTGGTAGCAAGGTAATGAAGAACCCATGGGCAATACCACCAATAATGGCCCCTCTTCTACCACCAGTTGCATTACCGAAAATACCCGCAGTCCCCCCTGCGAAGAAGTTAGTTAACATCCCTGGCAAGATCATGGCTAGACCGAAGAATGGTAAGGTAAACATGGCGATAAGCGTACCGATAGTCGTTGTAATGAAGCCTAAGATAACAGCGTTTGGTGAATATGGGAAGAAGACTGGACAGTCGAGCGCAGGAATTGCATCAGGCACCAGTTTCATGGCGATACCACGGAAGGCTGGTACGATTTCACCAAGCAATAAGCGCACCCCTGCTAAGAGGATGTATACCCCAACAACGAATTGAATTGATTGCAAGAAGGCATACATGATGTAGTTTTGAGCACCTGTATCAACTGCTTCTGGACCCGCGAAGAGAGCGGTAATGATGAACATAGGGACCATCACAACCATTACGGACAAATAGGTATCTTGTAGGAACTCGAATGATTTTGGTAGCTCGATTTCTTCAATCGACTTCTTATTCTCACCACGTTCGCCAAAGAGCTTAGCGACCCCTGCTTCAAACATATAGCCGATAGTACAGAAGTGACCTAGCGCGATATCATTTGACCCTGTAATCTTGCGAATAATCGGTTGAGCAATGGCTGGCATAGCTACGGTGAAAATCCCACCAACTAAACCACCTACTAGGATGAGCGCAGGCCCTCTTAATCCACCTGCATAACCAAAGACGGTTGTCATGGTGGCCATCCAAAGTAAGGCTTGTCCTGTTAAGAAGATATATTTCCATTTAGTAATACGGGCTAAGATGATATTGAAGACGAAGATGGCTAGGAAGGTTAAGGCAATGGAGCTCCCTAGACCTAAGTCATTCATAGCCTGGCCGTTAATCGCTTCAATTGATGGCACAATCCCTTGTGTATGGAATCCTTTTTTGAAAATTTCACCAAAGTAAATCAGACTTGCGACAATAACACTTGAGCCAGCACTTAGCACTTGAAAACCAAGCAAGGTTTTTAAAGTACCAGAAACTACTTGCCCAACGGATTTTTTCTGTAAAATGAGCCCCAACATTGCAATGAGAGAGACTGTAATCGCAGCATTTGTCAACACATTATTAATAATGAAATTTAGAATACTCATTTCCATTTCCTCCTTCTAATGGATGAAGCCTTTTGCTTTCAAAATGGGGATTACCTTTTCTTCTATT
>CAUUNL010000082.1:0-5469 GCA_963546405.1 Abiotrophia defectiva | reverse complement strand
AACTCCGCATTAGGTGTACGTGGTGGTTTTAACATCAGTAATGCAGACTGGGCGATAAGACAAGTTAGAAAACTTGTTATACTCTTTCTTAAAGAGTAAGTTGACGGTGTCCCGGGCCCCTGACCGGTTCTTGGCCAGAATCACCTCAATCGTGTTATCTGGCAAGGAATCGTCATGGTCTGGCTCGTCGCCCGGCTCGTCATGGCGGTGGTAATCGTGACGATAGAGGAAGGCAACGATATCCGCATCCTGTTCAATAGACCCGGATTCCCGGATATCACTTAAAATTGGCCGCTTGTTTTGCCGCTGTTCCAAGCCCCGTGAGAGCTGGGACAAGGCAATAACTGGCACATGCAATTCCTTGGCTAACTTTTTGAGTTGGCGTGAAATCTCAGAAACTTCTTGTTGGCGGTTTTCACGGCCGTTCCCTTCGATCAATTGCAGGTAGTCGATGACAATCAAGCCCAAGTCAGGATTTTCCTGCTTGAGTCGGCGACATTTGGCCCGAATTTCGGATACCTTAATCCCCGCTGAATCATCGATGAAAATCTTAGCATTCTTAAGGGTATCGGTCGCAATAGTGAAGCTAGACCACTCATCTTCGGTTAGTTGACCCGTCTTCATGTTAGATGCAAAGATATTTCCCTCAGCGCAGACCATCCGATAGACTAAGTCAATCGCCCCCATTTCTAGAGAAAAGATGGCAACCGGCACCTTGGATTTGGTGGCCACGTTCTGAGCGATATTGAGGGCAAAGGCCGTCTTACCTACGGAAGGACGGGCGGCAATAATGATTAACTGATCGCCTTGGAAGCCTGAAGTCATCTTGTCCAAATCATGATAGCCCGTCGCTAGCCCCGTAATGTCGCGTTTTTCTTCCGAAAGCTTAACGACACGGTCATAGGCTTCCACCACTAGGTGGCGCATTTCTTTGGGTTTATTGACTTGGCTACCTTCCCCGATTGAGAGAATGAGCTTCTCACTACGGTCTACGATATTTTCTACACTATCAGACTCATCATAGGCTTCCGAACTAATGGTTGTGGTAGCTGCAATCAGACGACGCAGGGTCGATTTTTGTTTGACGATATTGGCATAATACTCCACGTGCTCAGCCGTTGGCGTCGCTTCGATTAATTCTGCCAGATAGCTGGCGCCTCCCGCATTTTCTAGGGCATCATAGGCTTCCAGTTGGTTGACCACCATGACGAAGTCCAAGGCCCCGTTACGGTCGAAGACCACATCAATGGCATTAAAAATCAATTGGTGGGATCGTTTATAGAAGTCATCTTCACTTATAATGGCTTGGACGGTCCCGATTTTACGTGGATCTAGGAACAAAGCGCCTAGCACCGCACGTTCAGCTTCAATATTATGAGGCATTATTCGTTGCTCATTAAGATTTAATTCTGTCACTAGGTTCCCTTCTTTCTACTCATATGTAGTTTACTAAATGTCTTAGCCCTTTTCAAGTAGGGTGACATACCCTTGCAAAATCCCCTTAAATTCTATATAATACAGATGAATTGATAGTAGCAGTCAAAGTGCTTACTACCCCAACTGGCCGTATCCAAGGGGGTAGTCTAGGCACTTTTTTTGTGACAAGAGAAAGGAGCCCGCCATGTACACCCAAGATACCATTGTTGCCATCTCAACTGCCCTAGGTGAGGGCGCTATTGGCCTAGTCCGCCTGTCCGGACCAGAAGCTATCGCCATCGCCAACCGGCTCTTTCCAGAAAAGGACCTCAGCCAAGTGGCTAGTCACACCATTCACTATGGCCATATTCAAGATCCCCAGTCAGGCCAAGTCTTGGATGAAGTCATGACCAGCGTCATGAAAGCCCCACGTTCTTATACAACTGAAGACGTTGTCGAAATCAATGGCCACGGAGGGATTGTTGCCATCCAATCCATCCTCAATGCCTGCTTAGCCCAAGGGGCTCGTCTGGCAGAACCGGGTGAATTCACTCAACGAGCCTTCCTTAATGGCCGGATTGACCTATCTCAGGCTGAAGCCATCATGGATTTAATCAGCGCCAAGACTAATCGTGCTAAGGATGCGGCCATGAGCCAGCTACAAGGTAGCCTCAAACACAAAATTCATCAGTTGCGCGACACCATGCTCAATACCTTGGCACAAGTCGAAGTCACCATCGATTATCCAGAATACGATGATGTCGAGGAACTTTCTCTCCAGCAACTGGGCTCCACAGCAGAATTGGTGCAAAGCGAAGTCCGCGCGATTTTACGTCAGGCCACCCAAGGCAAGCTTTTCCGTGAAGGAATTAAAACAGCTATTATTGGTCGCCCTAATGTTGGTAAATCCAGTCTTCTTAATTACTTAATTGGCGAAGATAAAGCCATTGTCACCGATATTGCAGGGACTACTCGTGACACCATCGAAGAATATATTTCTATTAAAGGTGTCCCCCTCCATATTATTGATACGGCCGGCATTCGCCATACGGATGAAATAGTCGAGCAAATCGGGGTAGAAAAGAGCCGTGCCATGATTGAATCGGCAGATCTGATTCTGCTTATCTTGAATCAAGCCCAAGCCCTAGATCCAATGGATTTAGAACTTTTAGAGCTGACCCAAAACAAGGCCCGCATCATCCTCTTAAATAAGCAGGATCTACCTAACCAATGGACCATTGAAGACTTGGCAGGCCATCTGCAAGATGATTCGGATATTATTAAAACCTCTGTCTTAACTGAGGACGGCTTAACTGCTCTTGAAGATGCTATTTCGGCACGCTTCTTATCCGGTAATCTCCAATCTACCGACCTCAACTATCTCTTGAATAGCCGTCACACCCATCTGCTCAATCAAGCTCTAGCCAGTCTAGATGAAGTCATCCAGTCTTGTGCCATGAGCCTACCGGTGGATCTCATTCAAATTGACTATACCCGCGCCTGGGATGCCCTGGGCGAAATCACAGGTGACAGTGTTCAAGATGAGCTCTTAACCAAGCTCTTCAGCCAATTCTGCTTAGGTAAATAAGGAGGATACATCATGCCAAAACTCGCCACCATCTGTTATATCGACAATGGCCATTCTCTGCTATTGCTCCACCGCAACAAGAAACCCAATGACGTCCATGAAGGCAAATGGATTGGTGTCGGCGGTAAATTAGAAGCTGGCGAAAGCCCAGAGGAATGCGTTATTCGCGAAGCCAAAGAAGAAACTGGTCTGACCCTCCATCAGCCACAATTAGTGGGCATTATCGTCTTCCCTGAATTTACGCCTGGCCATGACTGGTACACTTATGTCTTTCGGGCCCGTCATTTTGAGGGCCAAGTCATTGACTGCAATGAAGGCACCCTAGAGTGGGTACCCTATGACCAAGTCCTTAGCCGGCCTAGTTGGGAAGGGGATCATATTTTCTTAACTTGGATTTTAGAGCAGAAACCCTTCTTTTCAGCCAAATTCAGCTATTCCCCTGATAATCGCCTACTTGATCACGAAGTTATTTTTTACACTCATCCATAAATCACAAAGGAGTCAAAACCATGCAAGAATTCTCTGCTGGCCACTATCAAGTCATTGTTGTCGGCGCTGGCCATGCCGGTTCAGAAGCCGCATTGGCGGCAGCTCGTATGGGCTGTCGCACCCTTCTCTTAACCATTAGCTTAGAAATGGTAGCCTTTATGCCCTGTAACCCTTCTGTAGGGGGGCCTGCTAAGGGCGTCGTCGTCCGCGAAATCGATGCCCTCGGTGGAGAAATGGGCCGCAATATTGATAAGACCTACATTCAAATGCGTATGCTCAACACTGGGAAGGGACCGGCCGTCCAAGCTTTACGCGCCCAGGCAGACAAACATGCTTATGCGACCGCTATGAAACAAACCATTGAAGCCTGCCCTAACCTAGACCTCAAACAAGGCCTAGTTGACCGCCTAGTAGTAGAAGAAGGGCAAGTTCGTGGCGTTGTCACTTCGACTGGCGCCCGCTATAGTGCGGATGCCGTTGTCTTAACTGCTGGTACCTCTTCACGAGGTCAAATCATTATTGGTGAACTTAAGTATTCATCTGGCCCCAACAATACCTTGCCATCACAAAAACTCTCTGAACACCTTTTGCAACTGGGCTTTGAGTTAGCCCGTTTCAAAACTGGGACGCCAATGCGTATCCACAAATCTAGCATTAACTATGAGGCCATGGAAATTCAACCTGGTGATAGCCAACCCAACCATTTTTCCTTCCTAACACCAGATGCTGACTACCGACCTGACTTCGTCCCTTGTTGGCTGACCCATACCAGTCAAGATACCCATGAGGTCATCAAAGCCAACCTTCATCGCGCGCCGATGTTTACCGGCATCGTGGAAGGGGTAGGGGCACGTTATTGTCCTTCTATCGAAGACAAGATTGTGCGCTTCAGCGATAAGCCACGCCATCAAATTTTCGTTGAACCAGAAGGTCTAACGACTGATGAGATGTATATTCAAGGCTTATCCACCTCTATGCCTGAAGATGTACAACTTCAGATGCTACATTCTGTAGCGGGTCTGGAAAATGCTAAACTCATGCGACCAGGATACGCAATTGAATACGACGTGGTCATCCCGCATCAATTGCGTGCCAGTCTAGAAACCAAATTAGTCCGTGGCCTCTATACAGCGGGTCAAATGAACGGAACCAGCGGCTACGAAGAAGCAGCCGGCCAAGGCCTTATTGCGGGGATTAACGCAGCTCGCCAAGTCCAAGGACAAGATCCACTTATCATCAAACGCAGTGACGGCTATATTGGCGTCATGATTGATGACTTAGTTACCAAAGGGACCACAGAACCTTATCGCCTCTTAACTTCTCGGGCAGAGTATCGCCTCTTACTACGCCACGATAATGCTGATTTGCGTCTGACTGAAATTGGCCACCAAATTGGCTTGGTCGATGACCAACGCTATGAAACCTATTTAGCTAAGAAAGCCCTGGTTGACGCTGAAATCAAACGCTTGAAGAAAATTACCTTGACGCCTAAGACACCTGGCCTTCAGGAACTCTTTGAACGTGTGGGCTCTTCGTCCCTCTTAGACGGAATCAGCGCCTTCAATCTGCTCAAGCGACCAGAGATTCGCTACTTAGATTTAGTGACTATCATTCCTCGACCAGAAGGACCATTGGAACGCCAGGAATCTGAACAAGTTGAAATTCAGATTAAGTATGAAGGTTATATCCAAAAAGCCATCGAGAAAGTTGAAAAAGTCAAAGCTATGGAAGAAAAACGTATTCCTGAAGATATTGACTACGACGCTATCTTGAATTTGGCTAACGAAGCGCGTGACCGTCTGAAATTAATTCAGCCGACTACTCTTGCGCAAGCTAGTCGGGTCAGTGGTGTTAACCCAGCAGACATTGCCATCTTGTCAGTCTACATCCAGCAAGGCAAGATAGCTCGCCTACAAGATCGTCAGTCCCAAGACTAAAAGAAAAGCCCCTTTCAGGGGCTTTTTTTCTTCTATATA
>CAUUNL010000081.1:0-5867 GCA_963546405.1 Abiotrophia defectiva | reverse complement strand
TAATCATTTATATAAAAAGGGGCCTCAGGCTCCTTTTTCTTTAGCTCTAGACCAAGCAATTAGGTTGGCAAAAGGTCTGATTTGGTGTACAATAGTCAAAGAAAGTCAATGTAAGGAGGGGTAACATGTCAAGCCGCAATATGACCGACATCATTGAGGCCTATTTGAAGGAATTTCTTAAGCACCAAGAGCATGTCGAAATCAAACGTAGTGACATCGCGGAGCACTTCGACTGTGTCCCGTCACAAATTAACTATGTCATCAAGACGCGCTTTACCCAGGAGCATGGCTACCTGGTCGAAAGTAAGCGGGGAGGTGGCGGCTATATCCGCATTCTCAAGATTGAATTGGCCGACGAGGCTGCCCTGATTGATCAGCTGATTGAATTAGTGGGCGATAAGATTAGCCAACGCAACGGCATTCATATGATTGAGAATTTGATTGGCAAGGGCCTGATTACCAACCGCGAGGGGACCTTAATCCTGTCCGTGATTGAAAAATCCGTCCTCCATCAAATCAGTGAGCAAGAACAGGCGGCTCGCGCCCAATTGCTCAAGACCTTTTTGCAACAACTCAAATACAGCTATTAAGAAAAGGAGTGAAGACGCGATGTTTGAAGAACTATTTACCGAAAGCGCCCATCAAGTCATGATCATGGCGGCTGAGGCCACCTACCAATTGCGCCATTCAGCCATTGGTACCGAACATATCTTGATTGGTCTAGCCCGCGAAGAACGTGGGATTGCCGGCGTCATTCTCCGTGAATTTGGCGTGACCCCGGAACTGATTCTGAACGAGTTGCGGGCCATCCACGGCGATGTAGAAGCACCTATGCCGCGGGGGGAAGTGACCCTACCTTATTCGCCACGCGCCAAGAAAAATATCATGGATGCCTCCAACACAGCTAAGCGCTTGGGCGCTCGCCAGATTGGCACCGAGCACCTCTTATTAGCCATGCTGCCACAAGAAATCCTGGCGACCTTAATCTTACGCAACCTAGACGTGGACTTGGATGCCCTTAAGAAGGCTGTCTATCAAGCCATCGGCATTGATAAGATGCCAATGGGCCAAAGCAAGCCGCAAGTGCGGACCCAAAAGGCCAGCGAGACTGCGCCAAGTAAGACGCCGACCTTGGATTCCTTTGCCCGCAACCTGACCCAAATGGCCAAGCAAGGCCAAATGGACCCAGTAGTGGGCCGCGAGAAGGAAGTTCAACGCATGCTGCAAATCATCAGCCGTCGTAAGAAGAATAACCCTGTATTAGTCGGGGACCCTGGGGTAGGTAAGACTGCCCTGGCAGAAGGTCTAGCTCAACACATCGTGTCAGGTGATGTGCCGGCTGATATTGCCAAGAAACGCCTCATGATGCTGGATATGGGGAGCCTGGTGGCTGGGACCAAGTACCGGGGTGAGTTCGAAGAGCGCATGAAGCGCATTGTAGAAGAAGTCATGGCCGACGGCCAAGTTATTCTCTTCATTGATGAGCTCCATACCTTGATTGGGGCCGGTGGCTCTGAAGGGGCCATTGATGCAGCCAACATCCTCAAGCCAGCCCTGGCGCGGGGTGAAATCCAAGTCATCGGGGCAACAACCCTGAGTGAATACCAGAAATACATTGAAAAAGACGCGGCCTTGGAACGTCGTTTCTCCAAGGTGCAAGTGGACGAGCCAACGCCTGAAGAAACCATCCAGATTCTGCAAGGGCTCAAGACCCAGTATGAAGTTCACCACGCTGTGACCATTACCGATCAAGCCATTGAAGCGGCGGTCAAACTCAGTGTCCGCTACATTACATCACGTTCCTTGCCTGATAAGGCCATCGACTTAATCGATGAAGCGGCCGCTAAGGTACGGATTGAAGAAGCTGTCTCTCACGATCCCCTTTTTGCCTTAGAGAAGGAAATGGCTAAGTTGCAGGCTGATAAGGAAGAAGCCGTGCTAGCCCGCAAGTTCCCTGAGGCAGCTAGCCTTCGCGAAGCCGAACAGAAACTGGAAAAACGTCTAGCCCGGGCCCGCAAGAAAGCCCAAGCTCAGGCCGGCCAGCCAGCACATTTAGTCGTGGATGAAGAACAAGTGGCCCAAGTGGTGGCCCTGTCAACCGGCATCCCCGTGACCCAAATGGCCATGAAGGAAAGCCAACGCCTAGTTAACCTAGAGCGGGAGCTTCACCAACGGGTCATCGGCCAGGAAGAAGCCGTGTCCGCTGTGTCACGCGCAATTCGCCGAGCTCGTTCTGGCCTCAAGGCGCCAGGTCGTCCAATCGGTTCCTTCCTCTTCTTAGGACCAACCGGGGTTGGTAAGACCGAATTAGCCAAGGCCTTGGCCCAAGCCATGTTTGGCTCGCAAGACAATATGATTCGGGTCGATATGTCCGAATACATGGAGAAACACACCGTGTCACGTCTGATTGGTTCGCCTCCAGGCTATGTCGGCCATGAAGAAAGCGGCCAGTTGACCGAGAAGGTCCGCCAAAAACCATACTCTGTCATTCTCCTGGACGAAATTGAGAAGGCCCACCCAGATGTCTTCAACATCCTGCTCCAAGTCTTTGACGATGGGCATCTGACTGACTCCAAGGGTCGCCAAGTCGATTTCCGCAATACCATCATTATCATGACTTCTAACCTAGGGGCAACCGCCCTGCGGGATGAGAAATCCGTCGGTTTTGGGGCTAAGCAGTTTACCGCTGACCACCTGGCCATGGAAAAACGTATTCGTGAAGAGCTCAAGCGTTCTTTCCGTCCAGAATTACTCAACCGGATTGACGAAACGGTGGTCTTCCACTCCTTAACTAAGGAAGAAATTCGCCAAATCGTTAAACTCCATACTAAGGATATTATCAAGCGCCTAGGCGAATTGGCCATCAAGGCTCGGGTGACCGACACAGCGGTAGACATTATCGCCGAAGCCGGCTTCGACCCAGAATACGGGGCACGTCCAATTCGTCGTGCCATTCAAAAACAAATTGAGGACCAACTCAGTGAGTTGCTGCTTAGCGGCAGCATTGTTACCGGGGACTCGGTGACCATTGGCGGCCGGTCCGGTAAGATCAACATTGCCGCTAAGGACCATGAGGCTGGCTCAAGCAAGGCCAAAGCTAAGCCCAAAGCCAAAGCCTAAATAATCTAAGACAGGAGCTAGCCCATGTTTGAACAACTGCAAAGACTCTATCCCCAAGCCCAAGCAGTCGCACCGGATGCGGTGCTGCCCGGCTATCTGATTGTCCAATTAGGGGATCAAGGCCTGGCCATTCCTCAGGCTGACCTGACTAGCAAGGAAGAAGAACTCTTGCTTATGATGAGCTTGGCCAAGGCCACCCCCCAGGTGCCGGTCGTGGATTTAGCGCCACATCAACAGGCCTGGCGGGCCTTTCTCCTAGAAGGTCAGCCACTGGAAGGCCAAATGCGGGGCAGTCTGGTCTGTATCTACCTAATTATGCAGGCCAAGTCAGAGACCTTCGACCCTGTCTTGTGGCAGCAAACCCTGGAAGATTCTCTGGAAGCCATTGAAGTGGTCATTCCGGATGAAGCCAATCGCTGGCTAGTCTGCCTTCGAGGCATGGAGCACGTTGGCGCCTTGGTGGACATTATTAAGACCTTGGACATTGACTTTGAGACGGTGACCCGGGGTTGTGTCGGCCTAGTAGCCAAGTTGGACCAGGATTATGTGGCCCATTTCCAAGATGAGCGGCGTCTGGTTCACAGTATTCTGTCTCAGATTATGGAGCCTGAAATTGTGCCCCTAACCTCAGTCCTCTTACGCCTGGTAGGGCGCGAAGTGACCAAGCAGTATGCCTTTATGGATCGACTGCACGATGTCCTCAAGCACAATCCAGACTATGCGGCGACGGTGCGAGCTCTCTTTGAACATCAGGGCAACCTGAGTCAGGCAGCCGATGAACTCTATATTCATCGCAATACCCTGACCTATCGCCTCAGCAAATACACCAAGGAAACGGGGCTCAACCTACAACACCTGACAGATCTGATTGTCAGCTACCTGGCTCTGGAACATAAGGGGTGAGGCCATGATGGATGCAAGCCAACTGGCACCCACCGACTTGGCCCAGCATGAATATTGGATGCAGAAGGCCCTAGAACTGGCCGACCAGGCCCAAGCCCTAGGCGAAGTGCCCATTGGCGCCCTCTTAGTTAAGGACGGCGTCCTCCTGGCTTCAGCCTACAATCTGCGGGAGGTCAACCACCAGGCCACGGCCCACGCCGAACTGCTAGCCATTGAGGCCGCCAACCAAGTCCTGGGCGCCTGGCGCCTAGAGGGCTGCACCCTCTATGTGACCTTGGAACCCTGCCCTATGTGTGCGGGTGCCCTGGTCTTATCGCGGGTGGATCAGGTGGTCTACGGCGCCAGTGACCCCAAGGGCGGCTGCGCCGGCAGCCTCATGAATCTCTTGGAAGACAGCCGCTTCAACCATCAGCCTCAAGTCATTAGGGGAGTTCTGGAAGCCCAGTGTAGCGACAAGCTCAAGACCTTCTTCCAAGGCCTCCGCAAGCGTAATAAGTTGCGTAAAGAGCAAGCCAAGTTAGCGGATGGACAAGCTGACTAATTAATACAAAAATCAACGCTCAAGTCAGCCCTCTTAAGGGCTAGTCTTGAGCGTTTTTTGCTTGGCTAGGAGTATTACGAATATTTGAGATACAAAAGTACCCATTTTCATGAAAAATAATCAACATCGGCTTTAGATTGTGCTAAAATAGAAACATTAAATCCCCCACTTCGTTCAAGAAGTACGTGCAAGGAGCAAAAGCAATAATGAAAGTATTAGCATATGGTGTTCGCGACATTGAAAGACCCGTTTTTGATCTAGCCAATCAAAAGTTTGGTTATGAATTAGTTTGTGTCCCCAACTACCTAACGGGTCCGGAAGAGGCTTGGTTAGCTGAGGGTTGTCAGGCCGTTATTTTACGTGGTAACTGCTGGGCCACTAAGGAGGTCTTAGATATCTACAAAAAATTAGGGGTAGAATATGTCCTGACGCGGACAGTAGGGGTCGACCATATCGATCTTGCCTATGCTAGGCAATTGGGCTTCAAGTTAGCACACGTCCCTTTTTACTCACCTAATGCGATTGCTGAATTGGCTTTAACCTTGGCCATGACCCTCTTGCGGAATGTCGCCTATACAACGCACTTAACTAGCCAACATGATTTTCGTATCCACGAGCAAATGTTTTCTAAGGAAATCCGTAACTGTACCGTTGGTGTGGTTGGGATTGGCCGGATTGGCTTGACGACCGCAACGCTCTTCAAGGGCTTGGGCGCGAATGTCTTAGCTTACGACGCCTTTCCAAAAGAAGGGGTAAATCATATCTGCACCCAAGTAGAATTGGATGAGCTCTTAGCTAAGTCAGACGTGATTTCCATTCACGCACCTTACATTCCAGCTAATGGCAAGGTCATCACCAAGGAATTCATCAGCAAGATGAAGCCAGGGGCCATTCTGGTCAACACTGCGCGCGGTGAGTTGCAGGATGTGGATGCCATTATTGAAGCCATCGAATCTGGCCATTTGGCTGGGGCAGGCTTAGATGTCTTAGAGAACGAGAGCCAATTCTTCTTCAAGGACCTGCGCGGTCAAGACATTAGCGACCCTGTGGTTAAGAAGTTGGTTGACCTCTATCCTAAGGTCTTATTAACCCCTCACATGGGGAGCTACACCGATGAGGCAGTAGAGAATATGGTGGAAACCAGCTTTAATAACCTCAAGGACTATCTGGAAACAGGAGAATGTAGCAATGATTTCTAGGTAAATAAAGAATTTGCCCCGAAAATAGACAAAAGCGAAAGAACTGAGTGCCGCTTAAGCAGCGCTTTAGTCCTTTCGCTTTATTTATTATAGTAGGATAATAT
>CAUUNL010000080.1:0-5992 GCA_963546405.1 Abiotrophia defectiva | reverse complement strand
GCTAATAATTAATTGTTGTCATTTAAATATATCCATTTTCAAACTTATCCCTAGTTAATAAACTGGCTTTGGATGATAAGCATCATGTTTTCATTAAATTATTTTACCTAACAATCTCACTCTCCAAGGCAAATAGATATCTTGCTAGCTCCCTTCCCTTTCAATCTGATAAAACAAAAAAACACGCCGTCAACCGGCGTGTTTTCTTAAAGTCTAGGCTTAGCCTAATTTGTTGTAGTATTCAACGACGAGGGCTTCGTCGATTTCAGCGTTGAGCTCGCTACGTTCTGGTAAGCGAGTCAAAGTCCCTTCGAAAGCAGCTGCATCGTAAGATACGAAGTCTAAACGAGAAACAGTGTTTTCCAAAGCTTCCTTGATGATTGCTAAGTCGCGAGAAGATTCACGCAAACCAATCACTTGACCTGGTGTTACCAAGTAAGAAGGAATGTCCACACGCTTGCCGTCAACAGTCACGTGACCGTGGTTTACTAATTGACGAGCTTGACGACGAGTGGTAGCAAAACCTAAACGGTATACCAAGTTGTCCAAACGAGTTTCCAATAAAGCCATGAAGTTTTCACCGTGTTTACCGGTTTTGATCTTACCAGCTTTGCGGAACAAGGTCGCGAATTGACGCTCGTTCATGCCGTAAGTGTGGCGTAATTTTTGTTTTTCTTGTAATTGCAAACCATATTCAGAGATTTTCTTACGTTGGTTGCCGTGTTGACCTGGTGCGTAGTTACGACGTGCTAACTCTTTACCAGTTTCACTTAATGAGATGCCTAAGCGGCGAGATAATTTCCAAGATGGACCTGTGTAACGAGACATTCTTGAATTCCTCCAATAAAATAGATTTTTGTTTGGAGTAAAATAATCCTAAAAAACCGAATGCGTGCAGGTGATGTGAGGCGTTCGCTTTTCTGCAGCCGCAGTTACTAACCTACCCCAAGGGGCAATCAACTGTTGACGCGCTTTCTTTTTTTATGCTGCATTATTTTACACTCTTACGATTATAGCAAATTCTTTTGGCCCTGACAAGTCTTGGCGCGCAAATATTTTAGCTTGGCTGCTCCTACTTAAAGTCACAAGACTCTAAGTGGTCATTCACCATTCCGACTGCCTGCATAAAGGCATAAACCGTGGTGGAGCCCACAAACTTGAAGCCTCTCTTCTGCAGGTCTTTACTTAGCTTATCCGATAAGTCTGACTTGGCTGGCACCTGGTCGATTGAAGTCCAGTGATTGATAAGGGGCTGACCCTGGACAAAGCTCCAAAGATAGTTGGAAAAAGATCCAAATTCCTTAGAGACTGCCAAATAGGCTTGGGCATTGGTCGTGACGGCCTTAATCTTCAGGCGATTACGTACCACACCAGGATCGGCTAACAAGGCCTCCCATTTGGCTTCATCATACTCGGCCACTACTTGAGGCACAAAATCATCATAGGCTTGGCAGAGAGTCTCCAACTTAGACAAAATGGTTAACCAGCTGAGGCCAGCTTGCATACCTTCAAGGACCAGCATCTTAAAGAGATAATGGTCGTCATAAGAGGGCACGCCCCATTCGGTGTCATGATAGTGAGTCTCCAAAGCATGCTTGGTGGCCCAATCACATCGTTTCATTAGATAACCTCTCCCATACGCTCCAAGAGTTCCTTGACCAAGCTAGCAGACTCCTTACCAGCTAAGAGAATAAACTCATCGAAGCTGATATTGGCTTGATCATCGGCAGAGTCTGAGATGGCCCGAATGACCAGACAAGGCGTTTTGAGGACATAGGCCGCTTGGGCGATAGCAGCCGACTCCATTTCACAGGCAAGGGCCTCAGGGAAATTGGCCTTAATTGGAGCCTGTTGACTTGGCCCTGCCACGAAGGCATCACCTGACACAATCAGACCCCGATAGACTTGCTTGCCCTTGGCTTGGTAGAGTTGGGCTGCCAGGTCTGACAAGGCTGAATGGGTCTCATAGGCAGCTGGCATACCGGCCATTTGGCCAATTTGATAGCCAAAGGCTGTTACATCCGCATCATGATGGCGCAATTGATCTGCTACAACCACATCCCCTACCTTGAGGCCATGGCCCAGAGCGCCAGCGCTCCCGGTGTTAATGACCAGGTCCACGTCAAACAGCTGCTTGAGCAAGGTCACCGTCATAGCGGCATTGACCTTGCCAATCCCGGATTGGACCAAGACCACGTCCTGGCCAGAAAGTTGACCTTGGTAGAAGGTGTAGCCGGCCACAACTTGCTCTGATTCCTGCTGGAGAGCTTGCTTGAGCAGGCGGATTTCTTCTTCCATGGCGCCAATAAGTCCGATTTTCATAAATTAACTCCTTTTTCTGACTAAAATACAAACATGATGACCATGACAATGAGTAGCAAGACTGCGACCAGTATCAGGGCATTATTAAGGAAACGATCCAGTCGCAGGCTATAAGGTCCCTTGACTTTAGGGGGCTTGCTAACTGGTGCGGGATCTTCTTCATATTGGTCGTATTCCTCATCGTATTCGTCATAAGCCACATAGGCCTGATGGTCATCATACTCGTAGCCCTCATCCTCGTAGGTCTCGCTCCCATAAGCTGAATCTTCATAAGCTGAATAGTCTTGATAATGGGACCCTTCCGGAATTTCCTCAACTTCATGATAGGCGTAAGGGTCTTCTTGCCAATTCTTACTAGAATAGACCTGAGTTTGGCCTAAGTCCTGGTCTTGGTCTTCTAGGGCTGGCCAATCCGCTTGCTTGCTTGCTTGGCTGGCGCCCCCCTTGACATAGTCTTCATATTCCCGTCGGTGCTTGTCCTTACCGTGGTAGCGGGACATGCGCGTTTCGGTCTCAGGCATGCAAGCCACCTCCTCCTAGCCAGAGTTGGAGGGCGTAGAGGGTCTTGAGGTCAATAATTTGGCCTTGGTCCAGTAAGTCTTGGACTTGCTGACGCGTCATTTCAAAGAGTTCAATGCCCTCATCATCGTCTTGAGGCAGTGGATTCTCGACTGACACCAGACCATGGGCATAATAAAGGGTTAACTTCTCATCTAAGAAGCCTGGTGAGGCATAGAAGTCGCCCAGATTCTGCCAGTGGGCTGCCTGATAGGTGGTTTCTTCTTCCAACTCACGCTTGGCACCTTCTAGGGGCGCATCTTGGTCGCCCTTATCTAGAATTCCAGCTGGGATTTCATAGGTATCAGCGTCGATGGCCGCCCGGTACTGCTTGACCAAGAGGACCTTGTCTTCGGGCGTGACGGCTAGAATGGCCACGGCCGATTTCTTATGGATAAGCTCACGCTCAACCACCTGGCCTTGGTCCAATCTTACCTGATTAAGGTAGGTTTGCAGAATGACGCCATCAAAGATTAACTGGGTCGACACCATGCGGGATGATTGATTAAAGCTGACTTCATTGGCTGCAATTTTCATAGAGCAGACCTCCTTTTACTACTTGACTCTAGCATAGCCTCTCCCCTGCCATAAAGCAAGAAAAAGGCCACGGCTTAAGTCTTACTTAAAAATAGGCCTCAAGTCCGATATACAAGTCTAAGTTCTGTGCTACAATAGAGACAGTAAAACGAATAAGGAGGTTTTGAATATGTGGTTACCAGGTCAATTAATCATTGTTAGCCCTTTGATTATCACTTCCCTTGTCCTCCACCTAGCCTATCGAAACTTAGATTTCTCCAGCCGTTTGGCAGCATATAAAAAAAGTATTCAACGTCGTGCCGGTATTGGCATCGGCCTATTCTTCGTCTTGAATTTCCTATTCAAGAACTTATTGACTGGAGGCTATGGCTTAGCCACACGTCTAGTCCTGGCTTTCGTCCTCTACGGACTGGGCCTGCTGATCCTAGCCACTGGCTTCCAGCTGATTAATAAGCTCAAACCAGCGGACTGGGTCCGTTACTTCTTCTATATTGGCATTGCCTGCACCATTCTAGCTGTCAATGCCATTGTCTCAGGCCAACACATGGACTTTGAATGGGTCATCGGTCTGGTCTTCCTGGAACTTTTCGGCTTGGCCTGCGTGACTGGCTTGGTGGTTCTGGCCAAATTCGCCGGTCCAAACGAGGAAAATCCCTATAAGGCCAGCATCCCTCAATCAAGCAGCAACAAGGTCCAACACTACCGCCAAGCAGGCTTGTCAGATCAAGAAATTCAATTCTTACGCGAACAACTGGCAACGGCCAAACCACAAATCCAAAGCATTGAGCAGGAGTTCAACCAAAATGCCAAGCTCCGTACCTTGGAAGTTCGCTACAATACCGTTAAGGTCTGCCAAAACTACTTCAAGGACATCGTCAATCAGCCTAAACGCCTAGTCGAAGCCAGTGACTTCCTTTATAAGTACCTGCCTTCCCTAGAGGACATCCTTAAGAAGTATAACGAAATTAACGGCCACGTTGCCAAGAACAAGCAAACCTACATGATTTTAGAAAAATCAGCGGCCACTATTGAGAAGCTCTGCCAATCCATTAACGATGCCTATGTCAACTTCCACCAGGAAGATCTCAAGGCCATGGAAGATGAGCTCTATGTAGCCAACCGTACCCTTAAGAGCCAAGAAGCGCTCCAGTCAGATGAAAGTGTTGAAGATATCATTAACCTTGGAAAGGATGAAGCCTAATGTCACAACGTCCCGATTTATTTGAAGAAATGCAAGCCCAAACACCTAAAACTAGTACGGTAGAAGACTTGCTGGATAATCCCTTCGACCTAGAAGAGGCGCCTAGCCCTGCCTCCCCTCACAATGACCTAGTGGATGCCGAAATGATGGCTAAGCGTGCCGTTACCACTGAAAAGCTAATCGACCGCCTGCCAGAGCATCGCCAGCAACAGGCCTATGATTTGGCTAAGCAGATTGATGAGCAGAATATGAGTGCCGTCATCGCCTACGGCTCCAATGCTCAGAAGAAACTGAGCGAGTTCTCCCATGGCATGCTCAACAAGGTCCAACTCAAGGATACAGGTGAAATTGCTGATGTCCTAACCGACCTCATGCACCAACTGGAATCTTCTAACCCGCGTGACTTAACGGCCTCTCCTAATATCTTCCAAAAATTCTTTGGTAAGATTAAGGCTTCTATCGCTGAAACCCAAGCCCGCTACCAGAAGATTGGTACTGCCATTGACCGCGTGGCCATCCGCCTAGAACGTGAGAAGAATGAGTTACTCAACGACAACCTCATGTTGGAACAACTCTATCAGAAGAACAAGGACTACTTCGAAGCCCTCAACATCTACATCGCGGCCGGTGAGCTTAAGATGCAGGAGTTGCAAGAAGAGATTATCCCTGCTGCCATCGAAAAAGCCAAGGTTTCCGGTGACCAAATGGACGTCCAAACCGTCAACGACCTCAATCAATTCTTAGACCGCTTGGACAAACGGACCCACGACCTGCGCTTAACCCGCCAAATGACGGTCCAACAAGCACCGCAAATCCGTATGATCCAAAATACCAACCAGGCCTTAGCCGAGAAGATTCAAGTCTCCGTCCACACGGCCATTCCACTCTGGGAGAACCAGGTCATGATTG
This sequence comes from Abiotrophia defectiva, assembly GCA_963546405.1. Classification (GTDB taxonomy): domain Bacteria; phylum Bacillota; class Bacilli; order Lactobacillales; family Aerococcaceae; genus Abiotrophia; species Abiotrophia defectiva_A. The sequence goes on along the minus strand of CAUUNL010000080.1, from coordinate 465 downwards.
CCTTGACCCTACTCCGTCAGCAAAATGCCGCGGTTAGCCAACGTCAAGTCTCCCAAACCACCAACGACTTGCTCAAACGGAATGCCGACATGCTCAAACAATCGGCCATCGACACGGCCCGCGAATCTGAACGAGGTGTGATCGATATCGAAACCTTACAACATACTCAAAACAGCTTGATTGAAACCATCGAACAAACCCTGGAAATCCAACGCGAAGGACGTCGTCAACGTCAAATCGCCGAACAGGAACTCCAGCTTATGGAAGGTCAGTTGCGTGATAAGCTCATGGCAATCTCCAATGAACAACAAGCCTACCTAGAAGAATAAATAGATTCCCCCCGGACAGGAAGTCAACTTCCTGTCCTTTTTCTATTCCCTGCCCTCTTGTAAGAAATTGAAAAGGGTCTTATAATAGAAGTAGAGAGAGGAAAGGACTCGCTATATGTTTAATGAATTATTTAAT
>CAUUNL010000079.1:0-6131 GCA_963546405.1 Abiotrophia defectiva | reverse complement strand
TATATGATATAATGGGATTTTTATTAGGCTTAAAATCAGAGCAAGAGGGCTAGACACTGAAGTCTAGCCCTCTCTCTAAGGTTCCCCTATTTAAAAGATCTCAATATCCTGGGCTGGCATCACGAGGAAGCCTGCCCCAATAATTCCGTTATCTCCCCCTAGGTCTGTGACCCGAATGTGAGGCAGAATATGCATTTGTTCTTTGTGAGCATAACGCTCCAGGACCGCCTTAATCCGCTCCACATAGAATGGATTCTTGACTGCCACGCTACCGCCAATGACAATTTCTTTAGGATCTAGGAGGCAGATCATAGCGAAGAGTCCAATGGCCACCCCCATGGCACTTTGGTCTACTAATTCATTGGCAATTTGTTCCCCTTTGAGGGCACGAGCGAAGACTTGGGCCACCGTAATCCGATCATCCAGATAAAGGGCGCGCGCCATAGCCTCTATGCCAGGCCCAGCGCAGACACTTTCCAAAGGACGAAGGCCAGTAGAGGATGGAACTGGCAAGAAGCCAATTTCACCTGAGAAGCCATCACCGCGAATAATCTGATGGTTGACGATGTTAGTGCAGGCAATCCCGGTCGAGACCGTCAAATAGCCGAACACATCCAGAGGTCCCATGCCGGCCAAACGATATTCCGCATAGGCAGCTGCTTTAACGTCATTCTCAATGGCAATCGGTACTTGGGCGTAGCGATCTGCCAGACGCGCTACTACCGGAAATTTCTCCCAAGGGATATTATTTTGGAAGATAGCCACCCCGTTTAGGCTATCCACCTTACCTGGTATACCTAAGCCGATACCGGTCAAATCCGATACATCCACCCCCGCCTCTGCTAGGCAGGCGTCAATGACACCCACTACGCATTCTAACATGGCCTCACTGGAAGAGGTATCGCTGGGCACTTGAACACGGTGAGTGATACGTCCCTGCTCGTCAATGATAGCCGCCGCTACCTTGGTTCCGCCGATATCCACACCCATTGCTTTTCTCATTTTCCTTCCTCCTCTCCTTTGGTAGAGCTATCCGGCCTTTAGTCGCGTTTAGGATGGTTAAAGTCGTAGTTATAGTCGAATAGCACCGCTAGCAAACCCGCCAAAGCTAAGAGCATGCCCAAGAGATTTTCTCGGCTAACCGTCGTTTGAAGGTGGATGATAAAGCCAACGCAGACAAAAGCAACTATAATACGAATGAGAACACGAATTTTATGAGACATCTAAATCTCCTCCCATCGAATTTCGCTCGCAGCCAAGGAAACTTCATGACTAATTCCTTGACCATCATAGACAGTCGTGACTTGTGGCTCAGCGGTATTGTTGACAATGGCATACTTGCCCTTAGCTGGGTAGGCATGAACCTCAACAGCTGGGTTGCTACTATGCCATTTATTAAAGTCAGCTTCCTTATGGGCAGCGTAGTAAAGAGCCCGCATGAGTAAACGCGTATTGTCAATGCTGTAAGGTAAGCCAGCCAGGTAGACCCCGCGGCCTTGACCATAATCGCGTGCCGCCATATGAACTTCGCCATTGCTATATTCTAAAATTTCTGTCTCTTCACTTAGGGCATAGAGGTTATGCATGGACTCCCCGAAATCTGGCACCTGACCAGTCACTAAATCTGCCGTAATAAAGTGGCTGCCTTGGGCTTGTGTGAAGTATTTGTCGGTCGATAGGGAGAAGCCTAACTCCTTATCCACCCCGAGAATTTCAGCTAATTGGAAGAAACGACCATTTTGGAGATGGGCACTTGGCTCGCCAACGCCAACCAAACCGCCACCTTGGTAGACGAAGCGACGAATGGCACTTAACAATTCTGGACGTGCCCAATGTTGCCCACCACTAAAGGCGGTTCCGGCATCGCCTGCGTTAATTAAGACGTCCACATCTGCCGGCACACCGTCAGCAATCACCTGGTCAAAACTCAAGAAGACTACCTCAACCGCCGCACCACTGAGGGCTTCTAGAATCCCCAGATAGGAGTAGATTTGCTTATAGTGCAAGGCATGCGCCACCATGTGCGTTTGCCAGGTCCGAAGTGCCCCCCAAGCATTTAGAATCCCTACTTTTAGCCCCACATAAGGCTTGGTGTCTTTGACAATGGCGTAGATATCTCGGAATTCATCCGCCACTTCTTCGATATAGGAAACAAATTTAGGGAATTTATAGGCGAGACTGAGATAACCCCCATAACCAATCCGGTCAACGGGCTTACGCATAATGGCCCGACGTGCTGTTAGCCAATTCTCGTTGGCTTCAATGGTCGGATCATTTCCTTCATAGAAAGTATCTGGGAAGAAGTATGGCAGGAAGCGACCTTCGGTATATTTAACATGTGGAATATCGGCAATCATTCGCAAGGTTGCCCCGCCGCCGACTGAGCCAACCACTGCGTCCAAGCCAATATCCTTGAAATAAGGGCCATAAGGTTCGGTCCCAATCCAGTTATCGCCTAGGAACATCATGGCTTCCTTGCCTGCTTCATGAACGATATCCACTAACTTCTTAGCTTCTTGAGCCACAAAGTGGCTTTGGAAATCGACATAGTCTAAGTAGGCCTTAGAAGGCACGCGGAAAGCCGTATTATAGTAACCTTGGTCAACAAAATCTTCCGGTCTCAGACGATAACCTTTGGCTTCTTGGAAGGCTAGGATGGCTGCTGGTGAGACAGAAGCTCCATAGCCAAACCAGTCGACAAATTTCTCTTTGGCCTTGTCATTGAAGACCAGGGTGAAATGGTAGAAGAAGGTGGTAAAGCGGACCACATCCGTCTTAGGATTTTCCTGGCACCAACGTCTGAGGTAGTCTGACATGAAGCGGTTGGAGTGTGGCTGACGCACATCAAAAGGAATATCATGAGCCACTGAGTCGCCCCAATTATTGGTGATATGGTTATACATTTGAGTGGGGTCCCAAATCTTATAAACCAAGAAGGAAACCGTATATTCATGGAAGGGCTCTGCCCCTTCCACAATTACTAGGTCCCGCTCTTGATCCACCTGCCACTGGCTGCTTGGGACTACTTGGCCAGTAGTGCGGTTAATGACTTCCCACCACTCCTTAGGATCATGGTGATAGTCAGGTACTACTTGTTCCCGATAGTAGCCCTGCATGAAATCAATGGCTAAGCTTTCTTTGCTTGCGGTATGGAAGGGTGACATTAAATAGAGTTGTTGGCACTCTTCCATATGATCTTTGATAAAATCATTATGATTTCGAGCTACAAAATAGGTTGTATAGATAGAAGCATCTAAATCTTTGACTGCCTCTTCTAATTTGGTTCCATCGGAATCGCGGATGGCATCTGCTCCCCAGCGATCTAATAATTCTTGAGTTTGCGCAAGGAAATTGCGCTCACTTGGTAAAGTAAGTCTGCCTTTTGATTTGGCCATTTACTACATCTCCTTCGTCATCTAAATCTCATTATCAAGGCTTGTCTTATTCCTTGGAGCCGCCCGCTGTCATCCCCTCGGTCAGACGCTTCTGAACGAAAATATAGAGGATGAGGGTTGGCAACATGACCATGACCATGCCGGCATAGAGTTGACCGTATTGTTGGGCCGCATTTTGCGCTGCCATTAAGTTCATCAACCCCACTGGCAAGGTTCGTAACTCTTGTTTATTCATCAGGGTAAAGGAAATGATATATTCATTCCAGAAGCCTAGGAAGTTAAAGAGAATAACCGTGATAATACTTGGCTTGGCCATAGGAATCATAATCCGCATCATAGTCGTAAAATGATTAGCCCCATCGATTGAAGCCGCTTCTTCAAAAGTTGACGGCAAGGTCATGAAGTAGCTAGACAAGAGATAGATGGTAAATGGCAGAGAAGTAGCCGCATAGACCAAGGCTAGGATGAAGCGGTTGTTTAAGAGTTCCGGCATCATGGCAAAGCCTTTTTTAGCATCGACCAACATCAAGAAGATGGGTACTACAATGTAGTTAACGTTGATGAAGAGTCCACCCTTAAAGAGTTGACGTAAAAGGCCACGGCCTGGGAATTCAAAACGCGCTAGAACATAAGCGGCTGGCAAGGCTAAGGCTAAGAGAAGAGCCAAAGCCATAGCCGTTACGACTACCGAGTTGAAGACATAAGCTCCCATGCTAGCCCGATTCCAGGCATCGACAAAGTTCTGCCAGTAGAGCCCCATTGGCAAGGACCAAGGCGAACGGTAGAATTCTGAATTTTCCTTAAGTGAGGCCAGAAAGACCCAGCCCACTGGCACAATAATCGAAATAGCCAGGAGCGACAGCACTAAGTAGATAAAAATCTTGTATAAACGATTCGTTGAACGACTCATTTGACTGGCCCCTTTCTAGTATTCAAGAATGTCCCGCTTGGTTACGGCACTAACGACCGCCGACAAGACGAAGGAGAAGATGAAGATGACAACCCCAATGGCCATCCCATAGCCATAGGATGAGTTGGTATAGGCTTGCCCATACATGTAGGATAAGACTACTGAGGAAGCTCCATTTGGCCCTTCACTGGTCATGGTTTGGACCAATAGGAAGCTGAGATTGATAGTAGAAATAATAAAGAAGGTCAAAGTGGTCCGAATGTTATTCCAGACTAGCGGTAGGGTCACCGCGAAGAACTGCTTAACCTTACCCGCCCCATCCAAATCTGCTGCTTCATAGAAGGAAGTTGGGATATTGGCCATTGATGCCATGTACATGACCATGTAATAACCAATAGCCTGCCATACTAAAGCACCAATCAAGGCATAGAGCACCAAGTGCTTGTCCCCCAACCAGAGAATCGGAGGAGCCTGCTCTCCTCTGAAGATTGCCAAGAAAGAATTTAACATCCCGTTGTTAGGGTCATAGATGGCGGAGAAAATACCGGAAATAACAACGATGGATAAGATATTTGGAATATAGAAAATTACCCGGAAGAAGTTTTGCCCCTTAATTTTCTCTGTCGATAGAATGGAAGCAAAGAGAATGGCAATGGCTAGGGTAATAATGGTCACCAGCACAATTAAGACAATGGTATTTTGGAAGGCCCGAATAAATTTGGTGTCGTTAAACAACTTAACGAAGTTATCGAAATAAACGAAAGTCTTTTTGGCTGAGAATCCACCCCACTTGTAGAGAGACATGCGAAAGACTTGAAATGTCGGATACAACATGAAGAGGGCGAACAAGAGGGTCGCAGGTATCACGCAAATCAAGGCAAAGCGAGTTTTGGATGCTTTTGAATTCATGATAAGTACTCCTTTCTAAATCGCCGTGCTGGCGTCTCTTATAAGTATGACCCTGGCTCATAAGAGGCATCAACACGTGCGTTATCAATAAAAGTCCCACTCCCACCAAGGCGGAAGTGGGCATTATGTCAATGCTTAAGCTAGCATTAGTGGCTGATGCTGTCGTGGAATTGTTTCATTACTTCTACGACGTTTGATTGCCAATCTTTCACGCTGAGGTCACCAGATACTACAGAGTTGAATGCTTCGTAAAGTGTTGCCTTGAGGTCTACTCCTTCGATAGCTTCAGCAGATACGAAACCACCTAAACCTGGTAATACGCCTTCGTCATAGACTTTATAGAAGACTTGTTTTTCAACAGGTAACTTGCTGATCAAACCTTTAACTGGTTGCACAGCCCCATGTTTAGCGAAGATTTCAGCTGCCTTGTCAGAGTAGAGGAAGGCAATGAATTCTTTGGCTGCTTTTTGTTGTTTAGCTTCTTTTGGAATCCAGATATGTTCCAAGAAGGTATAAGCGTATTGCTTGCCACCTTCTTTGAGGGTTGGCACAGCTGCCATGCCCCATTCGAAGCCGTCAGCACGTGGTGCATCTTTCATTTCGTCTACTACCCAGCTACCGTTTGGCATGAAGAGGGCTTTGTTGTCTAGGACTGCTTGTTGGTTCTTAGTGAAGCCGTCTTTGTTAGCATTTGCTACAGTAGTTGCTTCAGTATTCTTAGCTAACTCGCCTAAAGTTTCGAAGACCTTGGTTAAATCAGCGCCAGACCAAACTTCTGGATCGTAGTTCATGGCTTTGTTAAAGAGTTCTGCCCCACCAGCGGAGTAAATCACGCTAGAGAAGAAGGTGTCTAAATAGCCTGCTGTTGGATAGGTGAAGAGGGCAATGTTTTCTTTCTTAGCTTCTTCAGCTAATTT
>CAUUNL010000078.1:0-6582 GCA_963546405.1 Abiotrophia defectiva | reverse complement strand
ATTATATAAGCAAGAAAAAAGGACGGGACCTAAGTCCCATCCTGCTAAAACCAGGTCTCCTTCTGGCTGACCTGCTGATAGTATTGTAAGGTGTGGTTGTTTTCCAAGAGATAGTAGCCCAAGACCCCGACCGCTAGCCCGGCCAGACAGCCCCCTAAACTGAGCCAGGGCAGATAGTTGAAGAGGGTCCAAGAGCGGGCGAACCATGCGGCTACTGACAGCTGGCCCACATTAAAGAGCATGCCCCCCAGTATGGAGAGCCCGATAACCGACACGCGCTTAGGCCCTAGCTGCTTGACTAAGAGCATGGCCCCGAAAGACAGGTAGGAACCCACCAAGGAATAGAAGAACATGGAGAAGGTCCCCCCTACCAAGAGGGTGACTAGGAGTCGCAGGCTAACCACCTGGAAACTCTGGCGTGGCGTCAAGGTGAAGAGGGCCAAGAGCGTGACAATATTAGCCAAACCTAGTTTGGCCCCCGGCGCAAAGACAAAAGGCGACGGCAACATACGTTCAAAAATACTAATGACCACCCCTTGGGCGACCAGAAGCGAGAGATAGACCAACATTCGATGGCCGTGGCGCTGCATGGGCATCCTCCTTTCTAAGCCGAGATTAAATAGAAAAATTGCGCCCTAGTCAGCCTAAGGCGCAAAAGTCGATTAATGAGCCAATTAGTTGCTTGAAGACTCGCTTGAAGATTCGCTGGAAGCTTCAGAACTGCTTGATGACACGTCATCTGGTTTGTTAGCTAGGTCTACTAATTCCTTAACCGCGTCTTTTAAGTCAGCGTCGTCGATTTGAACCTTGGCTGCTTCAATTAATTTACCAATAATCTTGTAAGAGAATTTTTGGTCTTTAATCTTGCTGTCAAGGTATTCTTTCTTCACATCGTCTTTGATGTCAGCAAATGGTTTCTTCTCACCATTGTTGATAGTCTTGATGATGTGGTAACCGAACTTACTTTTAACTGGTGTCTTGGTGTATTCGCCATTAGCTTGACCCTTAACCCCATCTTCAAATTCCTTAACCATTTGACCTGAAGTGAAAGGTGATAAGAGACCCCCTTGTTGGGCAGACCCATCTTTAGAGTAGGTCTTAGCTAAATCATCGAAGTTTTCGCCAGCATCTAATTTAGAAATGATGTCTTTTGCTTCTTCTTCAGTGTCAACCAAGATGTGTTGAGCTTCCATCTTAGGTTGGTAAGTGTTGTTGTAGTAGTCTTCGATGGCTGCATCGGATTGGTCGATTTGCTTAGAAACCACTTCGTTGAAGAGGTTACGGATGTAGATTTGGTTCTTGAAGTCTTCAACTGAACCTAATTTTTGGTAGGTTAAGAGTTCTTGGAACTTCTCTTCGCCACCAACTTTTTCGATTTGCTTAGCGACTTCTTCTTCTGCTTTCTTCTTGATATCTGCAGCGTTGGACGCGTTCATTTCCAATACCTTTTGCAAGATCATAGAACGCAAGGTTACTAAACCAGCGTCTTTTTTCATTTGGTTGTAGAGATCTTCCTTGGTGATGGTTTGGTCACCCACAGTGGCAATATTGTCTTGCGCGTAAGCCACGCTTGCAGTATTGGCAACTGCGCCTGATAAAACTAAGACAGAGGCAAAAGCCATCATACGGTTAAGTGTTGTTCTTTTCATTCAATCAATCCCTTATATAACATTAATTTTTTGATTACTGTACTACTATAACACATTTGCTGTGAAATGAGTATGAAGAAGTCGAAAATCCATGAAAAGATTATGAATTTTTCACATTTTCCTGGGCTTCTTCTAAATCCGAGTTAAGTTTTTCAACTTTTTCCTGGGTGCGACGGATGCGGGGCCCATTGGCTTCCTGAAAACGACGGAAGAGAGTCTGTACTTCCCCTACCGTTGACTGCAAGAGCGGCAAGCCCTTGTCAGTTACGTCGTGCAAGGCCCGGCGAATACGGCAAGTATCTTGCCCCAATTGTTGGCTATCCTGACAGAAATCATTGACATAAGACTTAAGCTGGCGGCGAGTAGTCGCCCCATCTTGTTTGACATTAAATAGCGTCCAAGCCCCAGCCGCCAAGGCGCCTAAGACGAACGCGCGTGTAAATTTACCCATTATGCTTCCTCCTCTTGTGCTAAGGCGCTGGCAATAGCAGCCGCCCGAGCGCTAAATTCTTCTGATGTGTAAGACTTGCTATTGTCGGCGAAGGACCAGCCAAAGCCATCGCCATCCCCTTGATAGCGGGGAATTAAGTGAATATGGGAGTGGAAAACCGTCTGGCCGGCTGCTTGACCATTGTTATTGAGGATATTAAGCCCCAACATATCAGGAAAGGCACGGCGCACCGCCCGACTAATCTTAGGCAACTTGGTCATGACCTTAGCCGCCAAGTCCTCATCATATTCAAAAATATTAGCCACATGGGTCTTAGGAATCACCAGGGTATGACCCGGCGTCACCTGGGTAATATCTAAAAAGGCGTAGACATCCTCATCTTCATAGACCTTGGCACTTGGAATCTGGCCTTCAATTATCTTGCAAAAAATACAATCTGTCATGGCAGTCGCCTCCTCACATTCTATGATGCTAGTCTACCATAAATGTAGGTGAAAGTGTATGGAAAAGGATTGGCATTGACTGTTAAAGCAGTGTGTGGACTTTCTATCCTGAATATTAAAAACCGCCCTGCACAAGGGCGGTTTAGTCTATTTTAGCTTACTTAACTTATTTCTCTCAACTAACAGCTTTTGATATTCTTCTTCTAACTCTACATTTGGATTGACTGATAACTGACTCAATAGCGAACTAATTCTGAATTCTAGTATTGTAAGCTCATCTTTACGACCACTTTTCTTATTTCTTGCATCGTGTTCACAACTATCGCTCCGACTACTTGATAATACCTGATGATCTAAACTTAGCTCAGAAGTAGCAAGGCCTGAGACAAAAGTCTTATCATGACTTACAAATAGTAAGATGCCTGGAAACTTCTTAAGTATGTGTTCTAATGCTTCAAGCGCCTTTATATCTAAAAAGTTTGTTGCTTCATCGACAAGTAGAACATCTAAATCTTGAATCAGTAAGCAGAGTAAGTGACACTTAGCTCTCTCTCCACTACTAAGCTGACTTACCCTAGTCTCAATATTATGCGTTTTAAAATTTAACACTGCCATCATAGTACGCAATTCATGCTGGCTTAAAGAGGACACATCACGAACCATTTGGTAGAGGGTACGATCATCATCTTGACCATTTGAGTTCTGCTGCTGAAAGTAGCCCTTTCGATAGTGGCTAGGGATAATTGAATTGACATAATTAAGATAGCTAGTCTTCCCAGTCCCATTATTCCCTGTAATAGCAAGTTTTTGCCCGCTCATCAAAGTAAGCGCAGGTAAATCCCAAAGTATTTTTCCTTGAACGGTACATTTTTTGGGCGGGATATACAGCGTTCGATTGATATTCTTTTGCGAATAAGTTAAGAATGATACATCATACTGCTCGGTAACAGGCTCCGGCTTATCCATTGCTTGCAATCTATCTACTAATTGTAAACGCGCCTTATGACTTTTCTTATTTTTTACTGCCAGTTTTGTTTTCATACCTGTGATTCGATATTCTGATGGGCTAAGCTTTCTAGGCTTCTTACTTTTGCGTTCTTGCTCCTCATACTGGGCTTGAATGGTCTGTTTTAAACGTTTTGTCTCTTGATGATATTTCTTAAGGTCGGCCTGATATTCTTGTTGCCTAATCAGGAGCTGATCTTGATATTGATCGTAATTACCTTCATATTCAGAAAGCTGCCCTTTCTCAATCGCCCATATCTTATTACAGATACGACGTAACAAATCACGGTCATGACTTACAATGCAAAAAGTTCCATGGTTTCTTTCTATCAGGGCAATCAAATTAGCTATATTGTTTACGTCAAGATAGGTAGTAGGCTCATCCAATAGATAAAGGCAATTCGTTTCTTTCAAAGTAGACACCATTTTATCCATGACGGTCTCACCACCACTTTTACCTATATCGGCCAAATTAGAGAAAGTAGAAAGAACACTTGTTAGACCTTGTTTTTCGCATATTTTAGCTATAGAGGCTAATAATGTGGATTTCCCACTACCATTTTTACCGATGATGCCTATAACATCTCCTTCATTTATTACTAAAGGTGGCGACTTAAATAAGACACGATCTTTAATTTCAATATTTTGTGCTGGTAAATGGTACTGTCTCATAAATCTATCCTCCTAGCCAGTATACGGACGCTATAGCTCTGTTAGCTAAAATTAGATAATACCTTATTTTATCATCTTTTTTTAATCTTAAACTTACTAACATTGTACCCTAGTTAAGGTAAATGTCAACTCTTGTCCCGTAGTTGACATTTCTGTTTGATTTATGCCTTCCTCTGATTACTCTCAAAGGGTTTAGCTGCCACGAACTTTTCTGTTTTCCGAGCACACCAAAACTCCCCCTAGAAGTTAAACTTGCATAGGGGGAGTAATCAAATTATTCTTTAGTTTGTTGGGCTCGCTTTTCAGAAAGATGCCATCCGTCAGGGAAGCTATAACATTCTAAGACCTTACTAAATGGAATGGTCGAGATATTCTTGGACTGTACCTTGAATCGTTTAAGCAAGGTATTGTAGAATATTCTGTAATCTTTATCTGGCATAAAGCATTGCAATGCTCTAAACTTTTTAAAGGGCCTCATGGTTTCATCTCCTCTAAGATAAACAAAAACGCTACCTATCCTTGGGAGAATAAGTAGCGTTTTGCGCGCATAGCTCCTCCACATATTGCGGTCAGAGTACTACTGCTATCTTCTTAACCAAATTATAGGCCTAATCTCAAAGTCTGTCAATCATTATCTCGAGCGAAAGGTGAATTATTTACTAACAAAAAAAGCCCCTCACTAGGAGGGGCTTTCCATACATCGCCGGAGGGAATCGAACCCCCATTACAAGAACCGGAATCTTGTGTGATATCCTTTACACTACGGCGACAGTACTTGATTATCTTACCACAGAAGGTGTTTTTTGGCAAGGTCTTTCCCCTGAATTTCTGGCATAAGAAGAGCCCGGACGAGGCTTGGCCCCATCCGGACTGAATCATCTTATTCCTTGGTTGTGCTGAAGAAAACAGGGTCGCTAAGGTTGAAGGAGACCCTATAATCACTGTCTTTTGGGACCATAATCGCGATATAGCCTTCATGTTCAGCACCAGGAAAGAGACTATAATCTAAAAACATGCGCTCTTTTGGAATGCTTGGAAAGACCTCTTGCTTAATTTGCTTACCCTTAAGATCAAAAACTCTTGGAAACATTTCGATAGTGTCTAAAGGATAATCTTCGTCGCCTTTTTCATAGACTAACTTGACCTTAATTAGATGATATTCATACTTACTATCCAACTTGTCAATGTCGTCTTGATTTGAATCCTCAAATTCTAGTAATTTATCTTGAGCTTCTTTGCCTTTAAGAACTTCTAGAACTGAAAGCTTAATAGTGGTCATCACCTTTTGATCGCCAAAATATTCCTTATAGGTAATTTCCTTTTCTTGTCCCAAAGGCACGGGACTATCAGGCTTGCCCCACTTGTCTTTATCGGCTTCTGAATGAGTTTTCTTCTTGCTTGAAGATTCTGCTGAGCTAGAGGAAGCAGTCTCGCTAGAAGTGTTAGCAGAAGATGAAGAGCTTTCTGCTGCCACCGAGAATGTTGGGGCCACAGCACCTACTAGGCTTAGGACTAAAACTGCTGATAGGAGTCGTTTTTTCATTCCATAACCGCCTTTACATCTTAATAAATTGATGATAGTTTATTGCCAATTGCCTGACAATAAAGCCTTGACTGTCAATCATAAAGCCCGGCTCAGGCTCCTGGCCCTAGCCGGACTTGTCTGCGTCTATTACTTAGTCGTGCTGAAGAAAACAGGCTTGCCTAAGTCATAGGAAATTGAATAGTCGCCACCTTTAGGAACAGCTACTACCACATACCCTTCATGGTCACTACCTGGATAGAGTTCAATATCGGAGAACCTCTTCTCGTTTGGAACATTCGCATAGAAATCCACCTTAACTTCCTTACCCTTGGCATCAAATACTTTTGGTCGGTAAGGCGTTTTTAAAGGCTCATCTTCGTCGCCCTTTTCATAAACAAATTTGAGTTTAATCAAGTTTAACTCATAATTACTATCCAACTTTTTGATAGCTTCTTTGTTATAGCTTTCAAACTCTAATAGTTTAGCTTCAGCTTCTTTGCCCTTGAGAACCTCTAAGACGGAAAGCTTAGCCTTTACATCAACCTTTTTACCTCCAATATAGTCTTTATATTGAATTTCCTTTTCTTGGCCTAAAGGGACTGGTGTGCTGCGTTTACCCCAGTTAGCCTTGTCCGCTTCTGAATGAGATTTTTTCTTGCTTGAAGATTCTTCTGAGCTAGAGGAAGCAGCCTCGCTAGAAGCGCTGGAGGAACTTGATGAACTTTCTGCTGTTACCAAGACGGTTGGAGCTAGAGCGCCAACTAAGCTTAAGGCAAAAGCTGCAGATAGGAGAACTTTTTTCATTCAATGACCACCTTTACATATTGATAATTTAAT
>CAUUNL010000077.1:0-6842 GCA_963546405.1 Abiotrophia defectiva | reverse complement strand
TTATAAGGGAAATCTTAGCCCTATACCGTAACAATCAGGTTACGTTCTCAGGGCTTTCCGGCAACAAATGAACTCCTGTCTCCTTGCCCTATCAGCAAAAAAGAGACTGGAATCGAAATCCCAGTCCCTACATGATACTTACTGGTCTTAGGCTTTGCCTGTTGAACCAAACATGTCCATGATTTCTTTAGTTGTCTTCACAATGGCTTCTTTACCAGGTGCGATGACTTTACGTGGATCATAGACTTCTGAGTCAGCTGCTAATTTAGCACGAACAGCTGCTGTCCATTGTTGTTGCAATTCAGTGTTCACGTTGATTTTAGCGTGACCACGTTCGATGGCTTTCTTGATTTGGAATTCTGGAATCCCTGAACCACCGTGGAGTACAAGTGGAGCACCAGTTGCTTCAGAGATAGCAAGCATTTCATCAAAACCTAATACAGGTTCGCCAGCGTAAGTCCCGTGAACTGAACCTAAAGCAGCAGCTAAAGCGTCGATTTGACCTTCAGAAACCATGCGTTTGCATTCTTCTAAATCAGCATATTTGATCCCGCCGGTTACGCCATCTTCAGTACCACCAACTGTACCAACTTCTGCTTCTACAGAAACATTCTTAGGATGAGCATAAGCCACTACTTCTTTGGTTAAAGCGATGTTTTCATCGATTGGGTAGTGAGAGTGGTCGAACATTACGGAAGAGAAACCTGCATCGATGTATTGTTTACATACATCAACAGATGAACCGTGGTCTAAGTGCAAAGCAACTGGTACTTTTACATCCATTGCTTCCAACAAACCATTTACCATGCCGACAACAGCAACAGGGCCACCCATGTACTTACCAGCACCTTCAGAAACCCCTAAGATAATTGGTGAATTGTTTTCTACAGCAGCTTGTAATACCGCTTGGGTCCATTCTAAGTTGTTGATGTTGAATTGACCAACAGCGTAATGACCTTCTTTTGCTTTCTTCAACATTTCCGTCATACTTACTAAACGACTCATGTTTATGCCTCCTTGAATTGGATTATTTTATGTTTTTATTATACTCCATTTTCACTGCCTTGGCTAGTCTTTCCCACTCGCCCTGACCAGAAACTGCGCCATAGCGTTTTATTCACAAGTTCGCCTCTTGTCTAGTCAGGCACCGCGCATCTTCAGACAAAAACCGCACAAGCTCTGAAAACTTGTGCGGTCCTTGACTATGCTTGTTGCGCTTGGCAGGCTGCCACGAAACCATCAAAAATAGCTTGTGGCCGGTTAGGACGAGAAATAAATTCCGGATGGAATTGCGCCGCAATAAAGAATGGATGGTCTTTAATTTCGACAATTTCCACCAAGCGACCATCTGGGCTCAGGCCTGAGAAAGTCAAGCCTGCTGCTGCTAAACGCTCACGGTAGGCATTATTAAACTCATAACGGTGACGGTGGCGTTCTTGAACCAAGTCTTGGCCATAAAGTTGATGGGCCAAACTTCCTTCCACCAAGCGGCAAGGGTAGAGACCCAAACGCAGAGTACCGCCCAAGTCACCTTCTGCCTCTTGGTCAGGCAGGAGATCGATAATTTTGTGTGGGCAAGCTGGATTTTCTTCACCCGTGTCCGCATCATGAATACCTACTACATTCCGAGCGAACTCAATGCAGGCTAGCTGCATTCCTAAGCAGATTCCAAAGAATGGTAACTTGTTTTCGCGAGCATAGCGAATAGCGGCGATTTTCCCAATCAGGCCTCGACTACCGAAGCCACCTGGTACTAAGACACCATCAACATCAGCTAAGTAGTCCGTGACATTCTGATCATCCACTTCTTCGGCATCAATCCAACGGATGTCAATCTCAGTATCGTGTGCATAACCTGCATGCTTGAGTGCTTCCACAATGGATAGGTAAGCATCTGGCAAGGAGACGTATTTGCCGACTAGGCCGACCGTGACCTTACCCTTAAGATTAAGCACTTTGTTTTCTAGCGCGCGCCAATCGGTCATATCTGCTTCTGGACGTTGGATACCAAAGTGGTCCAGCACCAAATCATCCATGCCTTGAGCTTGAAGATTAAGCGGAATCGTATAGAGGGTCTCGACGTCGCGAGACTCAATCACAGCATTAGGTTTAACGTCACAGAAGAGGGCTAGCTTGTCCTTAATACCACTTGGCAACTCTTCTTCAGTACGAACTACCAAGATATTAGGCTGAATCCCCAAGCTCCGCAGTTCCTTGACGCTGTGTTGAGTTGGCTTGGTCTTGAGCTCGCCCGCTGCCTTGAGGTAAGGAATGAGGGTGGTGTGAATATAGAGCACATTGTTGGCACCCACGTCGGCCTTCATTTGACGTAAGGCTTCAAGGAATGGTAGGGACTCAATATCCCCTACTGTCCCCCCTACTTCGGTGATGACAATATCAGCATCGGTCAATTCGCCTGCACGACGGATTTTATCCTTGATTTCGTTGGTAATGTGCGGAATCACCTGAACCGTCGCTCCGAGGTAGTCGCCTCGACGTTCTTTCTTGAGTACTTCTGAATAGACCTTACCGGTAGTGACATTGGAATATTGGTTCAAGTTAATGTCGATGAAACGCTCATAGTGACCTAAGTCCAAATCAGTTTCGGTCCCGTCATCGGTGACAAAGACTTCCCCGTGTTGGTAAGGACTCATGGTGCCGGGGTCCACATTGATATAAGGATCGAATTTTTGGATGGCTACTTTGAGGCCACGATTCTTGAGCAGACGCCCTAAGGAAGCTGCTACAATCCCTTTACCAATAGAGGAAACTACCCCGCCTGTTACAAAAATATACTTTGTCATGTCACTACTCCTTTTCCTTGCTTATTTAATAAATGAAAATCGCTCCCCGTTCTAGGAACAGGGAGCGCTCACTCGGTCAGTTGCCCCTAAAAAGCTTTAGGGGGCCCACATAAAATATTACGCTAAAGCTCTGACCGCGTCAAGTTTATTCTTCTTCGTCTTGTAACTCTTCTTCGTATTCTTCGTCTTCTGATTCGAAGTCATCGGCTTCATCATCTTCAGCCTCGAAGGAAGCATCACCGTCTAAATCTAAGTCATCGTCGCCGAAATCAGAGAGGTCAGAAGCGTATTCGCCCAACTCTTGACTTTCGTCGTCGTCTAAGTCAACGGCATCGTCTTCAATGAGGGTTAGACCACGAGTATCGTCGTCATCCTCATCTTCCTCATCTACATCGCCGTAATCGTCTAAATCAGTATCGTAGATATCATCTGCATCTTCTGGATCATCATCGTTGTAGTCGATCATGTCGTCTCCTTCAGAGAAGGCATTGTATTTACGTTTCTTACGACGGCTAACTGGACGATCATCTTCAGCTTCAGCGCTAGAGATAATTTCTTCATCGATTGCATCGATTGGATACCAGCCACGCAAGCCCCAACGATTCTCCCCTAAGGAGATAAAACGACCGTCGATATTCAAGTCGGTATAGAAGCGGACCATACGGCTTTCCAACTCTAACTCTGATAATTCCAAGTAGTTTTGGATTTCAATCAGTAATTCCGTAAAATCTACCACATCACCTTTTTGTTCTAAAATTGCGTGAGCAACTTCAATCATGGATAAATCTTTGCGGTCTTGTCCTTCAAATTGTTTCAAAATCATGGTTTGACACACCCTCCCTAGTATACTCTTATATATTACCTATTTAAGCGACATAAATCAATCGAAAACGATAGTTTCCTAGCAATTCTTGGTCATTTTTTAATTGATAGTCGACGGTCAAGGCATAGCGGATTTTTCCTGCTTGATCCGCCGGCTCAAAATGCCAGTGCAAGTGCTGGGTATGGACACTCAAAGGCCAGCTGCCCTGAGGGGTCTGGTAGTTAGTCATGGTTTCTTGGTTGGGCACAAAAAGTAGGATTCCCTGAGCCTGACTAACTTGAATCTGGGTGCTTCCATCAGCTTGGGGTAGCCATTTGACTTCAACAGGTTCTTGATTGAGATTTTGATAGGTCAGCTTGGTAAAAGATTCTAGTTCTAAGAGAACCGCCTGGGTCTTGTGGTCATAGCGTTCTACCTGCTGGCTATCGGGATAAATAATTTGTTGTTCGACCTGAAGGTCAATACTTACACGTCTCATGAAGGTCCTTTCTGGCCACTTGTTCACTTTCAGTCACAAGATGAGCCCCTCGAATGGTTCTATATAGTCATTATACCGCAAATCGTGCTATAATAACACCATAGCAATCGCTCTCATCGGCATTTAGGAGCGCAACTTTGACAAGAAAGGGGGGAGGACAGAATGACATTGCCACAATTTCCGTATTTATCACAGCATGAATGGCGTTACTTCGACGATGCTAACCATGTTCCGGCGCTGCCGGCAAGCGATAGTTTGGCCTATCAGGACAGCTTCATTCGTTGGCTCCGTCATTTGCAAGGGGATCAAGCTCAGGGCCTCGTTCACTTCTATTCCATTGATAAACCTACTGTCCTCTTGGGCGCCAAGGATAGCCGTCTACCTAACTTAGCGGCTGGTTTGGCCTACCTAGAAGAGCAAGGCTTCGACTATGCCCTCCGACCCCATGGTGGTTTGGGTGTGGTCTGTGATCCAGGCATCCTGAATATTGGCTTGGCAAGCGACCTGACCCACTTCCCTCTATCCATTGATGCCGCCTATGAACAGATGGTAGCCCTGATTGGACTGTCCCTGATACCTTATGGCCTTGAGCTTGAAGCCTATGAAATCGCCCAATCCTACTGCCCTGGTACTTATGACTTGGTCGTGGGGGGCCAAAAAATCGGGGGCATTGCCCAACGTCGCTTTAAGACCGGTCTGACGACCGCGGCTTATATCAGTGTGGCGGGAGATCAAGCTGCTCGCGCCCAACTCATGGCGGGCTTTTACCAGGCAGCTGGGGCAGATGACAGCTATCCCAAGGTAGACCCAGCGGTCATGACGACCCTGGCTCAAGCTTGTGGCCAACCACTTGACCGCCAGACCTACCAAGAAGAGCTGATCCAGCTGATTAGCCACTATCAAAAACTAGTACCAGGCGACTATCAAGATTCTGACCTAGTCCCTATCTTTACCAAAATGCGCCAAGTTTCCTTGGCCCGTACCCAATCACTTAAAGCAGAAGTAAGTAGCAAGCCAGATAGCTAAGGAGGTTATGCCATGTTTAACTTTGATGGGGCCGTTGCGGCCCAAAAACTCAGCCGTGAGAAGGTCTTCCGCGACCCGGTACATGGCTATATCCATATCCAAGATCAGATTATTTTAGATTTGATTAACACGCGAGAATTTCAACGCCTGCGCCGTATTAAGCAATTGGGCGGTTCTGTCTACACCTTCCACGGGGCCGAACATTCGCGCTTCGGTCACTCCCTAGGTGTCTATGAAATTACACGCCTCATTGTCGATAAATTCGAACGCCAATACCTATCCCAAATGCCGGGTGACGGTCTCTGGCAGGCCTCTGAGCGCTTGGTCGCCCTCTGCTCTGCTTTACTCCATGACATCGGTCATGGTCCCTTCTCCCATGCCTTCGAAGGGATCTTCCATACCAACCATGAGGAGATTACTCAACGTATTATCACCTCGCCTGAAACTGAAATTCATCAGGTCCTGCTACAACTTGGCCCAGAATTTCCGGCTAAGGTCGCGAGTGTCATCAATAAGACCTACCCTAACCAACAGGTAGTCCAGCTGATTAGTAGCCAAATTGATGCAGACCGCATGGATTATCTGCTTCGTGACGCCTACTATGCTGGCGTCTCCTACGGCACTTTCGACCTGACACGGATTTTGCGAGTGATTCGTCCATTCAAAAACGGCATTGTCTTCGACTTTTCGGGCATGCACGCCATTGAAGACTATATCGTCAGTCGCTATCAAATGTATATGCAGGTCTACTTCCACTCCGTCTCTCGTGGCATGGAAATGGTCCTCCACAGTCTGCTGACCCGCGCTAAGACCTGTTATCTGGAAAAAGCGGACCAGATGAAGACCCAAATTAGCTTCCTAGAGCCCTTCCTGCGAGGGGACTGGCTCCTATCTGATTACTTGCGCCTGGATGACCACATCCTCAGCAGCTACTTCAACCACTGGCTAGACGAAGAGGATATCTTGCTGGCAGATTTGGCTAATCGCTTCCTGACCCGCAAACCTTTCAAATCCGTCCTGACTAGTCCAGAAGAGAAGACTGAGCTAACCATTGCCATCGACCAAGAGTTGGTCCGGCTGGGCTATGACCCTTACTATTATTTCGCGGAGAATTCTAGTTTTGACCTGCCTTATGACTATTATCGTGTAGGCCAGATTAGCAAACGCACCCAGATTGAGCTCATTACTAAGATGGGACAGATTGTTGAGCTATCTCAAGTTAGTCCCCTAGTCAATTCCCTAGCCGGCAAGCAACGAGGCGATTTGCGGCTCTACTTCCCTAAAGAAATTTTGACCACAGCTGAGGATACAGCTGCCGACCAGGCCAACGAGTACCAGACCACCTTACTGGCGGCCTATTACAATGAACGCAATGATGTTACCCAGAATATTCAACAACGACTGTTCTAAGGATTAGAAATAGATACTAGCTTTTCATACGGTGAATAACTGTAGTCGCTCAAGCAAACGTCATGCCCTCGGAAGGGGACCGGCTTTAGCCTGGCTATCCGCCAGTCTTCCGCCTTGTCAGGCTATGGAATCGCTAAGTCGCGACGCTCCAAGCGCTTCTCATACGCCTGCCATCCTCAACCTTCCAATGGCATGATGTTTGACGCGACTACAGTTATTCACCTGGCTTCAAGGCTAAAAGCTGTCCTCTCACAGTACAAAAAAATAATCCATACACAAAAATCCCATTATATCATATATG
>CAUUNL010000076.1:0-6881 GCA_963546405.1 Abiotrophia defectiva | reverse complement strand
TTTTGGCCTGTTTTCGACGATTTCCTAGGAGCTAGTGGTCCACTTGACAGAGTGGGCCACTGGCTCGAAGCCTTTCCTGACTTTTGGACCGTATTCGACGATTTCCTAGGAGCTAGTGGTCCACTAGCTCAAACAAAAGCCCTGCACTAACTATCGGTGCAGGGCTTTCTTGCTTAGTCTTTAAGGCTTTCAATGTATTGGTAGGCTTGGAAACCAGCCGTGCCGCCATCGCCGGTGGCTGTTACGATCTGACGCAGGTGCTTTTGACGCACGTCGCCGGCTGCAAAAACGCCTGGCAGGCTAGTGGCCATATGATCATCCGTGATGATCCAACCTTCTTGGTCGGTAATTCCTAAATCTTTAACGGCTTCTGAGTTAGGCACTAAACCAACGTAGATAAAGACCCCTTGGGCATCTACGCGGCTAGTTTGGCCAGTCTTGACGTTCTTAATTTGCACGCCTTCAACGGCATCCGTCCCTAGAATTTCTTCCACCACGCTATCCCAGATGAATTCAATCTTAGGATTGGCAAAGGCCCGGTCTTGCAGGACTTTCTGCGCTCGGAGCTCGTCACGACGGTGAATAACTGTGATCTTGCTAGCAAATTGAGTCAGATAATGGGCTTCTTCAACAGCTGAGTCACCCCCGCCGACCACGATAATTTCCTTATCGCGGAAGAAGAAGCCGTCACAGACCGCACAGTAGGACACGCCTCGGCCTGCCAATTCTTCTTCGCCTGGCACGCCAAGATGGCGGTGGAAAGAACCGGTCGCTACAATGACGGCCTTGGCTTCATAGACCTTGGAGCTAGTATGCACTCGCTTAAGGTCGCCTGCTACTTCAATATGGCTTACGTCGCCGTAGTCGTGGACCGCGTCAAAACGCATAGCCCCTTGGTACATGTGTTGGGCCAATTCTGGGCCAGAAACCAGGGAGAAGCCAGGATAGTTTTCCACATCTGCCGTGTTGTTGACTTCCCCACCGGGAACGCCTTTTTCAATCATATGGGTCTTGAGGTTCGCGCGTGAAGCGTAGAGGGCGGCGGTCATCCCAGCCGGTCCAGCGCCAATCACGACAACATCTGTAACAATTAATTCTTTTTCCATTCTATCATTCACTCTCTTAATAATGCGCCTGAGACAGGGAGGCTTCTTGCTTGCCGTCGCGCGTCATCAAGCGAAGCAGGCCTTCCTTGACCTGCGCACCTTCATAAATGAGACCATAGAGGGCCTCGGTAATTGGCATTTCGATACCGGATTCCTTGGCCAGTTCATAGGCTGACTGGCAGGTAGCAATCCCTTCGACTACCATTTGAATTTCTTCTTCGATGGCTTCCTTACTGTAACCCTTGGCTAGCAGATTGCCTGCCTGCCAGTTACGGGAGTGGGGACTGGTACAGGTGACCACTAAGTCGCCAACCCCGCTCAACCCCACAAAGGTCAGCGGGTCCGCCCCCAACTTAATGCCCATACGGGAAATTTCAGCCAGACCACGCGTTACTAGGGCGGCCTTGGCATTGTCACCGTAGCCAGCACCCGCTAGGACACCGGCACCTAGGGCAATAATATTCTTGAGGGCCGCGCCCATTTCCACGCCTACCACATCGGTATTGGTATAAATGCGGAAGTAGTGATTCTTAAAGAGGGCCTGCACCTTCTCAGCTGCTTGCAAATTGGGGCAAGCGGCCGTTACAGTTGTCAGGTCATGACGGGCTACCTCCTCGGCATGGCTTGGACCTGACAAGACTACCAGATCTTGGTAATCTTGTCGCGGAATCTCCTCTTCAATCATCTGGCTGACCCGCAAATGGGTCCCCTGCTCCAGCCCTTTAGTGGCATGCACGAGGAGGGGTTGAGCATCTGACTGACTGAGATAGCTCGCTACCTGCCGGGCAACTGAGCGAATGGCCTTGGTTGGTAAGACGAAGAGTAAGACAGTGGCTTGATCCAAGGCTGCTTTCAAGTCCGTTGTCGCCACAATGGTCGTAGGCAAGTTAATGCCTGGCAGGAAGTGGCTATTGGTATGGGCTTGGTTAATTTCATCCGCGATGTGGTCTTCACGTCCCCATAAGACCACCTCATGACCATTTTCAGCCAAGACTTGGCCTAGGGCAGTTCCCCAGGAACCTGAACCTAATACCGCAATTTTCATGTCCTTACCTCTTTTCTAATTGGAAATCTGAATAGGCCACACTGTGACCTGCTCGCCGTCTGATGATAATCCAGGCCAAGCCCAGCACTACCATGACGGCGGACACCCCCTGCGAAATGCGCAAGGGACCCAAGTATAAACTGTCAGTCCGTAGACCTTCAATGAAGAAGCGGCCTAGACCATACCAGACGAAGTAGCCGGCCGCTAATTCGCCACGTTTGAGTAAGCCTTTTTGTCGTCGTAAGATTAAAATCAGGGCCAAGCCCAGTAAGTTCCACAAGGACTCATACAGGAAAGTGGGCTGGTAATAATGGCCTTGAATCTGCATTTGATCAATGAGCCAGGCCGGCAAATGCAAGCCTTCTAGAAAGGCGCGGCTGGTTTCTGGTCCATAGGCCTCTTGGTTAACGAAGTTGCCCCAACGCCCGATGGCTTGGGCCAACATAATGCCTGGCGCTGCCACATCCAAGGTCAGGATGAGGTCTTGCTGATAGCGCCGCGCCACATAGATAATGGTGGCTGTCCCTAGCAAGATGGCCCCATAGATGGCACCCCCACCATGCCAAATCTGAATGATTTGGTCGGGATGGGCTAGGTAGTAGTCCAAACGGAAGAGCACATAATAGGCGCGCGCGCCTATCAGGCCTAAGATAATGGTCCAGAAGTAGGCATCCGACAGATAATCTTCTGACAGGCCCTTACGGCGCCCCTCTCGCATGACCAAGAGATAGGATAGGACCATACCTAAGCCAATCAAGAGGCCGTACCAGTGGACGGGCCAGCCTAGTAAGCGGAAGGCAATGGGATCAATGGCTAAAACTGGCATCTAGTCATCAACCCGATTCTTCTTGATAAGGGCGTCTAGTTTACGGTTGAAAGTAGTCGTCGCATCATAACCCATTTGGTTAGCCCGGAAGTTCATGGCTGCTGATTCGACAATGGCCGACAAGTTCCGCCCAGTCTTAACCGGAATGCGGATACGTGGCACGTTGACTTCAAAGATTTGTTCATATTCACGTTGTGAGCCCAGACGATCGTATTCGGTCTTGCCGTCATCTAGCACTAGGTTAATAATCAATTCCAAACGTTTAGAGCGACGGATGGCTGCTACCCCGTAAAGAGACATGACATCGATAATGCCTAAACCACGGATTTCCAAGAGGTTTTGGAGGATTTCAGGGGCTTCACCAACTAGGGTCAATTCATCAATCATAAAGAGCTCGACTCGGTCATCGGCAATCAGACGGTGGCCGCGTTGGACCAATTCTAGAGCCGTTTCAGACTTACCGACACCGCTACCCCCGGTCAGGAGGACCCCCATCCCGAATACTTCCACGAAGACGCCGTGCTTAGCCAAACGTTCAGCTAAACGCCCTTCCAAAAAGTTAGTCAAGTTGGCGAGCACCCGAGTGGTCTTAGAGCGTGCCACCAAGATTGGCACATGATATTTATCTGCCACGGTGAAGATATCTTCTGGCACCGACATGTCCCGTGCGAAGATGATAGCGGGCGTCTCCTCATTACAGAGGGACTCATAGGCTACAAGGCGCTGCTCCTCTGGCAGACTCGCGAGATAGAGGAGCTCTGTCCGGCCAATCAGTTGAATACGCTCGAAGGGATAGTCCTCCACGAAGCCAGTTAGGGCCAAGCCTGGCCGGGATACTTCACTAGTATATATTTGACGAGAACCATAATCTTCCCCAAAGGCATATTGAATTTTTAAGGTTTTTACGAGTTCATTGACGGTTACACTGCTGGACATGAAAATGTTGCCTCCTCATTGACTTTTACCTCCTAATCTTAACATAGACGGCGGAGAATTCCTATCTTTTCGTTTGCCCGGACAGACCCTTGAAAAAACTGGATTTACCAGCCTAAGCAAAAGACCGCAGCCATCTGGTCTGCGGTCTTTTATTAGTCTTAATCATGATAGGGACTGTCCAAGCCAACTAGGCTTTGGCCTAGGGAAAGGGCAACGGCCACCAACATAGCGCTCCAGATAGAGCTAATGGTAAGGCCACCTGGCAACCAGCTAGCTAAAAGTAGGATAAAGCCAGCAATCAACCAGTTGACCAGCCCCAAACTCAAGAAGTTAAGGGGCCAAGCAAAGAATTCTAGGACAGGTTTTACCGTGACGCTTAAGAGGGCGAAGACAAAGGCTGATATTAAGGCCCCGCCAAAGCCCGTAACGTTGACACCCGGCATAACATGGGCCAGGCCCATAAAGAGTAAGGTATTCAATAAAATCCGACGCATTAGAAATCACTCCAGTCATCCTTAGGCGTCACATCACGTCGCTTAGGCTCTGCCTTAGCATCGCGACCTGCTGCGCCTTTTTGATAGCGACGTAGGAAATCATTAAGTTCCTCTCTTGCCCGGTTAGCCTGTTGGCGATAACGGTCTCTTTCCTGTTCGCGGCGGCTAGAGCGACTGGTAGGGCCATTCGCAACCGTATAGTCACTTGGCAGAATGATCCCCAAGACCAAATAAATGAGGAAAGGTGTCCCCCAACCTGGCCAGATGAGGACAAACCACACTAGGCGAAGGAAAGTAGGGTCAATGCCTAGATATTCTCCCAGCCCCCCGCAGACCCCCATTACTTTACGGTCACGGGTAGATTTATATAGTCGTTTCATGGTCGTTCCTTCTTTCTACCTTACTTAAGCTTAGGCTTCTGGCATGATGAAAGCTGCAATCAAGTAGCCGAACAAGCCCACACCACCTAAGAGCCCGGAAATCACCCAGACTAGGCGCACAAGCGTTGGGTCTATGCCAAAATAATCAGCAATACCGGCGCAAACGCCTAAAAACATCCCTTCACGGCTATTACGAGTTAATCGTTTCATGGTAAATTCCTCCTATAAATCGGTATCTTTGAGGCGAATGTCGCCTGATACGGTGTTAATTTCTAAATGAACGGGTCTTTCTTGGTTGGTCATCAGCCGTTGGAATTCTAGGCTGTGATGACGGTGGGTTTCAACGTCTAGGTGGCCGATACGGTGTTCTACGTCGCCTGAGCTAGATTGGGCGCTGCCTTCTAGGCTTAAGTTAGCTGGAATGGCGATCTTGACATCGCCACTGACTGTGCTGACCTTCATGGCAGCCGGCGTCTCATCGCGCTTGGTTAAGAGCAGGTCGCCACTAATCAGGCTAGCCGCTACATCGCCAATGGCACCTACCACACGGCAGTCGCCGTTGGTTGTCTCTAGGTTGAGGCGCTTGACCTCTGCTAGGCGATAGTCTAAATCCCCATTGGTTGAATGGTAGTCTAATAAATCTGCTGCCACATCAGAAAGGTCGACATCCCCATTGACAGTCGTCAGATAGATTTCTTTGGCTTGGACCCCGTCTAGCTCAATATCCCCTTGGGTGGTCTCAATCCGAACAGTTTCTAAGTCTTGGTCTGGCAGGGTCACTTCAATATCCGCTGACATATGGGCGTCCGTTACTTGCAAGAGCAAGCTGCCGTCGTCTAGGGAGAGGATACTGTGAGCTTGGAAATCTTCTAGGTTAGGATTTGGAATCTTACCGAAGAAGCTTGCCTTGACATTGACTGAGACTTGATCCACATGGGCACGCGTGACTTTGACATCGCCTCGTGATAACTTAAAGTCTAACACTTTTAGGTCCTTAGCGTCAAAGTTAAAAGTATGCTCCCATTCATTGCCTAAACGGCCGTAGGCCCGAACGCCTACGCGAATGCCTTCACGCGCTGCCTTAAAGGCTGTGCTCACCACTTGACCAATGACCCGGCCTAGGCGGTTGGCTTCGTTATCGATACGTTGGCCAGCGCGGTCTGCTTTCTGACCGAATTGATCCGCTGCTCGACTGACGTGGTCGGCTGCCCGTTGGCCGCCTTCATTGACTTGGCGAACGAAGTCGTTGAGTCGTTGGCTGAAGGGCTCTGAAGCAGGGCTTGCTGGCTTGTAGGCCTTGAGTTCTTCTTGGAGCTGGTCAATCTTTTGGCCTCGCTCCAGGACTTCTGCTGCCACTTGGGCTTGTTGGGCTTGGAGTTCTTCACTGAGCTCGTCTAATTCTGCTAGAATCTCGAACTCTCTTAGACGTTGCTTAGCGATTAGGAGGGCTTGGCCTTCTTTTTCCAGGCTTTCCTCTAATTCTTGGCGCTTAGCCGCCGCCGCTTCTGCATCTTCCTGGCTGATGGAAGCTTCAGGTTGAGAGGCTTCGGGGGTTGACTCCTCTGACTTGCTGTCTTCTGGCTTATCTTCTTGTTTGTCATCAAGGCTTTGTTGGACGCTATAGATGATTTCTTGGCCAAATTTGAGGCTCTTGTCGATGGCTTCTTGGACGGTAGCCTTAAGTTGTTCTGTGTCGAAGCCCGCCTTCTTGTCCTGCTCAGGCTCTTGGTCAGCTGGCGCTTCTGGATTGGTTGGGGCTTCCTGGTCCGTCACTTGGGCTTGATCTTGAGTGTCGGCTGGCTCCTCTACTTGGTCCGCTGATTTTGCTTGGGCCGAAGCTTCGAGGAGGCGAAGGGCTTCATCCATAGTAATGACTTGTTGTTTGACTAATTCAATGATTCTTTCTTTCTCATTCATATCTCTCACTCCTTAAATGAGGGCTTGTTTCTTAACTACACCCTTATTATGCCAGTTTTCCACTCGTTTGACATAGGGCCTAGGACCGATATTTGCTCGGACCTAGGGATGAAAAGAGCGGCTGACAGGTCTCAGCCGCTCTAAACACATGACTTATGCTAAGTTATAAGGAAAAAT
>CAUUNL010000075.1:0-7325 GCA_963546405.1 Abiotrophia defectiva | reverse complement strand
AAAGAAAGAAGGATTCACATGGTGAAACGTTTGATTAGTGCCAACACGTCGGAAATTTTGGCCATGTCAGCAGCAGAACTAAAGCAGAGTATTAAAGCTAGTGAAGGTCGAGTGATTTTGTCTGAGAATGTGGGCTTTAAGGAGTCCTATATTGGGGATATTACCAACTCAGAGATGGCTCGCGCTTTTGGGGCGGACCTGATTTTGCTTAACGGGGTGGATTTATTAAACCCGGTCATATCAGCCATCGATCCAAATGTCCCTAATTTTGTCGCAGAGCTCCATCGACTAGTAGGTCGGCCAATTGGGGTTAATCTGGAACCTGTTGATGCTAGCGCCCAGATGAATGAAGAACGGCAGGAATTGGTGACGGGTCGCCAGCTTAATGAAGCTTCCTTACAAGCGGCTCAAGCGCTAGGTGTGGATTTTATCTGTTTGACTGGAAATCCCGGGACCGGTGTGACCAATAAGACCATTGCGTCAGCCATTAGGCTGACTAAGCAGCACTTCTCGGGCTTAGTGATTGCGGGTAAGATGCATGGGGCAGGGGTTGACGAGCCTGTGGCAGACTTAGAAGCAGTCAGCCAATTCATTGAGGCTGGAGCGGATGTCATCTTAGCGCCGGCTGTAGGCAGTGTGCCAGGCTTCGATGAGGCTGATCTCAAGGCCATTGTTCAGCGGGCCCATCAAGCAGGGGCCTTAGTCATGAGCGCCATTGGAACTAGCCAAGAAAGCTCGGATACCGATACCATTAAGCAGATGGCTATCCGCAATAAGATTTGTGGGGTAGACATCCAGCACATTGGGGACTCTGGCTATGGCTGTTTGGCTCCAGTGGAGAATATTTTTGCCCTCAGTAAGGC
Source organism: Abiotrophia defectiva (assembly GCA_963546405.1). Lineage (GTDB taxonomy): Bacteria > Bacillota > Bacilli > Lactobacillales > Aerococcaceae > Abiotrophia > Abiotrophia defectiva_A. Next base: position 6,462 of record CAUUNL010000075.1, on the reverse strand, counting down.
GATTCGCGGCCAACGGCACACCATCTCTATGATTGCGCGTTCCATTAACCGCTAATTAAGGCAATAAAAAGAGCGGACTTACTACTAGATTCAGTAGAAGGTCCGCCTATTTTTATGCTGATAAGAAGCTGGCTTTAACACAGAGGCTAGTGGCTGCTCGCGCGATATTGAGTGGGCTATAGGTTAGGGGAATGAGCCGTATTTTCTTTTGCTTGTGGAAGAGCGGGGTGGTAGCCGCCAGCTCCTGGTGCAAGAGGGTGTCAACTAGTGGGTAGGAGAAGAACTGGCCGTCAAGGTAAATAGCATCACTGTCAATCAGCTGACTGAGATTGGATAGGGCAATCGATAGGTAGTGACAGGCTTGCTGAATCAATTGCAGACAGCTAGTATCGCCTAAGGCACAGGCATCCATAATGGTTGCTAGTGTGATAGCTTCAGGATCTGCTACCAAGCTAGGCAGGAAGGTGGATTGAGCTACCCGATAGAGGGTTTGGGCCTTAGCGATTAGACTAGATTCGCTAGCATAGACTTGGAGGCAGCCCCGTTTACCACAGGTGCAGGCTTCCCCTTGTGGATTCAAGATCGTATGGCCGATTTCGCCAATCAGGAAGTTCTGTCGCCCGTAGATTTGCCCTTGATACATATAGGAACAATGAATACCGTGAGCGACATGGAAGACGATAAAGTTATGGTCATTTTTGTCATCTTGGCCATAAAGTCTTTGGGCCAAAGTCAAGCAGTGAGACTTATTATCAAAATAAAGCGGCAGGCTAAAGGCTTGGGCCAATTCTTCTAGATTGAGATTCTGCCAATGTTGATTGTTGGATTGAATATAGGGGCTCAAGTCGAAGTCCACATGCCCCGGCAGCCCGACGCCAATGGCAGTCAAGGGGAAGTCGGGGTATTGTGCCATAAATTGATGCATAAAGTCGGCCAAATCAGCACTAGTTGGATAATTGCCTAGCTCTTGGAAGGTCATGCAGTAGTTGCTGGCTTGAATCTCGCCTAGATTATCCGTTATAACTAAGGCTAGGTATTTTTCAGAGATTTCGACACCTAGATAATAGGCACGATGGGGCATAAGACTGAGTAAGGTTTTCTTGCGGCCCACAGTATCGTCCTCAGCTTCGCCAACTTCATAGACAAGGTCTTGGCGAATTAAATCTCCAATAATAGCCCCCGTAGTAGCAGGCGTTATGCCCGTTTCTTTGGCAATATCAATACGTGATAGTGGTGCCTTGGCGTAGAGTTTATCTAATATGGTGGCCCTTAGAACGGCTTGTTTCTTGGTTATTGTCATGACTGGTCACTTCCTCACAAATATCATAACAAAAAATAAATAAATCCACAAATGAAAACGTTGACATTCAGAATTACAAGTCCTATAATATTAATAGAAAGTAAATAATTGTTGAGGATCGGTTCCGTTACACGCCTGCTTGTTTACATTTTTGAAATAATAGGGATCGGTTCATTTTTTCTTGCTTTCAAATTGGAAGGAAAGGGTGTTATGAATGGAAACCAAGCAAATCATGTTAGTCTGTGCCGCTGGCATGTCGACTAGTCTCATGGTCTCCAAGATGGAAAAAGCTGCGCAAGATCAAGGCTTAGATGCCCATATCTTTGCTGTGCCAGTGCCAGAAGCCAAGGAATATCTCCAGAACAATGCAGTAGATGTCTTATTGTTAGGCCCCCAAGTCCGCTATTTGAAGAACGAATTTTCTGCTGACTTGTCAGCCCGAGGCATTCCAGTGGAGGTCATCCCCATGACCGATTATGGCATGATGAAAGGCGATAAGGTCTTGGCCCTAGCCGTCAGTCTCATGGGGTAAAGGAGCAAGCCTATGTCAAAAGAAGCCTCATTAGAAGTCGCCATGCAGTTAATTATGTATGGTGGTGAAGCCAAATCCTGTGCCATCGAAGCCATGGCGGCAGCTAAGAAGCGAGATTTCCAGGTCGCGACGGAGCGAATGGCAGCTGCGCGAGCAGCCTTATTAGAGGCCCATCACGCTCAGGCCAAGGTCCTAGCTCAAGAAGCGCAGGGCATTGAGCAGCCCCTCAGTCTCTTTATGATTCATGGTCAGGATCATCTCATGACCAGTATCGCCTTTGTCGATTTAGCGCAGGAATTAATCGAAGTCTACCAAGTCTTAGCCCAATAAGTTTTTGCGGAGCAGTCCTAGCTAGGTTGGTAGACACCTAAACCCTGGTTTTAATTAATTTATGTAAAATTTTAAGGAGGAATTATCATGGCAAGTTTAGTCGATCGTTGGCAAGAGCGTCTGATGCCTATCGCCAATAAAGTTGGGAACCAACGGTTCCTTGTTGCACTTCGGGATTCCTTTATTGGGACCATGCCGGTTATTATGGCCGGCTCATTCGCTCTCATGATTAATGCCTTTTTGGCAGATTTACCCGGCCAATTTGGCAATACCTTCATCCCGCAGACTTTTGGTTGGTTGATTGATATCAACTACATCCTCTTCAAAGGGTCTATCCCAATTGTTGTCTTCCTCTTTCTCTTTAACTTTGGTGTTAATATCGCCAAGATTTACAAGGTGGATACCGTCTCCGCCGGTTTGGTGGCGGTAGCTTCCTATGTCATTACCATCGCTAATACGGTAACGCAGAACTTCAAGCTAGAAAATGTTGACTCTAAGGCCTTAGCTGGACTGCTGGGCGATAAGCTACAAGGTGTGGCAGTTCAAGGGGACCAACTGGCGGTTACGGTACGTAATGCCATTCCGCTAGACCAAATTGGGGCCAAGGGTTACTTTACAGGGATTATCATTGGTTTCGTATCGGTTATCATCTTCTGTAAGGTCATGAATCGGAACTGGACCATTAAGTTGCCAGATTCAGTACCACCTGCTATCGTTAAGCCATTCCTATCCATCATTCCGGCAGCCATTGCCATGTATGTAGTCGCCATTGCCACCTATGCCTTCAATCAATTGACTGGTGAGCTTATGATTTCTTGGGTTTACAAGGTCTTACAAGCGCCACTACTTAATATGTCGCAAAGCTTCTTGGCTGTCCTCATCATTGTCATCTTAAACAAGATTTTCTGGTTCTTCGGCCTCCACGGCGGCAACGTCTTGGCACCTGTTATGTCCAGTCTCTTCGGGGTGACCATGCTAGCTAACTTAGAAGCCTACCGCGCTGGCACCGCCATTCCATACTTATGGACAGATAACTCCTTTGGTGCCTTTGTCTGGTTCGATGCCATCGGCCTAGCTATCTCTATTCTCTGGATGGCACGTAGTCGTCATTTGCGTGAAGTAGCTAAATTAGGGATCTTCCCTATGATCTTTAACATTGGGGAACCTGTTATGTACGGGGTGCCAATCGTCCTTAACCCAATTATGTTCATTCCATTTGTCCTAAGTCCAGTGCTGATGGTAACAGTGGCTTATTTTGCGACAACGATGGGCTTGGTAGCACCAGTTACTCAGAACGTAACTTGGGTAATGCCACCTGTTCTCTATGGCTTTTTCGCAACAGCCTTCGACTGGCGGGCTATTGTTCTGTCCCTAATTAATGTTGGGATTTCAACAGCTGTCTATTATCCATTCGTTAAGATTGCCGATAAACAACAGGAGATGGGCGCATGACACAGTTCGAAATTCGCGACCAATTCTATTTAGATGATCAGCCCTTCAAGATTTTGTCAGGAGCAATCCAGTATTTCCGTCTACATCCAGATCAATGGGAAGATACCCTCTATAATCTCAAGGCATTAGGTTACAATACAGTCGAAACCTACATCCCTTGGAGTTTGCATGAGCCTCATGAAGGGGTCTTTGAAGACAGCGGCTTGCTGGATTTCAAGGCCTACTTTGACCTAGTCAGCCGTATGGGACTTCACTTGATTGTCCGCCCCTGTCCCTATATTTGTGCGGAGTTTGATTTTGGCGGCCTGCCGGCTTGGTTGCTCAACTATCCTGGCATGCGCTATCGCACCTATGATGAGACCTTTCTGGCTAAGGTAGCAGCTTATTATGATTGGCTCCTACCACAGCTAATACCTTATCAGTTCACTCACGGAGGCCCCATCTTGATGATGCAAGTCGAGAACGAGTATGGCTCCTATGCAGAAGACAAAGCCTATTTACGGGCCGTGGCCCAAATGATGCGTGACCGGGGGATAGAGGTGCCACTCTTTACCTCGGATGGCACCTGGATTGAAGCGCTAGAGTCCGGCACCTTGATTGAAGATGATATCTTTGTCACTGGCAACTTTGGCTCGGATGCACCGGGCAATACCCAAGCCCTCCAAGCCTTCTTCGACCGTCATGGCAAGCAATGGCCGCTTATGTGCACGGAGTTCTGGGATGGTTGGTTCAACCGTTGGAATGAGCCTATTGTCCGCCGTGACCCAGAGGACTTGGCCCATGATGTTAAGGAAATGATGGCGGTCGGCAGTGTTAACCTCTTCCTCTTGCGAGGCGGGACCAACTTTGGCTTTATTAATGGCTGTTCTGCGCGCAAGCACCGGGATCTCCCGCAAGTCACTTCCTATGACTTCGATGCCCCCATTAATGAATGGGGCCAACCAACTGCCAAATATTATGCTGTTCAGCGGGTGACCCATGAGCTTTTCCCAGACTTACCACAATTTGAGCCACGTAGTCGCCAGGCTAGAGCCTATGGTACCTATCCTGTGCTTGGCTGGGCCGATTTGCTAGAAGTCGCCGACCAGTTAGGAACCGGCCAAGAAGTGGACTACCCGCTAGCAATGGAAGCCTTAGGCCAACACTATGGTTATACCCTCTATCGGACGCGGGTCGCACACCACGGCCATCCGGAACGACTTAAAATCATTAATGCCCATGACCGGGTTCAAGTCTTTATCCAAGGCAAGCACCTAGTGACCCAGTACAGAGAAGACATTGGCGATGAAGTGCTCTTTGATACTGACCAGGCCACTGCTCAAGTCGATGTCTTGGTAGAAAATATGGGGCGCGTCAATTACGGCTTCAAGCTCAATAGTCCAACCCAATCTAAGGGCATTAAGGGCGGGGTGATGATTAACCACCAGTTCCGCAAAGGCTTCACACAATATGCCTTAGAATTCAAGCCAGACATGCTAGCAGCGGTTAGCTACCATGAAGGTCCGCGACCTACACAAGCAGAGAGTCCCCATTTCTACCGCTTCGAGGTTGAGCTGGATCAGATTCAGGATACCTTTATTGATTGCTCTGCCTATGGCAAGGGATGCGTCTGTGTCAATGGCTTCAACCTAGGCCGTTACTGGTCTCAGGGCCCTATCCAATACCTCTATGTTCCGTCGGGCTTCCTCAAGGCTCACAACGAGTTTGTAGTCTTTGAGACGGAGTCGGTGCCAGTAGAGAGCTTGAACCTAGTCGATCAGCCTGTTTATCGACCAGAGGAAGAAGAGGAGGCTGAGTCATGAAGACCATAAACTTAGGAGGTCAGCTAGCAGGTGCCAGCGCCATCGCCTTAGGTTGTATGCGCATGGATAGTCTAAGCTTGGCTGACAGCCAGAAGGTCCTAGCGACCTGCCAAGACCTAGGAATTAATTTCTTCGATCATGCAGATATTTATGGCAAGGGTCAATCTGAATCACGTTTTGGCCAAGCCTGGACAGGCATGGGATTAGCCCGCCAGGACCTCTTAATCCAATCCAAATGTGGCTTGGCCGATGTCTGGTCTAACTACCATTTTGATTTTTCCAAAGACCACATTATCCAAGCGGTGGAAGGTAGCCTCAAGCGACTTCAAACAGATTACCTAGACGTCTTGGCCCTACATCGGCCAGATGCCTTGATGGAACCAGAAGAAGTAGCTGAAGCCTTCCATGACCTTCATCAGGCGGGTAAAGTTCGCTACTTCGGCGTTAGCAACCAGAATCCAGGACAAATAAGTCTCTTGTCTTCCTACTTAGATCAAGCCCTCATTGTCAATCAATTGGAATTTGGGCCAGCCCACACGGTTCTCTTAGATGCTAGCTTGAATGTCAATACCAAAGACCCGGAGAGTATCAATCGTGATGGTGATGTCCTCAATTATTGTCGCCTTCATCAGGTAACTATCCAGGCCTGGTCGCCATTCCAAGTGGATTTACACCAAGGCCCCTATATGTTACACCCAGACTATCAGGACTTAAGGGATTGTTTAGCTAGCTTGGCTTTAAGCTATGGCGTCAGTTCGGATGCCTTGGCTCTAGCCTGGATTTTACGCCATCCTGCTAAAATGCAAGTCTTAGTAGGTTCCATGCAGCCTTGGCGCTTAGTGGATTTGGCGCAAGCTTGCCGCATTGACGTCAGTCGTGAGGACTGGTATCGTATCTATAAAGCGGGGGGCAATCGGCTCCCATAAGTAAGTCAGTCACCATCCTATGCTGCCTAGCATAGGATGGTGTTTGTCTATTTTGGATAGAGTAATTTTATTGGGGTTTAGTGGGGCACCATGTTATAATAGGATTAATATATTGTCTCT
>CAUUNL010000074.1:0-7502 GCA_963546405.1 Abiotrophia defectiva | reverse complement strand
ACCCCCCAAGATCACAGCAACGGCTAAAGTTACAATATTGTCTTTGGCAATAAAGCCACGGAATTCTTCAAAGATTTTTTTCATTTATAATTCCCCTCCTTTCACCTACTAATCATAACATGTTTAGACTAATTTGTGTAGTCAAAAAGGGCCAATTCTTAGACTTTTTTAATGTAGGACTCAATTGGATATAGGCTTTGATCCAAGTCACTATGGCCTTGGCTGACATCCTTGACCCACTGATAACCAAGGAAAGGGCCGCTCGTTAAGCCAGAGGAGCCTAGGCCACTGACAGCCCAAACAGATTCAAGTTCTGGGACTGGGCCTACTAAAACAGCATAATCTGGCGTATAGGCACGTATGCCTACTTTAACCTGATGATAAGCCACTTGGTCCGATAAGAAAGGCAGGAGACTGCTGGCACGTTCTTGAAGCTCTGCCAATCGCTGGTCTTCAACGGTCAAATCATAGCCCTGGTCATTCTCATGCGTCGCGCCAATGACGAGCTCGCCATTTTGGAAAGGAATAATATCAAATTTACCGGGCGGCATGACAACCGGCCAAGCATTTCCCTCCCATTCAGGTTGATAGATGCTAAAGAGCTGTCCCTTTTGCGGGCTAATGGCAACATCGTAACCAAGAGGCTCTAAGATGTGAGGTAACCAAGCACCGCAGGCCAACAAAATAGCATCATAGGACTTTGTATCCTTTTGTGGACCTAAGACGCTAACCTGCTGATCGCCATCAGCCATAAGCTTGGCTTGTCCATGAATCAACTTACCACCTAGTTTTGGAATCAAACTATGAAGTTCTTGAATCAAGGCCGCACCATCCAGTCGCGCCCCACCAGAGACAAAACTTGCTGGATAAGGCGTCTCTAGGAGTGGCAATTTATCCATTGCCTCTTGAGCGGACAAACTAGTAATCTCTCCAATAGAAGGTGAAGCGGGTTTGCGTTCTTGTGCGCGTTCCTGGTCACGCCTTAGAGAGCTTTCATCTTTACGTACTAGTAAAGCGCCAACCTCTTGGAAGATTGGATCGGTATTTAAGCCATCTTCAGCCAAATCCGCCATGAATCGCCGATAAAACTCAGCCCCTTGAGAAACCAGATAATACCAAGGTTTGTTACGGCGTAAAGTGAACCAGGGACAGATAATGCCTGCGGCGGCCTTGGTTGCTTGGCCGGTGCCGTCTTCATAGAGGGTGACAGTGTGACCTTCTTTTAGGGCATAGTAGGCCGCTGTCGCTCCGACGATCCCGCCCCCAATAATTGCAAGATTCTTCTTCATCTTAGTGCCTCCTTCAATCGGCTAATGGCAAAGGCTGAGGGATTACCTCAGCCAGTCTACCTATCTATTTAGGGTTGTGGAAATAGTTTTCTTTCTTCATATCTTGAAAGACAACGTGAATGCGTTCAGCAGGCGCGCCACTATGTTTGGACACGACCTCAATGATTTCTTTGGCCATTGCCTCTTTAGCTTGAGGGCTACGACCCTCTAATAGTTCAACGTGGATAAATGGCATAAGAACTCCTCCTTAAGATTATTTAGTCTTCTCTTGGGTAAAGGCTTGAATTCGATTCATGGCTTCTGCTAATTTTTCTAGGCTAGCAGCATAGCTGATACGGAAGTAGCCTGATCCGCCAGGTCCAAAAGATTGGCCAGGGACTGCCCCAACCTTAGCTTCTTGAGCCAAAGTCAGACAGAAGGCGAAGTCATCACCTTGGAACCAGTCAGGTACTTTGACGAAGAGGTAAAAGGCACCTTCTGGAAGCAAGGTTTGGTAGCCAATCTCGCGGAAACGGCCAATCAGGAATTGGCGGCGTTGGTCATAGGCTTCTCGCATCTCATGAATACTGTCATCGCCTGAGTGATAGGCAGCAATAGAGCCATATTGTGAGACGGATGGTGGCGTATTAACAGTTGCTTGGTGAACCTTGAAGATTTGGCTCAGATAGTCCTTAGGCCCAGCAATAAAGCAAGAACGCCAACCCGTCATGGCATAAAATTTAGAGGTCCCGTTAATAAGGATAGTACGCTCAGGAGCCAGTTCCGCCATGGAAACATGCTTATCAGAATAGGTAAGTTCGCTATAAATTTCATCTGAGACAATCATCAGATTATATTGGCGGGCCACATTGGCTAGCGCTTCTAACTCTTCACGACTATAGGTGACGCCAGTAGGGTTGCAAGGATGGTTCAAGAGCAGAATCTTAATTTCAGGATGGCTTTCTAACTGAGCCTTGAGTTCTTCTGCCTCCAGCTTGAAGTGACTATGGCTGACATCGTGACGAACGAGTTCTGCTCCAGCAAGTCGAACTTGCGTTTCGTAGATAACATAGTTAGGTGCAGGTACAATGACTTTTTGGCCAGGGTTAAGTAAGCCAACCAGACTAGCAAATAAAGCTTCGGTCGCCCCTACGGTTACGATGATTTCTTCTTCAGGACTATAGTGGAGCTCATAGTGACGCTCTAGAAACTCGCTAATAGCTTGGCGTAAGGCTAAGAGACCACGCGAATGGGTATAGCCATTCAGGTCCTTGCGGATGGCCTCAATGGCGGCATCCTTAATGAAATCGGGTGTTGGAAAGTCTGGCTCTCCGATGGTGAGGGGGATTAAGCCTTCGATTTTGCTGATTTGATCGTTAAAACTACGGATAGGGCTCGGCTTAATGGCGAGCAGGCCTTGGTTGACTTGTGGCGTTGACATCTGATGAGCACTTCCCTTTCTTCCTTAACTTCTATCTAATAGTTTATCATACATAGACCGACATAATCTAGAGCATGGTGAAAAAAGTCCAAGTAAAAATGAGAAGAACTCACCTCTTCATCAGGATTTTATCATAAAAAGCTTGACTTTTAGCTGGAATCTGGGTATAGTAGAGGCATATCTGAAATATCGTTGAACAGAAGAGTAGTAAAACTAGCGATTCAAGAGAGGTGCCGGTAGGTGGAAGGTACTATCGAATAGGTTATGAAGATGGTCTGGGAGATAAATACGCCGATAGGTAGGTGTGTTCGGGTCATTCCCCCGTTACCAGGAATACCAGTTACGCTGTAAGGCCAGCTGGGTAGAGGGAAGCTTAGGCTTCCGAATAAAAGGTGGTAACACGATCACATCGTCCTTTTACTAACATGAGTTAGTAGAGAGGGCTATTTTTTTTAAGATAAGATAATGCGATGAAATAGTAAGTAAGGTCGCCTCGCCTTCACAGAGAGCTTCGGGTGGTGGAACGAAGCAAGGCAACGACATGAAAATGGCTATGGAGCGAAGATGTTGAATGGCTTAAGCTAATTCAAGTCTCGGTGCGACCGTTAAAAGCAAAGAGTATCCAATCAGGATACTCGTTAAGGGGCAATATGTGAGTATTGCCTGAACAAGAGGTGGTAACGCGTCATGACGCCCTCAAGGTAGGCTCTAGGCCGCCTTGGGGGCTTTTTGTAACCCGCCCACCCACGAGCCTTGAAATAAGGAGGAATTATAGGTGATAGAATTAAAGAATATCTCTGTCACATTTAGACAGAAGGACCGCCAGGTCCAAGCAGTCAAAGACGTTGATTTGGCGATTGAAGAAGGAGATATTTACGGGATTGTCGGTTACTCTGGTGCCGGTAAATCTACCCTGGTCCGGGTCATCAACCTCTTGCAACGTCCAACAGGCGGGCAAGTGACCGTTGGTAAGGTGGCACTTCAGGGTTTGTCCGGTCGACGTTTGCGTGAGGAACGTAAGAAAATCGGCATGATCTTCCAACACTTCAACCTCATGCACAGTCGGACAGTCTTCAATAACGTGGCTTTCCCACTCCAGTATGATGGTGACAATTTCCGCCAGTTTGGCCAGCATGTTGGTCAGGCCTTGGCCTTTTGGAAATGGTCTGGAAAGGCCGGCGAGAAGTTGACCGCCCCGTTCAAGTTCTGGTCTCAAGTTCGCAAGGAGCGTCGGCAAAAAGTTCTAGAGTTACTTGAACTAGTAGGGATTGCTGACAAGGCAGAAGCTTATCCAAGCCAATTATCTGGCGGGCAAAAGCAACGGGTGGCGATTGCGCGGGCCTTAGCTAGCAACCCTAAGATTCTACTCTGTGATGAAGCAACCAGTGCTCTCGACCCTAAAACAACCTTGCAGATTTTGGACTTGCTCAAGGAATTGAACCAAAAACTAGGTTTGACCATCGTCTTAATCACTCACGAGATGCAAGTAGTCAAGGAAATCTGTAACAAGGTAGCCGTAATGGAAAATGGGGAAGTGATTGAAGCCGGCTCAGTGGTGCCAATCTTTAGCCAACCAGCTCAAGCCTTAACCCGCGACTTCATTCGGACCGCGACCCATGTAGACCAGGCCCTAGCTACCATTCTCAGCCAGCCTAAGTTCTCTCAACTTAAGGATGATGAATGGTTGGTAGAATTGTCCTACTTAGGTGACGAAACCGATGAGCCATTGATTGTGACACTCTACAGTCTCTTCAATGTCACCGCCAACATCTTGCATGGTAATGTCGAGATTATTGATAATACGCCAATCGGGAATTTGATTGTCACCTTGGCAGGGGCAGAAGCTGATAAGGAAGCTGCCGTAGCTTACATCAAAGAACAAGGTGTCAACCTTAAGTTCCTCAAGCGTCCACACAGCGCCAAAGACTATAAGGGAGGTGCAAAAGACTAATGGCAACATGGTTAGCAGAGTTTTTAGATAAGCTTGGCACTTGGAGTAACCAAGCTTGGGCTAGTTTAGAGCCCATCATGCCAAACGTGGCTAAAATTCCTAAGGACTTTTTAGAAGCCACGCAACAAACCCTTTATATGACCTTCTGGACGGCTCTCTGGTCTGGCATCTTCGGAATTTTACTTGGCGTGGTTCTGGTTGTCACCCACGACGGAGGCATTCTGGAAAACCGTTGGTTCTACCGAATTCTAGATCAACTAGTCAATATTTTCCGGTCCATTCCCTTTATTATCTTAGTCGCCCTCTTAGCGACAACTACGCGCTTCTTAGCGGGCACGACAATTGGTTCCAAGGCGGCCTTGGTGCCACTGATTGCAGGGGTTATTCCCTTCTTCGCTCGTCAGGTCGAAAACGCCCTCTTAGAAGTCAATCCTGGGGTTGTGGAAGCCGCTCAAGCCATGGGGACAAGCCCTTGGGGTATTATCTTCCGGGTCTATCTCAAAGAAGGTTTGCCAGGTATCGTCCGCGCGTCAGCCCTCACCTTAATCAGCGTGATTGGTTTAACCGCCATGGCAGGTGCTGTCGGTGGTGGTGGTCTAGGGAACCTAGCTATCTCACGTGGTTATAACCGATTCCAGACAGATGTCACCTTGATGTCGACCATCTTGATTTTAATCTTGGTCTTCATCACTCAATTTATTGCTCGACGCATTGAAAAGCGCGTCACCCACTAATCAACTTACAATTTTAGGAGGAAGACTCAATGAAAAAATGGATTAAAACACTTGCTGCAATTATCACCCCAGTTAGCTTAGGCATTAGCGCCCTAGCACCTGTCACTTCTGCGCAAGCAGCAGAAAAAGTTAAGCTTGGTTTAGTCGGTGACGACACCCGAGTTTGGGACAACGTTAAAGAACGCTTGGCCAAAGACGGCATCGAGCTTGAATATGTTAAGTTCACAGAATACAGCCAACCAAACGCGGCTTTGGCTGACGGCTCAATTGACCTCAACGCTTTCCAACACCAAATTTTCTTAGATAGCTACCTACAAGAGCATAAGGATCAAGAATTAGTTTCTATCGGGAATACCGTTAACGCACCATTAGGGGTTTACTCTAAGAAAATCAAGGATATTAAAGACTTGAAGGAAGGCGACACAGTGGCGATTCCTTCTGACCCAACAAACGGCGGTCGTGCCTTACGCCTCTTGCAAACAGCAGGCTTAATCAAAGTAGACGAAGCAAAAGGTTACAAACCAACCGTTTCTGACATCAAAGAAAACAAACTTAACCTCAAGATTCAAGAGTTAGATGCTTCCCAAACTGCTCGTGCTTTAGATGACGTGACGGCTTCCATCATTAACTCAGGGGTAGCAGTTGATGCAGGTTACACTCCATCCAAAGATGCCATCTACTTAGAGCCAGTTGATAAAAGCTCAAAACCTTACGTGAACATTATCGTGGCACGTAAGAAAGACGCAGAAAATGCAACTTACAAGAAAATTGTAGAAGCTTACCAAACAGAAGATACTAAGAAAGTTATCGAAGAAGTTTCTAAAGGTTCACTCTTACCAGCTTGGGAAACTTTCGGTACTAAATAAGCCTTGAAATAAAAGGAGGTGGGCCAATGACCCAGGCCTACAAAGATAGAATTCGCGCAGTTGTCGCGGAAAAATTAGCCACTTACCAAGACCATGCCAAGGCCATTTATGAGCGGCCTGAGGTCTGCAACACAGAATATTTTGCATCTGACTTACTGGCTAATCAATTGCGGCAAGAAGGCTTCGAAGTCACCCAGAACATTGCAGGTCATGAGACTGGCTTTGTCGGGGTCTACCGGGCAAGCAAGCCAGGTCCTGTCTTGGCCTTCCTAGCTGAATATGATGCCTTGCCATGTATTGGCCATGCTTGTGGGCATAACCTGTTCGGTAATTATTCACTCTTAGCAGCTGTAGCCCTCAAAGCCGTCATCGATGATTTAGGTGGTGAAATCCGAGTATATGGAACACCTGGAGAAGAAGGCGGGGAGAACGGATCTGCTAAAGGTTCCTATGTTAAGGCTGGGTTGTTCCAGGATGTCGATGCCGCCCTTTGTGCTCACCCAGCCCACAAATTTGCGCCGACCTTACGGCTCTTGGCTAATGCACCCGTTGATATTGAGTTTTTTGGCCGGGCTTCACATGCAGCGGGGGCACCGGAAGCAGGTATTAACGCCTTGGAGGCTTTGATTCAAGTCTTCAATTCCATTAATGCCCTACGCTTAAATCTGACCAAGGATGTCAATATTCACGGTATTATTACCAACGGCGGTCAGGCTGCCAATGTCATTCCAGAATATGCAGCAGGTCGCTTCTATCTCAGAGCGGCTGAGCGCAAGACTTTGGAAAGTGTCTACCAAAAAGTAGAGAACATTGTCAAAGGAGCGGCGCTAGCAACGGGATGCGACTACAAGTTTGGTCTCTTCCAGAACTGGGTGGACGATGTGGTACCAACGCCACTCTTCGACCAACTCTTCTTCCAAGAAGTCGCCGACTATGGCATTGACGAGTCCGAAATCGAAAGAAGCGAGCGTAATTCGCTAGGTTCTTCTGATGTCGGCAATGTCTCTCAAGTTGTGCCTACTATTCAACCTACGGTTTCCATTAGTGACAGCCCAATCCCAGGTCATTCCGAGGAGTTTAAAGCCGCAGCAGGTAGCCCTAAGGGTTATGCTTCCATAGCGGTGGCAGCCAACTTGCTGGCTAATACGGCCTTAGCGCTTCTATCGGATCCGGAAAAATTAGCGGCCATTAAGGCACAGCATCAATCGTTGACACAAACAAATAATAATTAATAAAGGAGTC
>CAUUNL010000073.1:0-7620 GCA_963546405.1 Abiotrophia defectiva | reverse complement strand
AGGTTTCTGAAGATTACTCTATTTTCCGCCAGAAGGAACCCTATCGTAAGGCCTTAAATACCATTAAGAATCGACTTTGTGCTAGCAAATCCTCGATTTTAGGGGAGGGCACTCAGATTAAAGCCCAAGCCTATCCAGATGCCGAGACCTTCAAGGCTGATTTAGTCCTTGTTTTAGAGGCGCTTAAAGCCGATGGTAAGGAGTCACACACTTTAGCTCCGCTAAAATCCTTAATTGTCTGTGTAGAAATCTTTGGGTTTCATTTAGCCAGTATCGACCTGAGACAGGACTCTAGTATTAATGAAGCCTGTGTAGCTGAATTATTGGCACAAGCTAAGGTGGAGAAAGCTTATAGTCAGCTAGATGAAGCTAGCAAGGTTCAGTGTCTCTTACACCAATTAACCCAAGAGCCACGCCGCCTATCCAGTGCCTTAAATGAAGCATCAGATGTTCTGAATCGTGAGATGGCTATTTACCAAGCTGTTGCTGACTTGCAAAATCGTTTAGGACATCGCATCATTAAACGCCACATTATTTCCCATACTACTTCCGTCTCAGACTTACTAGAACTGGCCTTACTCTTCAAAGAAGTGGGCTTGGTCGGACCCGACTTCGCCCATGTCCAATTAGTGCCGCTTTTTGAGACCATTGAAGACTTAGAAGAAGCCCTAGAGGTCATGACCACTTACTTGCGCCTGCCTCTTGTTCAGAAATGGTTGTCGACTCAAGATTGGTGTCAGGAAATTATGCTGGGCTATTCAGATTCTAACAAGGACGGAGGCTATCTAGCATCTGGTTGGGCCCTCTATCTAGCGCAGAATAAATTAACTCGTTTGGGCAAGCAGGAGGGCATTACCATTAGTTTCTTCCACGGTCGTGGGGGAACTGTCGGACGTGGCGGTGGGCCAAGTTATGAGGCCATTATGTCGCAACCTATTGGAACCATTAACCGTCTGATGCGATTGACAGAACAAGGAGAAGTCATCGGGACCAAATATGGTAATCCCGATACAGCCTATTATCAATTAGAAAACATGTTAGTCGCTTCGCTCTCTCATGTCCTCTTAGCGCACGAGGTCCATGACAGCAGTCCTTACGAGGCAGTCATGAATCGCTTGGTTGACTGGAGCTACCAAGCCTATCGTCAGCTTGTTTTTGCGACACCTGGCTTCTCTGAATTTTTCTTCCAAGCAACGCCAATTAAGGAAGTGAGCCAACTTAATATTGGCTCTCGTCCAGCCTCACGTAAGAAAGTGACCGATATTGATGGCTTGCGTGCTATTCCTTGGGTCTTTTCTTGGTCACAGAGTCGCATGATGTTTCCGGGTTGGTATGGTGTCGGAACCGCCTTTCAACGTTTTATCGAGGAAGACCCTAGTCATCTAGCTTTGTTGCAAGAAATGTATGCTGAGTGGCCATTCTTCCGGGCTTTACTATCGAATGTAGACATGGTCTTGGCTAAGTCTGATATGGAAGTGGCGTCTTACTATAGCCAACTGGTTGAGGATCCTGAGGGTCAAGCCATTTTCCATAGCCTAGAGGCAGAGTGGCAACGCACTAAAGATCTCCTCTTACAAATAGAAGGGGAAGAACAGCTGTTAGCGCAAAATAATTACCTGCGTGATTCCTTAGCTATGCGTCTGCCTTACTTCAATGCCCTTAATTACTTACAGGTGGAACTGATTAGACGGTCTCGTCAAGAAGCGCTCAGTCCTTTGGCTAGCAAGATTCTGCACATCACCATTAATGGGATTGCGACAGGCTTGCGTAATTCTGGTTGATAGCTCTTCAAAAAGCACTGTCTAAGCGGCTTTGTTAGTCTTTTGGACCTAAATCTGATATAATAAATCGTTATGAAATTTAAAGGAGCGTCGCACACTATGTATCACGGAATCTTGGTAATTAATAAACCAGTTGGCATGACCAGTCACGATGTTGTCTTTAAATTACGCAAAATTCTCAGAACCAAACGCATTGGCCACACTGGTACCTTGGATCCTAACGTAGCAGGCGTCTTAGTCTGTTGTATAGGCCAGGCGACTAAGCTAGTGGAGGATCTCATGGACGGTCAAAAGGGCTACCGGGGTGAAATTACCTTAGGATTTTCTACCGAGACGGAGGATGCCGACGGGGCGCCTGTCGAGCGTAAGCGACTTGAAGGGCCAGTGGCTGAGGCCGAAATTGACGCCGCTATGGCGACTTTTCTGGGAGAAATTGTTCAGATTCCGCCTTACTATTCAGCCGTTAAAGTAGCCGGCAAGCGCCTCTATGAATATGCCCGTGCGGGTCAGCAAGTAGAGCGCCCGCGCCGAATAGCTCGGATTGATTGCTTTGAACGACTGGGGGCCAGTGAATTCGACCCACAAGAAGGTCTACAACGTTGGTCTTTTGATGTTCAATGCGGTAAGGGGACCTATGTCAGAACGCTAGCAGTTGATTTAGGGGCTAAGTTAGGCTACCCAAGCCATATGTCCCATTTGGTCCGCTACCTAACAGGGGGCTATAGCCTGTCACAAGCCCATAGTCTAGAAGAAGTAGCCCAAGCGGTAGAAGAAGGGCGCCTTAGCCATATCCTAGTCCCGTTAGATCAGGCAATCAACTTCTGCCCACACTACCACTTGCAAGATTCAGAGTGGCCCATGGTCAAGAATGGTCAGGTTGTGCCAAGCACGGCCTTCAGCCAAACTATTCAGCAGACTACCGCTTGCTATTACCAAGGCAAAGTACGAGCTATTTACGGTCCACATCCAAGCAAACCTGGTATGGTCAAGCCCTTGAAGATGTTTACCTATGAAGAGGAGTCACGATAGACAACATGGAAATTATTCGTATACACCATCCAAATATTCCACAGCTTAAGGGGCCTATCGTCCTAGTCTTAGGCTTCTTCGATGGCGTGCATCGGGGGCATCAGGCAGTCATTCAAGCCGGACGCCGCCAAGCAGACCGTTTAGGCCTGCCTTTGGCGGTTATGACCTTTAATCAACATCCTAAAATTGTCTATAGTCGCCTGACGGCAGCCGAGATGGATTACCTGTCAGACTTAGACCGTAAGATGGACTTACTTGAAGCTAATCAGGTGGACATAGTTTTCTTAGTAGATTTTACCTATCCCTTTGGCTCCCAATCTCCTCAAGCTTTTGTTGAGAACTACATTATCGGTCTGAAGGCTCAGGTGGTGGTAGCGGGCTTTGACTATACTTATGGTCCAAAAGAAGAAGCCAACATGTCTACCTTGCCACAACATGCGGCTGGTCGCTTCCAAATCATTGAAGTACCTGAACTTGTACTTAATCAAGAGAAAATTGGCTCGACGCCCATCCGTGAACTCTTACTAGAAGGGAAAATTGATGAGGCCAATTTGGCTCTAGGCTATGTCTACGAGACCAGCGGTGTAGTCGTTCATGGTGAGAAGAGAGGGCGAACCATTGGCTTCCCAACGGCGAATATTCGCCCCCAAGCTGGCCAAGTCCAACCAGGGCCGGGTATCTATGTGGTCGAAATTCAAGTCAATGGCATTTGGCATCAAGGTATGGCGTCGATTGGCTATAATGTGACTTTTGAGACGGATACAGGTTTGACCTGTGAGGTGCATATTTTTAACTTCAACCAGCTCATTTATGGTGAAACTGTCAAGGTGCGTTGGCATCACTACCTCCGTGGCGAAGTTAAATTTGAATCAGTGCAAGGCCTCATTCAACAACTGCAGGCTGACCAAGCGGCTTCTCAAGCTTACTTCCAAGAAATCAAGAAGGAGGGTTAGCATGCAAGCCAAGGCCGCCTATATCCATATTCCTTTCTGCAAGAAAATTTGCCATTATTGTGCCTTTAATAAGTTCTTCTATGATGGTCAACCAGTGGGGGATTATCTGGCCGCCTTGGATCAGGAAATGGCTGCCTATGATTTAGATCAAAAACAGCCCCTGGATACCCTCTATATAGGAGGCGGAACCCCAAGCTGCCTGTCTCTATCTGAGTTGGATTACTTGCTAGCTTCTATTCACCGGCGCTTGCCCCTAACGGACAAGACCGAATTTTCTTTCGAGATTAACCCAGGTGAACTTAGCTTAGAAAAATGCCGTCTGCTCAAGGACCAAGGGGTTAACCGCATTAGTATGGGAGTCCAGACCTTCAATGACCGACTACTTCGTAAAATCGGGCGTAATCATCGGGAAAAACAAATCTACCAGTCAATCGATTGGTTTCGTCAGGTAGGCTTTGATAATCTCAGTATTGATTTGATTTTTCGTTTACCAGAGCAGACTTTAGCGGACTTCGATAAGAGCTTAACCAAGGCCTTATCCTTGGATTTACCGCATTATTCCCTTTATTCTCTGATTATTGAGAATCAGACGGTCTTTCAGCAGCTCATGCGCCAGGGCAAATTGCCCCTGCCTAGCGAGGATGTAGATGCAGATATGTTTCAATTGGCTATTGATCGGCTCAAGGATGCCGGCATCAACCAGTACGAAGTCTCCAACTTCGCCAAACCGGGCTTTGAATCGCAACACAATTTAGGTTACTGGCGTTATACGCCTTATTATGGTTTTGGGGCAGGGGCCCATGGTTTCCTAGATGGCACCCGCTACTACAATCACGGGCCCGTTCACCATTATCTCAAACAATTGAGGGCCGGTAATAAGCCCATTATTGATGCTAGTCCCTTGGACTTAGTTGATCAGATGGAAGAATTTCTCTTCTTAGCCTTAAGGACCACGCAAGGCGTCTGCCTGACAGACTTTTATGACCGCTTTGGCCATCGCGCAGAAGTTTTGTTTGCTGATTTCTTCAGACAGCAAGCTGAGCGCGGACTTTTAATAGAAGAAAGTAATCGTATTTATTTAACCACAAGAGGCCTTTTCTTAGCTGATCTAGTCTTCCGGGACTTGATTGGTTGGCTCAAGGAAAGACCCCAAATAATGAATAAGGAGGATTAATTGATGAATCGTAAATTTTTGAAGAATTTATTGCTAGTAGTAGTAGGGAGCTTAATCTTCTCCTATGCTATTAATTTGTTACTCTTACCTAACCATATGGGGGAGGGCGGCGTGACTGGGGTCACCTTGCTACTCAAATATACATTAGGTTGGGATAACGCCATCACTTACTGGATCATCAACGTGGTCCTCTTGATTATTGGCTGGCGCTATTTGGAACGGGAAACCCTCTATCTAACCATTGTTTCAGTTATGTGTATTTCTATCTTCCAGAAGATTCTGCCTTCTACAGGCTTTATTCCTGATAACTCCATGATTATCCCCCTTATGGGTGGGGCCATGATTGGGGTAGGGCTTGGTTTGGTCTTCCTAGGTGGGGGTACAACAGCCGGCGCAGACATTATCGTGATGATTCTTAACAAATACTTCGGGATTAATACCTCTGCTGGTTTCCTCATGATTGATACAGCGGTTGTCTTGTCAACCTCCTTCGTTATTGGTTTAGAGAAGACAGTTTTAACCCTCGCTATGTTGGTTGTCTTTACCCGCATCATGAACTTTATCTTAGAAGGTTTCAATCCTAAAAAATCCATTACCATTATCTCTAAGGAATCGGATAAAGTTGCACAGGCTATTTCCCAACGCATTCAACGTGGGATTACCATCCTCAAAGGGGAAGGTTACTACACCCGCAATGAGAAAGATGTCCTCTTCATTGTGGTTAGCCGTAATCAGATTCTACCTCTGCAACGGACAGTGCTTGAAATTGATCCTTCAGCCTTTATGATTATCTCTAATGTCCAACAAGTTCATGGGGAAGGCTTCTCCTTCTACCTTGATGCAGAGACCGGCCAACAGATTCCACATCGCTAAAAAGCCTATTAACTCGCGCTTTTGACCAGTGCGAGTTTTTATTTTGGCTAAAATTAGCACTCTGATAAAAAGAGTGCTAAAATTTATGCTCAAAAGGGTTGACAAGGGCTAGAATAGGGTGTATACTAGCATTAGCACTTGAGGTTAATGAGTGCTAAAAAAGAGGTGAGAACAATGTTAACAGCTAGACAACAGCAAATTTTACAGTTGATTGTACAGCTGTATGGCCAGTATGAAGAACCTATTGGGTCCAAGACCCTGCTTCAGAAGAGTCTATTGGATGTCTCACCAGCAACCGTACGAAACGATATGTTGGCTCTTGAGCGCATTGGCTATCTCAAGAAGGCACATTCTTCTAGTGGACGGATTCCATCCTTCGATGGTTATCGCTACTATGTAGATCGACTGATTGAGGATCAAGCAGAGATTCAAATGGCTAAGCAAGATAGTGAAGTGATTCAATCGATCTTCCGCGATCGCCATTTCGACGCTATGCAGCATGCCCAATTGGCCGCTGATATCTTGGTATCCTTGACCGGCTATACAGCCGTCGTTTTAGGGGAGTCCAAGGAGCGTTATCGCTTAAGCGAGTTCCGCTTGATTCAACTCAGCGAGAGCCGGATTGTAGCCATCGTCTTGACTGACAAGGGTAGCGTTGAGAGTGAGCTAGTAGATTTGCCTCGAGCTCTGAGTCGAGAGGATTTGGGACGTTTGACCCAAGCCATCAACCAGGAAATTGTGGGGCTGTCCTTACAAGAAGCTCAACAACGCCTTAAATTAACCTTGCCGCTCTTGATGCAGCGCTTAGTTGGCTTCCAGGTCGACTTTTCGTCAGTTATCACCAAATTAATGCGCCATTTGAAGGGGCGTAGTTACTATGTCAGTGGCAAGAACAACCTATTCGATTCGGTCGAAGCGTCAGATTACAAGCGACTCTTCAATCTAATCGATGGTTCTGAAGAAATGTTCCAGCTACTTGAAGCCAAGCATGGCTTAGCGGTTGAATTGGGATTAGGAGGCCTAGCAGACGTCAGTTTGGTGACCTCTTCCTATCAGTATCAAGCGCAACAGGTCATCATTGGCCTAATTGGTCCTGCCACCATGCCTTATCAGCGTGTTTTAGGCTTGATGCACCATATCACACAAGAGCTGGCTCATTATTAAGCCACATCCAGAATTATGAAACCCTTAAAGGAGGCGATTACGTGTCAAATGAAGAAAAAGAAGTTCTCAACCAAGACACACCTGTTCAAGACCAAGAACTTGATCAGTCACCAGATAGTCTTGATTCAGTAGAGACTCAAGATCAAGAATCAAGCGAAACTCTAGATCAGGCTATTGAAGAAGCAGAAGACCAAGTCGGTCAATTAGAGGCAGAAAAAGAAGCCTTATCCGATCAACTCTTACGCTTACAAGCAGAAATCCAGAACATGCGTCGCATTAATCAACGCGAACGCCAAGACGCGGCAAAATATCGCTCGCAAAGCTTGGCAAGCCATCTTTTAGATGTAGCTGATAACTTAGAACGTGCCTTGGCGAGTCCAGCTGAGTCTGATGATGCCAAAGCAATTCATAAGGGCATCGAGATGGTATACAACCAGTTCAAGCAAGCCTTTGAAAAAGAAGGCATTAGCGTCATTGACCCATTGAATGAAGCCTTCGATCCTAATTTCCATCAGGCAGTTAGCATGATGCCAGCAGGCGAGGGGCAGGAAGCAGATACCGTCATTAATGTCTTGCAAAAAGGCTATATGCTTCAAGATCGGGTCTTAAGACCTGCTATGGTCATTGTCGCTCAATAACATTTTAA
>CAUUNL010000072.1:0-7732 GCA_963546405.1 Abiotrophia defectiva | reverse complement strand
ATAAACTTTTTTATCAAAAAGGGCTGGCAGATTCTAAAATAAGTAGTATAATAGAATTAGTAAAAAACCACGGCGGAATTTTTCAAGAAGTTCCGAAAAGTAAACTGGATGAATTGACCCAAGGTGCTAATCACCAAGGGTTGGTTCTCACCGTGCCTCCTTTTGATTATCAGACCATAGAAGACTGCCTTGCCTTGGCCGAAAGTAAAGGTCAGTCTCCTTTCCTACTGATTCTTGATGGGATTGAAGATCCTCATAATTTGGGGTCCATTCTTCGCACGGCGGATGCTTTTGGTGTCCACGGAATCATCATTCCTAAGCGTCGCGCAGTCGGTTTAACAGGCATTGTTGCCAAGACATCCACAGGGGCTATCGAACATGTGCCCGTTGTTCGTGTTGCGAATATCGCTCAGACCATTGAACTGCTACAAAATCAAGGGATCTGGGTCTTCGCCACGGATATGGCGGGAGAAGATGTGCGCCAGTGGAATAGTCAAGGGCCTTTAGCGATTGTGATTGGGAATGAAGGTCAAGGGGTCTCTCCTCTTGTGAAGCAAAAAGCAGATGGTATTGTCACCATCCCAATGGTGGGACATGTCCAAAGTCTTAATGCTAGCGTGGCAGCAGGCGTATTGGTTTATGAAGTTGCCCGGCATCGGATGAATTAGGGGAATCACTAGATGAAAAGACAGGCCTACCTTTTGGTGGATGGCTACAATATGATTGGTGCGTGGCCACACCTGTCGCGTCTTCAAGTGGTTAATATCCAAGAAGCGCGGGATCGACTAATAGCTGAACTGGCCAGTTATGCCAGGGTGAGACAGGTCCAAGTGATTGTGGTCTTCGATGCCCAATCAGTACCTGGACGAGCGACAAGGCTTGAGCAGTCTGGAGTGCAAGTGGTTTTTACCGAGGAGAACGAAACGGCAGACTCGTATATTGAGAGGGGAGTAGGAGCCTATATCCATCCGCTGAACCGCGTAACGGTGGCGACGAGTGATATGGCTGAGCAATGGACTATTTTTCAACAGGGAGCCCTTCGTATGTCGGCTCAAGAATTATGGCTTGATTTGAAGTTAGCCAAGGAAGAAATGACTGCAGATGTCGAACGTTACTATAGTAGACGGCTCCGCCGGCACAGCCCGTGGAGCGCAAAACAATTGGCGAAACTCGATCAATTGCGCAAAACACTTTAAACATATGGGATAAACCTTTTCCTTCTCCCCTATAATAACCTTTATAGAGGAGGAAACACCCATGGATTTTCATCAGTACGAAGACACAGAGTTGCCAGCACTAGATCAAGCAGTTGCAGCACTCAAGGCAGATTTTGATGGCCAACAATTTGAACAATTGTTGCGCCAGTTCAGTCCTTTGATTAGAAGTTGTTATTTGATGAGTAAGTCTGCCTATCTTGATTATGCAGACTTCCAACAAGAAGCTAGAGTTACTTTGTGGAAGGCCATCTTCACTTATAACGGTGGAATTCCCTTCAAGAGTTATTTCAAGATTGTCCTTATCCGACATTTTAGCCATTTGTATCGCTACGAATCGGCTTATAAACGCGTTCAAGCATCCGATTGCGTTTCTTTGGACGTGGATGACTATGTAAGAGAACAACTAGAGGCACATTTCGATCCTCTGAGTCCCCTAGCCCAAGGTCATGATGTGGCACCGGAAGATTGGTGTTTAGCGCGTGAAGCCTCTGATGGCTATTTCTCAAGTCTGTCTGATTGGGAAAAAGAGGTCCTCTTGGCTTGTCTGGATGGCATGAGCGTCGAGGAGATGTCTCAGGTCAAGGGAAAGTCCCAACGTTCTTGTCAAAGTGCCCTAAGCCGCTGTCGTAAAAAACTAGAAGATTTCTGCAAGAGGCTTGACAAATAGCCGGGAACTGCCTATCATTAAAAGATGATATAGCATCAAAAGGAGGTAGTTGCCTTGGCTCAAAAGAAAGGTGCCTTAGCCTGTAGTGAATGTGGTCAACGTAATTACCACATGACACCCACGCAGATGGGACAGTCGCAACGCTTAGAAATCAAGAAATTCTGCAAGTATTGCAACAAGCATACCTTGCATAAAGAAACTAAATAGAAGGGTATTAGAGCATGGGATACATTAAGAACGTCGGAAAAGAAATGAAACGTGTGACTTGGCCAAGCTTAGGTGAAGTCAACAAATATACATGGACAGTCATCATTATGGTCGTTTTATTAGGCCTCTACTTCGGTGGCATCGACTTTGGCTTGTCCAACTTACTCAATTACTTCTACGCCCTCTAAGCGAGCGAGAGGTAGGCACTTAGATAGAAAAGCTCAATCCGCTTGGAGAACCTCTCTAGGCGGATTGATTTTACTTTAGGGAAAAGGACGGTGGTTTCATGACACACGATGAACGTTTAGAACAACATATGTATGATCTCTTAAGCAAACGAGGCGTGACCATTAAGGATATTGCCCACATTGTCTACGACTTACAAGTAGATTATGTGCCCCATATTACCATTGAGCAATGCCAAGCCCACGTTCAAGAAGTTCTCAAGAAACGCGAGGTTCAACACGCCGTGGTCACTGGTATTGAGTTAGATATGGCGGTAGAAGCGGGCCACTTCTCGCCTATTTTGCGGGATATTATTGCGCGCGATGCAGGGCTTTATGGCATTGATGAAATTCTGGCCCTGTCCATTGTCAATGTCTACGGGTCGATTGGCCTGACCAACTTTGGCTATGTAGACAAAATGAAGACCGGCATCGTCAAAGAACTAGATTCCAAGACGCCTGGCCGCGTCAATACTTTCATTGATGACCTGGTAGGCGCCATTGCAGCCGCTGCTGCAGCTCGGATTGCTCACGCAGGCTTAGAGAGAAATCAAGACTAGCCACTAGGCCAAGTGCCCGAGGAAATTCCTTGGGCCGGGTCTTGTCTCAGTGGCCGCCCTTATGTTATACTAAGGCTAACGATAGCGACCTACCCAATGTAGGTTTTTTTATTTTGCCGGTTCAAATAAAAGGAGTAGACAGATGAGTAAAGAATGGTATGTATTACACACGTACTCAGGGTACGAAAACAAGGTCAAAGAAAACATCGAGATGCGGACGGAAAGCATGAACATGCAAGACCACATCTTCCGCATTGCGGTGCCTGAAGAAGAAGTGGTTGAGAAGACCGATGGCGTAGAGAAGAAAAAAGTCGAAAAGACCTTCCCTGGCTATGTCCTAGTAGAGATGGAAATGTCTGATGAGGCTTGGTTTATTGTTCGTAATACACCAGGTGTAACTGGTTTTGTTGGCTCTCATGGTGCCGGCTCAAAACCATCCCCGCTCTTGCCAGAAGAAATTGCGGCTATCTTGGGTGATGCGCCAATGCCAAGTCAACGTGTAGAACTCAATGTAGAAGAAGGAGACTATGTGTCCATTATCGATGGGGCTTTCTCTGGCCTATCTGGTCAAATCGAGGAAATCGACCGCGACCACGACAAACTCAAAGTAGTGATTGAAATGTTTGGTCGTGAGACAGTGGCGGAATTAGACTTTGTGCAAGTTAAAAAAGAAGATATTTAATCAAGGTAGAGACTAGGAAATAAGCTTCCTAGTCTCTTTTTGTGGGGCGAGTGATGAGGTCTTAACAAAATTGGCTAAATGCCCAGCTTAGACTCGTCAAAGAGCCTCACTTGTGCTATACTATCTCCCAATAAGGGCTTTTAATTCCATCCCGTGAGGTGGAGAAGGCTAAATCACTTTACCGAGCCCTTGGAATAAATTCAGAGGGCTCTTTGTCATGTCTTGGAGCCCGGAAAAGAGGTTATGATGGAACTACAAACGTCCAAAGTCCGCATGCTGCTTGATGTTGAGCAGAAGCCGCCTTTCCTACAAGGGCTCTTGTTGAGCGCCCAACACGTCTTTGCCATGTTCGGGGCGACCATTCTGGTGCCCCTGATTCTGGGGATGCCGGTTTCGGTGGCGCTCTTTGCCTCAGGAATTGGGACCCTCATCTACATGGTCTCGACCCAGTTCAAGGTACCGGTCTACCTAGGGTCGTCCTTTGCCTTTATCCAGGCCATGGCCTTCGCCAATAGTCAGATGAATGGCGATGTCTCCGCTGCCCAAACTGGGGTGGTGCTAGTTGGACTAGTCTATGTTGGGATGGCGCTCCTGATTCGGGCAATTGGAACTATTTGGATTGATTGCTTGCTGCCGCCTATTGTGATTGGGCCCATGATTATGGTAATCGGTTTGGGCTTAGCCAACTCAGCAGTTAAGAATGCTGGTTTTGTGGAGGGGGGCGACATCAAACATATCCTGGTCGCCCTTGTTACCTTCTTAATCACGGCCTTCATCAATACCAAAGCCAAGGGTTTTCTCAAAATCATTCCTTTCCTCTTTGGGATTATTGGGGGCTACTTGCTAGCTGTTATTCTTGGTTTAGTAGACTTCACGCCAGTCCTAGAGGCAGCTTGGTTTGAAGTGCCGCATCTCTATCTACCATTTGAAACTGGGGGCTTCTTCAGTCACTATCACCTCTACTTCGGGCCAGAGACTTGGGCGATTTTGCCGGTAGCGGTCGTGACCATTGCAGAACATATTGGGGACCATACAGTGTTGGGGCAAATCTGTGGCCGTAAGTTCTTGGAAAAACCAGGCCTCCATCGGACCTTGATTGGAGATGGGGTGGCGACGGCTGTGTCAGCCTTTATCGGGGGGCCAGCCAATACCACTTATGGCGAGAACACTGGGGTGGTAGGGATGACCCGTATCGCTTCCGTCTCCGTCATTCGCAATGCGGCCCTCTTTGCTATCGGGCTCAGCTTTATGGGTAAATTCACGGCCATCATCTCCACCATTCCTAAACCCGTATTGGGTGGTATGGCCATCCTGCTCTATGGGGTTATTGCTTCTAACGGTTTGAAAGTGCTGATTGAGAAGCAAGTCGACTTCCACCAAGTCCGCAACTTGATTATCGCCAGTTCCATGCTAGTGCTAGGCTTGGGCGGTGCGGTTCTCAAATTGGGGCCGGTGACCTTATCTGGGACTGCCCTTTGCGCCTTGGCGGGCGTCCTACTCAACTTAATCTTGCCACACGAAGAAAAATTTCAAGATCAGAAGGTTGAAGAATTACTTGGTGAAGCATAATAAGAAGCTCCCTTTCCAGGGGGCTTTTCTTGTATGAACAAAGCCAAGTAGGAGCAGAATCTTGCAGAGCAAAAAAATCTCTCGAAATCAGGCCTTAAGGCATTGCATATTTGCTGGAGTATGCTATAATAGTACGGTGCGCAAAGTACGCACACTGAGTGGGAGGAGGCTTAGGCTTCCATGAACCACATCACGAACCAAAAATTAAGGAGGAATGTTTCGTGGCTAAAAAAGTCGTAAAACAAGTTAAATTACAAATCCCAGCCGGAAAAGCAAGCCCTGCTCCACCAGTAGGTCCAGCGCTCGGTCAAGCACAAGTAAACATCATGGGGTTCTGTAAAGAGTTCAACGCTCGTACACAAGATCAAGCAGGCTTGATTATTCCTGTTGTTATCTCTGTATACGAAGACCGTTCATTTACTTTCATCACCAAAACTCCACCAGCTCCAGTATTGTTACTGAAAGCTGCTAAAGTTGACAAAGGTTCAGGTGTACCTAACAAAACTAAGGTTGCCACTGTAACCAAAGATCAAGTACGAGAAATCGCAGAAACTAAAATGCCAGACTTAAATGCAGCCAATGTTGAAGCTGCAATGCGCATGGTTGAAGGTACTGCTCGCTCAATGGGGATTACAGTCCAAGACTAAGCACAATGTAGCTTCTCAACCCGAATTCTATCGGGTGTGGGAGGTCAAACCGTTATAACCACAACATAGGAGGAAGAAAAATGGCTAAAAAGAGCAAAAACTTACAAGCGGCTCTTGCAAAAGTAGACCGCAACAAAAAATACGAAGCTAACGAAGCTGTTACCTTAGCAAAAGAAATCGACTTCGCTAAGTTCGACGCTACCGTTGAAGTTTCTTACAACTTAAACATCGACGTTAAGAAAGCTGACCAACAAATCCGTGGCGCAATGGTATTGCCACACGGGACTGGTAAAACCAGCCGTGTAGTTGTAATCGCGCGTGGCGAAAAAGCTAAAGAAGCGGAAGCAGCAGGTGCTGACTTTGTTGGTGAAGCAGACTTAATCCAAAAGATTTCTGACGGTTGGTTAGAATTCGACGTGATGGTCGCTACCCCTGACATGATGGGTCAAGTGGGTCGCCTTGGTCGTGTCTTAGGGCCAAAAGGCTTGATGCCAAACCCTAAAACCGGGACTGTTACCATGGACGTAACCAAAGCAGTTAACGACATCAAAGCTGGTCAAGTAACTTACCGTGCTGACAAAGCGGGTATCGTGAACGTGCCAATCGGTAAAGTATCTTTTGAAGACAACAAATTGGTTGAAAACCTCAAGGCGCTTCACGAGCAAATCTTGCGTGTGAAACCAGCCGCTGCTAAAGGTACTTACATCAACAACTTGACTTTGAGCACTACTTTTGGTCCTGGGATCAAGTTGGATGTTACTTCTCTCTAATTTTTAGCGAGAAATCCGCGAAGAGGCTTGACATGATGGCCCTTCTTCGCTACAATAACATACGTTAATATAACGACCGAAGACAGTAAGTGGCGCAGGCCTTAATTTCTTACCGAGGAAGTTCCACGAATGGAAGCTATCTCTATGTCTAAGGTGACATAGAGATTTTTTATGGCAACATAAAAATCTCTATATCAAACTAGCGGAGGTGAAATTATGACAAAAGCAATTCTCTTGAAAAAGCAAGAAGAAGTTTCAAAAGTTGCTGAAGAACTCAAATCTGCAGCATCTGTAGTCGTTGTTGACTACTTAGGCTTAACCGTTGAAGAAGTGACTAACTTACGTAAAGAGTTACGTGATAACGGCGTGCAAATGAAGGTTGTGAAAAACACCATCTTACGTCGTGCTGCTGCTCAAGCTGAAATCGAAGGCTTGGAGGCCCACTTTGTAGGCCCAACTGCTATCGTGTTCAGCGAATCAGAAGTTGTAGCGCCAGCGAAAGTTATTGCAGAATTCGCGAAGAAAGCTGAAAAGCTTGAAATCAAAGGTGGCTTAATCGAAGGGAAAGCAGCTTCAGCAGAAGACGTGAAGGCTCTTGCAGCTCTTCCAGACCGCGACGGCATGCTCTCTATGCTCCTTTCTGTACTGCAAGCCCCAGTACGCAATACTGCATTGGCTATTAAAGCTGTTGCAGAAGCAAAAGAAAGTGCAGCTTAATTACACAATACTAAACTTAATGGAGGAAATTAATCATGGCATTAAACATTGAAAACATTATTGCTGAAATCAAAGAAGCAACAATCATCGAATTAAACGATTTAGTAAAAGCAATCGAAGAAGAATTTGGCGTAACTGCAGCAGCTCCTGTAGCAGTAGCAGCAGGTCCAGCAGCAGCAGCTGAAGAGAAAACTGAATTTGACGTTGAATTAACTAACGCAGGTGCAGGTAAGATCAAAGTTATCAAGGTTGTCCGTGAAGCAACTGGCTTAGGCTTGAAAGAAGCTAAAGAATTAGTTGACGGCGCACCATCTGTAGTCAAGGAAGGCGCTTCTAAAGAAGACGCAGAAGCTTTGAAAGCTGCCTTGGAAGAAGTTGGCGCAACTGTAACCTTGAAGTAATCGACTTCGGTTATCAAATGCCAAAGGCGGAGACCTTGTCTCCGCCTTTTTCTTATTTAAAGAAAAACCCC
>CAUUNL010000071.1:0-7783 GCA_963546405.1 Abiotrophia defectiva | reverse complement strand
AGTAAAGTCTTTTTGCCTATTTATTTTAGGATTTAGCTACTTTTTGGCAAATTTCTCCTTGTCCCCCTTGAGACTTGGCGCTTATGGCGACCTATGCTACACTATAATAGAAGCAAAGGAGGGCTCCCATGTATAAGATTCTACTGGTCGAAGACGACCCTATTATCGCCCAATCCATCCAAAATATCCTGGCTACCTGGCACTATGAGGTCATCCTAGTCCAGGAATTTGATAAGGTCTTGGACCTCTATCTCCAGACCTCACCCCAATTAGTCATTCTAGACATCACCCTGCCGCTCTTTAACGGCTATTACTGGTGCCAGGAAATCCGCAAGGTCTCCAATGTCCCTATCCTCTTCCTGTCCTCTCATGACCAAGCCACCGAAATCGTTATGTCCATCAATATGGGGGCAGATGATTACATTACCAAGCCTTTTGACAGCATGGTCCTGGTAGCCAAAATCCAAGGTCTCATGCGTCGGGCCTATGAGCTGACCGCCGAGACAGAATTTTCCGAGTATCACGGGGCCATGCTCAATCTCAAGACCACCCAACTCCACTACCAGGGTAACTTGGTCGATTTAACCAAGAACGAATTCCAGATTCTGCGGGTCCTCTTCGCCTCAGCTGGCCACTATGTCAGCCGCGACCAACTCATGCAGGAACTCTGGTCCAGTGAAGTCTTCATCGACGACAACACCCTTAGTGTCAACATGGCCCGTCTCCGTAAGAAATTAGAAGGGGTGGGCCTGGAGGACTTCATCCACACCAAGAAAGGAATTGGCTACGGCCTGGTGACTGCTCATGAAGCCTAACTTTTTCTTATCCTGGCTGCGCAACCGCCGCTGGCTATTGGTCAGCAGCCTCTTGCAAGACGGCCTACTGCTGATTTCGGCCCTGGCCTTTGCCCAATACCAGGACATTGCCCTCTATATCTTGACCCTAAGCCTGGTCTTACAAGTGACCCTGGCAGGCCTAGATGCCTGGAAAGAATGGCGCCACACTCAACGGGTTGAATTGCAGCTGACTAATCACCAGTACCATCTTAAGGACTCTAATTCGACTTTGGCCGAGCAGACTATCTGGCAGGGCCTGCAAGAGGCTCACCACCAACTGCTCCAAGCCCAACAGGCCTATCAAGCCAACTACCATGAACAGCTAGACTACTATACTCTCTGGGCCCACCAGGTTAAAACACCCCTTTCGGCTGCCCAACTCCTAGTCGAGCAATTAGATCCAACGGGTCCCCTCCGCCCCCTTCTGCAACAGGAACTCTTCAAGATTAGCCAATATGTCGACCTGGTCTTACACTATCTGCGTATGGATACCTTCCACCAAGATTTGCTCTTAGAATCGGTCAAGATTCAGGACCTAGTTAATCAAGTGGTCAAAAAATACGCCAGCTTCTTTATCCATAAGCCCCTGACCCTGGAATTGCAAGGTCTTGACTATGTCTATGTGACCGACCGCAAGTGGCTAGAACTCATTCTGGAGCAGCTCCTGTCTAACGCTATCAAATACACCCCGCAAGGGACCATTAAGATTAGCATCCAAGAGGGCATTTTGACTATTGCCGACACAGGCATTGGCATCCAAGCCCAGGATATTTCTCGGGTCTTCGAGCGTGGCTTTACAGGCTTTAACGGTCGGGTCTCACAACAATCCTCTGGCTTGGGACTCTACCTCTGCAAGGCCATCGCCGCCAACCTAGGCATTGGCCTGACCCTCAAGTCCCAAGTGGGCCAAGGAACTCAAGTTCAATTGGACTTGAATCAGGCCCAATTAGCCCAAGATTAAGTCAGTCACTGCCAAAGTGACAATAATGTAAGATTAAACCGGAAATTGCAAGCCAAAGCTAAGGTAAGGCAATTTTCGGTTTTATATAATGAAACTATCAAATAACTCAAGAAGGAGTGACTGACATGACTTTACTAGATGTTCAACACGTACAAAAAACTTATCATACTCGCTTTGGCGGCCAAGCCGTCCAAGCCCTCAAAGATATTCACTTTTCAATCGAAGCAGGTGAATATGTGGCCATCATGGGGGAATCAGGTTCTGGTAAAACCACCCTACTCAATATCTTGGCTCTCTTAGATCAGCCAACTAAGGGGCTGGTCTATCTCAACGGCCAAGACACCACCACCATTAAGCAAGCCGATGTGGCGGCCTTCCGCCGTAATGAGCTGGGCTTCGTCTTCCAAGACTTCAACCTCTTAGACACCCTATCCGTTAAGGACAACATGATCCTGCCCCTGGTTCTGTCCAACCAACCTGCCAAGCAAATGGATAGCCGGGTTAAGCCGGTCGCTAATCTGCTAGGCATTGGTGACCTCTTAGATAAGTTCCCCTATGAATTATCAGGCGGGCAACAACAACGGGTAGCCATTGGTCGGGCCATTATCACCCAACCTTCCCTCTTATTAGCCGACGAACCAACAGGGGCCTTAGACTCCAAGTCCTCAGCCATGATTCTGGACCAGTTCGAAGCCATTAACCGCCAGGGCCAAACCATCCTCATGGTCACCCACTCAACGACGGCTGCTAGCAAGGCCAAGCGGGTCCTCTTCATTCGCGACGGCATTCTCTATCACCAACTCTTCCGCGGGGACAAGACCGACACCGCCTTCTTCCAACAAATCAGTGACACCCTGACCGCCATGGCAAGTCGAGGTGAGTAAGATGAGCAAAGTACTCTTTCCCTTAGCGCTGGCCAACCTTCGCAAGAATTACCGTCTCTATGGGCCCTTCGCCCTGGCCTTCGTGACCTCGGTGGCCCTCCTCTATAACTTTATCACCCTGGCCTTTAACCCTAGCCTATCTAGCCTGCGGGGCGGTCCTTCCATCGTGACCGTTCTGGCTCTGGGTATGATTATCCTGGCCATCACTGGGGCCGCCATTATCTGGTATGCTAACGGCTTCGTCTTCAAGCAAAGAACCAAGGAATACGGCCTCTACGGCATCCTTGGTTTGGAGCGTCGCCACCTGCTCTCCCTCATGTGGATTGAAATCACTGTCTTCAGTGGCCTGTCAGCCCTAGTTGGGATTGCTAGTGGTGTCCTAGTCAATCGCCTAATCCTAGCCCTCTATCAGCGGATTATGGCTTTGAATCTGGACTTGGATACCAAGTTCCAGCCCCAATACTTGTGGACCTGCCTGACTTTAATCCTCCTACTCTACTTAAGCCTAATTGTCATTAATAGCTGGCGGATTTTCCGTCTCAAGCCCCTCCAGTTAGTCCGCGAAAGTCGACGCGGGGAGAAGAAGGGCCGCTTTACCTGGCTCATCGCCTTAATTGGCTTAGGCCTTATGGGCTATGGTTACTACTTGGCCTTAAGCATTGAAAATGCCCTGGCTGCCATCATGGTCTTCTTCGTGGCGGTCCTCTTAGTGACAGCTGGGACCTACCTGCTCTTCCAGGCAGGCTCCATTACCCTACTCAAGTTCCTCAAAGGCCGCAAGTCCTACTACTATAAGCCTGAAAACTTTATTTCCACCTCTAACCTCATCTTCCGTATGCGTAAAAATGGGGTCGGACTGGCAACCATCTGCTTACTTTCCACCATGGCGCTGGTGACCTTATCTGCAGGCATTTCCCTCTTCCTGGGGACTGAATCTGCCATTAACCGTTTCTACCCTAATGACTATAATCTCAGCCTCAACTACTCCTATCAAATGCCTAGTGGGGAAGCTAGCCAGAAGCTAGAAGAGACCTTAAGTCAATTTGGTCAGAAATATCAATTAGACCTAGTGGACATGGATCATACCCACTACATCCAAGTCATTGGTAAATTCCATGGCCATGATTTTAGAGCCCAAGAAGTCCATGTCGACAGCGAGACAGGCATGGTCAAACATGATAATCCAGATAAGGAAAGCGCCACCCTCAATATTATCAGCCTTGCCGACTATAATCACTTAAGTGGCCAAAACTATCAATTGGCAGCCAACCAAGTCCTCTGGTTCGACAATCAAGCGAGCGCGGCCGACCGCAAGAATCAAGAGATCCAAGTGGCGGGCCAAAACTTCCAAATTCAAGAACACCTGGCCTCTAACCTCTTGGAGACTAAGGCACCAGACTTCACTATGAACTTCGTTGATCACCGGACCCTCTTAGTTGTCTCCGACCTGTCCGTCATCCAAGACAAGCTAGCAGGCACTAACTTCATCAGTCGTTACACAGTCTATGCCAATAGCCAGGCCAGCCACGACCAACAACTGGCTTCTGCCGAGCATTTAGAAGATGTTTTGAAAGTCGTGCATGTTGATGAAGGCATTCCCGTTAATGCTTCCTTCCTGGTTAAGGCGGAAATCCGCGACTCCTACATGCAGATGATTGGTTCTATCTTCTTCATCGGTATCTTCCTAGCAGCTATCTTCCTACTGGGCCTAGCCTTGACCATCTACTACAAGCAAATCTCTGAAGGCCTGGAAGACGCGGAACGCTTTGAAATCCTTCAAAAGGTTGGCCTGACCAAGCAAGCCATCCACAAGACCATTCGCAAGCAAATCACGGTGGTCTTCTTCGCCCCAATTATCTTGGCCCTCTGCCATCTGGCGGGTGCCTATCACATGATGAGCCTAATCCTGCGTTTGATTTCCGCTATGCGCCTAGAAGATATCTTGATTCCAACCATCGGCACCGCCCTGGCCATCACCCTATTCTACTTCCTAGTCTTCTTGATTACTTCACGTAGCTACGAGAAGATTGTCTCCAGTAAGAGTTAGGAGGTCCTAGCCATGCGCCGCTTGCTTCAAATTCCACGCGCTATCAAGCTCCTGGCCCTCTGCCTTCTATCGCTAGTCCTGGGCTTGCTAGTCTTTGTCAAGCTCAGTCTCAACATCTGGATGGCCCACTTGGGCGGCAAGTTGGCCCTGATGTCGGCTGGAATCCTGGCTCTAGGCCTAGCCCATCTCCTCTTAACTTAATAGCACCACAGCAAAAGAGACAGACCCCTTAAAAGGTCTGTCTCTTTTAGCTTATAGTTTGAGTTCTGGATGAGCTTGCAGGTAGTCGGCAATGGCCGCCACGTCCTTGTCCCCACGACCGGAGACATTGACAATAATGATTTGGTCAGGTGACATCTGAGGGGCTCGCTTGATGACTTCTGCTAGGGCATGAGAACTCTCAATGGCTGGAATAATACCTTCCAGACGGGTCAGGAGCAAGAGGGCCTGAACCGCTTCGGCATCCGTTGCTGGCACATATTGAGCTCGGCCTGCATCTTTGAGATAGGCATGTTCTGGCCCTACCCCAGGATAGTCCAGCCCTGGCGAGATAGAGTAAACTGGCATCACGGAACCATCTTCATTGAAGAGAGCGTAGGTCTTCATGCCATCCACAACCCCGACCGTCCCCAGGGTCAAGGTCGCCGCATGACGGTCGGTCTGGAGACCATGGCCAGCTGCTTCAACCCCTATTAGAGCTACCTGGCTATCAGGTAAGAATTCAGCAAAGGCCCCGATAGCATTGGAGCCACCACCCACACAGGCAATGACCATGTCAGGTAGGCGCCCTTCTTTTTCCAGAATCTGACGGCGAGCTTCTTGGCTAATAACCTTCTGGAAGTCTTTGACCATGGAAGGATAAGGGTGAGGGCCCACAGCCGACCCTAGGACATAGAAGGTGTCCTCAATGCCTTGAATCCATGCGCCAAAGGCAGCATCCACCGCTTCCTTGAGGGTTCGCTCCCCTTCTTGCACGGCATGCACGGTGGCTCCCAGCATTTCCATGCGGAAGACATTGAGACGTTGACGTTCCACGTCTAGGGCCCCCATGTAGATGTCACAAGACATGCCGAACTTTGCCGCCGCAGCCGCAGTCGCCACCCCATGTTGGCCAGCGCCAGTTTCAGCAATGACCTTCTTCTTACCCATGCGTTTGGCCAATAGGATTTGCCCGATGACGTTGTTAAGTTTGTGGGCCCCCAAGTGGTTGAGGTCTTCACGCTTGAGGTAAATCTTGGCTCCGCCCAAATGTTGGGTTAAGCTCTCCGCATAGTAGAGTGGGGTCTCACGACCTGAGTAGTCCTTGAGATAATGGTGGTATTCAGCCAGAAATTCTGGGTCATCCTTGTAGCGGTCATAGGCTGCCGCTAATTGGTCTAGAGCTTCTTGTACAACTGGTGGCACATAGCTGCCACCAAATTCTCCGAAAAAGCCTGTTGGTGTTTGTCTTAATTCTTGTGTCATAAGGGGTTCCTCCTCTAATTTTGCTTGTCTATCTGATCAAAAGTCAAAGCTAGCTAAGATACAAAAAGAGCCACATAGTAGCGACTATGCGGCTCTTAATCTCCTGATCGGGAACAAATTCGCCAACATAGATGCATCTTAGACCACGCTAAA
The DNA here is from genome assembly GCA_963546405.1 of Abiotrophia defectiva. Taxonomy (GTDB): domain Bacteria; phylum Bacillota; class Bacilli; order Lactobacillales; family Aerococcaceae; genus Abiotrophia; species Abiotrophia defectiva_A. The sequence goes on along the minus strand of CAUUNL010000071.1, from coordinate 1,438 downwards.
AGTTGCATCTATGTTCCAGAACATACACACAACTTATCTATGCCAGCTTTGCCAACTTTGAGTTGCTGTAAATGTCATGGCGAATGCCCTCCTTCTCTCTCATTTGATTCTCATTATACACCTTTCTTCTCAGAATGCAAGCCTAAATTTCAAAATAAGAAGCCCCAGCTCTCGAATGAAAGCTGGGGCTGGTCTTATCTGACTAGATTTTAGTCTTCATCTGTCGCTTGGCGCTTACGCGTCGCAACTAGGCCGACACTTGCTAAGATCGTCAAGGCCACACCTGAGAAGAAGCTATAGTCTGGGGCTTCACCTGTTGCTGGTAAGAGCCCTTGTCTTTGTACTTCTGGCTCACTTGGAGCGACTGGCACTGGCACAACGGTTGGCACATATTGTGCGGTCACCTTGCGCCCATTGCGGTCAACCCGAACTACTTTCACACCACTTGCTTGGCCTAAGAAGCCTGCTTCTGGCGTGAAGGTCACAGAACCATCTGGGTTAAGAACATAAGTCCCTTCCCCTGGCACGGTTAATTCAGTTTGACCATTTTCGAAGGTAGCTGGGATGGTTAGATCCACATCCCCTTCAAAGACTGGCGTCCCGGTTTGTTTTTCACCTGGGTAGCCGGTTGAAGTCGTATCTTGTGTCTTGGCTTGTCCGTATACTGTTGGGATGTACTGAATCTTCAGTTCTTTCCCGTTGACATCACGACGGATGACCGTAATTGGACTTGCCTGGCCAATAAAGTCTGGTTCTGGCGTGAAGGTCACTTGCCCTGTCTCAGGGTTGACGGTGTAAGTCCCTTGTCCTGGAACCGTCACGCTAGTGACCCCACCTTCAAGATAAGCCGGAACTTTAGTATCCACTTGACCCTTGAAGTCTGGTAACTTGCTTTGACTTTGACCCTTCATGCCCTCGCTAGTCACGCTAGCGTTGACCACTGGTGAATAAGTCGCTTCAGCAGTTGTCCCGTTGACGTCAGTGGCTTGAACGCGAGCTGGGACTGGTTGACCCACATAACCTGGATTTGGTGTGAAGGTCACGGTCCCGTCTTGGGCTAGGCTGTAGGTCCCGACTTGGTTGCCATCTTGGTCTAGGGCTGGAATAGTGGTGTCAGCTACTGCTTGGCCATTGACCACAAACTTGAGGCTGCCTGGGACTAAGTCCACGCTTTGTTCAGTGCCGTCAATATTGGCAGAACCTGGTACAAACTTAACTTGACCTGTTTGGGCTTGGTTAACCACGCCTGAAGAGTAGTCGTTGTTAGCACCTGGTTTAACTGGGACAACCGTTGCTTGGTAAGTAGCCGTCACTGGGGTGCCGTTCTTATCGACGCGTTTAACCGTCAATTGCGAACCTTGGCCCGTGAAGGTCTTCTCTGGTACAAACTCGATGGAGCCATCTGCTTGGATGGTGTAGACCCCTTCGCCGATGACAG
>CAUUNL010000070.1:0-7791 GCA_963546405.1 Abiotrophia defectiva | reverse complement strand
AGTAATAGTTACTTTTTATAGTATAAAGGATGAGGTTATAAAAAGCAACCATTACGTTTTATAAATTTAAGTAAATAGGCATAAGCTTACAAAAGATGAAAAGAAAAAACGCTCCAAAACACAATTATAGATGTAAAAGCTTGCAAAATACGGTATAATAGTAGGGAAATACTTTGCACCTGAGGCAGAATAAGGAGAGACCATGAAGAAAGCTTATCGAATCAAGAAAGAACGTGAATTTCAACATGTGTATCACCATGCCCAGACCTACGCCAACCGGCAGTTAGTGCTTTATGTCTATCCGAAACCTGAACAAGCACATTTTCGCGTCGGATTATCGGTTGGAAAACGTATCGGGAATGCTGTCATGCGCAATAAGGTCAAACGTTATCTCCGTCAATCCTTGCAGTATTTAGAGCATGAGATCCCCCACGAATATGATTATCTTCTCATTGCTCGACCTGATATTAAAGACAAGGATCAGGCTATGGTGCGTCAATCCTTGCGTCATGTCATGACCGTTGCAAAGTTATTATCATCCCATTCATAGGAGGTTTCAATGAAAAATTTATCGCGATGGATGAAAGCAGCCATGCTTTTGGTCTTGCCAATCTTCTTAGCGGGTTGCGGTGCCACATCAAATGTCGACGCCAACAGTAGTGGTGTCTGGGATGGCTACATCATCTACCCCCTCTCTCAATTCATTATTTGGTTATCCAATTTACTGGGAGGCAGTTACGGCTTAGGTATTATTCTCTTTACCATTATTATTTTGGTTGCGCTAACTCCTCTGACCAAGATGCAGATGGATTCGCAATTCCAAATGGCTGAAATCCAACCGGAAATTGAAGAACTGAAAAAACAATTCCCTAACCGAGATCGTGCGTCCATGGAAGCCCTCCAGCAGGCTCAACAGGATTTGATGAAGGAACGCGGTGTTAACCAATTTGCAGGATGTTTACCGCTTCTCATTCAATTGCCAGTCATGTTCGCCCTCTATCAGGTAATTGCTCGAACTGAAGTTTTACGGGATGGCCACTTCCTCTGGCTAGCCTTGGGTAAGGCAGACCCTTACTTCATCTTACCAATTTTAGCCGCAGTATTAACCTGGTATAGCTCATACCTAACAGTTAAGGCTAATCCTATCCAAAATGGCGCCAGCAAAGCCATGACTTATGTGGCACCTGCCATGATTCTCTTGGTTTCCTTCAACTTCCCAGCAGCGGTTACCCTCTACTGGGTGGTATCCAATGCGGTACGGGTTGTCCAAACCTTTATCTTCTATAATCCATACAAGATTATTGCCCAAAGAGAAGCAAAACGCCAAGAAGAAAAAGCCCGTCAGCGTCGTTTACGTAAAGCGCTGAAGAAGGTTAAATAGTTAGTATAAGTAAAGGAGCGTTCTTTTATGTTAGATAACAGTGTTACGATTAAAGCACCTAGCGTGGAACAAGCAGTCAAAATCGGCTTATCAAAACTTAATATCACTGAAGATCAAGCAGTGGTAACTGTCATTAATGAAGGTAAGAAGGGTCTCTTCGGCTTTGGTAAACAAGATGCCATTGTTGAAATTAGTGCCAAAACTAAAATCTCGCTCAACGACTTAGCTGAAGAAACCACAGAAGTTGAAGAAGTGGCAGCAGCTGTAGCTCTTGAAAGCCAAACAGTCGCGGAGCCGACTGTGCCAAGCCAAGAAGTGAGTCCACTTATTGAAGAAGCTGCTCTTGTGGAAGAAACAGAAGAAGTGGTCGAGTCCGAAGAAAAAACCGAAGGTTCTGTTAGCCTCGAAGCAGTGGCACGTTACCTTGAAGATGTAATTAAGGCTTTTGGCGCTGAAGCAAAAGTTAGTGTAGAAGCAAGCTCTCGCGAAGTACATTTCAATATTGAAACAGACAAATCTGGTTTGATTATCGGGAAACACGGTAAAATTATTGATGCCTTGCAATCCTTGGCTCAAGTGATGGTTCATCGCGGACATCACCGTCGTGTAGCAGTTCTACTTAATGTGGGTGACTACCGCGATCGTCGCGCAGGCATCTTAGAAAGTATTGCAGATCGTACAGCTCGCCAAGTCCTCAAGACCAAACAAGCAGTAATCTTAGATCCTCTACCAGCTTTCGAGCGTAAGCAAATTCACTCTCATCTCAGTCAAATCGAACATGTTAAGACCCACTCTGAAGGGGTTGAACCTAACCGATATTTAGTGGTTGAGTATGAAAACTAAATGAAAATAACAAAGTAAAATCAGCTGTAATTGACGCATAAGTCAGTTACAGCTGATTTATTATGGAAATATGTTTCTAAAACAAGAAAACTCTTACAAAAAAGGCTTGCATTCACTGTGATAAGTGATACAATGAGATTATAAATTTGTACAGACAAGTTTAAAAGGAGGAAAAAGGATGTCAAACTTCAAACAAGATGCGACGCAATTATTGTCCTTAATTGGTGGCAAGGAAAACATCTCAGCAGTGACCCACTGTGCAACACGGATGCGTTTTGCCTTGGTCGACCCTAGTCAGGCAGATGTTAAGGCAATCGAGGCGCTACCATCTGTCAAAGGGAGCTTTACTCAAGCGGGTCAATTTCAGGTCATTATTGGTAATGCGGTCTCTGAATTCTACAAAGAATTCCAAGCAGTCTCTGGTGTAGGTGAGGCTAGTAAGGATGAAGTCAAGGCGGCTGCCAAGAAGAACCAAAGTCTCTTACAGCGAGCTATGACCACTATGGCAGAGATTTTTGCTCCAATTATTCCAGCCATTATCGTAGGGGGCTTGATTCTTGGTTTCCGTAACATCCTAGGAAATGTGCCACTTGAATTTTTAGGACAGAAATTTGTTGATGGCCAAGCTCAGTTTAATCCAGATGGTACCATACTCTATAACACAATTGTCAATGTTTCCCAGTTTTGGAGTGGGGTTAATCACTTTTTATGGTTACCGGGTGAAGCTATCTTCCACTTTTTACCGGTAGGGATTGTCTGGTCGGTAACACGTAAGATGGGTACCACCCAAATTCTGGGGATTGTCCTTGGGATTACCCTTGTATCACCAAATCTGTTAACTAGTGCTTACGATTATGTTCAGGCATCAAAAGACCATACCCTTAAATTCTGGGACTTTGGCTTCTTCCAACTCAATGCAATTGGTTATCAAGCTCAAGTCATTCCGGCTATTTTAGCAGGTTTGGCCCTGTCATATCTTGAAATCTTCTGGCGTAAAGTGGTGCCTGAAGTTCTGTCCATGATTCTAGTGCCATTCTTAGCCCTAGTTCCTGCAGTAATCTTGGCTCATACAGTTTTAGGACCAATTGGTTGGACAATTGGTGACTGGATTTCACAGGTTGTTAGAGCAGGGTTGACCGGCACTTTCTCTTGGCTCTTTGGTGCTATTTTTGGTGCCTTCTATGCGCCGCTTGTTATCACCGGTCTCCATCACATGACTAACGCGATTGACTCAGAACTCATCGCTCGTTTCAATGGGACAGGTCTCTGGCCAATGATTGCCCTCTCTAACATTGCCCAAGGTTCCGCTGTTTTAGCTGTCTGGTGGTTGACACGTAAAGATGAAGAGCAAAACCAAATTACAGTGCCGTCCACTATTTCATGTTACTTAGGGGTTACTGAGCCAGCCCTCTTTGGGGTTAACCTGAAGTATCTCTATCCATTTCTTGCCGGCATGATTGGGTCTAGTATTGCGGGTTTGATTGCGACAACTTATAAGGTCACTTCTAACGCTATTGGGGTTGGGGGTCTACCGGGATTTCTCGCAATTCAACCGGGTTCGATGGCCATGTTCTTTGTCTGCATGGCAGTCGCTTTAGTGGTCCCATTCGTTGTAACACTCTTCTTCAATCGTCAATTCAAGTTTTTGGAAAACAAGGCTCTTGACTTTGATATTCCATTCTTTAACAAGTAAAAGTAGAGGCTATGGGGCTAGGATAATTATCTTAGCCCTTTTGAAAGGAGGTTCTTATGCGCTTATCGAAAAAAGTTGTCTATCAACTCTATCCTAAATCCTTCAAAGATACGACAGGAAATGGGATGGGTGATTTACGTGGTATTATTGAAAAATTAGACTATTTAGCGGGTTTAGGTATTGATTTAATATGGTTGAACCCTTTCTACCCTTCCCCACAACATGATAATGGCTATGACATTTCGGATTATTGTGCCATTGACCCAGCTTTTGGAACTATGGCAGATTTCGAAGAACTAGTGGCGGAAGCTGACAAACGCGGTATTGGGCTCATGCTCGACATGGTCTTAAACCATGTTTCGACAGAACATGAATGGTTCAAAAAAGCCTTGGCTGGGGATCCTAAGTATCAAGCTTACTTCTATTTAAGACCTGCTAAGGCTGACGGTAGTTTGCCAACCAACTGGGAGTCTAAGTTTGGCGGACCTGCCTGGGAAAGGTTTGGCCAGACTGACTTATATTATTTACATCTTTATGATGTAACGCAAGCAGATTTAGATTGGCACAATCCTCAGGTTCGGCAAGAACTCCACCAAGTGGTGAATTTCTGGCGTCAAAAAGGGGTCAAAGGTTTTCGTTTCGATGTTCTCAATGTCATCGGTAAATCGGAAGATTTGGTAGATAGCCAAGCTCCTGGTTCTAGTCATGAGAAGTCCCTCTATACAGATACGCCCATTGTGCATACTTGGATTCGGGAATTGAACCAAGCTACTTTTGGGCAGGACCAAGAAATTGTCACAGTTGGGGAGATGTCTTCTACTACAATTGAAAATGGGATTAGCTATACTAACCCTAAAGATCAAGAACTGTCCATGATTTTCTCCTTCCATCATCTCAAGGTGGATTACGAAAATGGGGAAAAATGGTCCAATCCAGCTTTTGATTTCTTAGAGCTCAAGCGTATTTTGGATGAGTGGCAAACAGGCATGTCTGACGGACAGGGATGGAATGCCCTCTTCTTCAATAATCATGACCAACCTCGATCTAATAACCGTTTTGGAGATGTGGTAAATTATCCTTATCAAACCCAAACCTTGCTTGCGACGGTTACCCATTTATTGCGTGGGACGCCTTATATTTATCAGGGTGAAGAAATTGGCATGACTAACCCAGGCTACCAAGAATTGGCTCAATACAATGATGTAGAGACGCACAATAACTATCAAATCATGAGGGATAAGGGTTATTCCCATGAAAAAGCCATGACCATCATTCAGGCTAAATCCCGCGACAACAGTCGCACACCTATGCAATGGGATGGGACAACCCATGCAGGCTTTACCAAGGCCACGCCATGGCTAGAAGTTGCAGCTAACTATCCTACTATTAATGTTGAGCAGGAATTGGCGGAAGGTAAGATTTATACCTATTATCAAGAGCTCATTCGCTTGCGCAAGGACTATGATGTGATTTCGGATGGGACTTACGGTGGTTTATTCTTGGATCATCCTAGCATCATGGCCTTTGTAAGAGAATATGAAGGGCAACAATTACTGGTTCTAGGACATTTTTATGACGGAAATGTAGAAATTGAATTACCTCAGGCCTTTCGTGGTCGAACAGCGACTAAGTTGATTGGCAATGGACCAGTCCAATATGCTGAAGGCCTGACTTTAGGGCCTTATGAAGCAGTAGCTTTCTTATTTGAAGCAGAATAAATGAAGTATTAAAGGGCAAATTCCCAGGGATTTGTCCTTTTTATCTGTTAGGTGGGATTAGATAGAATTGAAGAATGGTAAAATCCTTTCTAGCGTGGTAAAATAAGACGAATATGCTAGATTACAACAGGAAAGAAAGGGGCAGCAGCATGAAAAGAGGGATTCTTCTTGTTGGATTTGTATTGCTATTAAGTGCTTGCAAGCAAGAACCTATGATTCACATTAGTCCAGATGTTCAGGCATCAATAGACAAGAAGGCTGCTGACCGCCAAGGGACAGCAACGAACGAATCGTCTGAAACTAGCTCTACTGTTGCAGAGAACGCAGGAGAATTCGACACGTCATCATGGCACAAAGCACCGGATGGAACACAATATGAGATAAGTCACTATGCGCCTAATGGTATCAATCAACTTAAAGAGTTTGATACGCGTGATGGTTTACAAATAGTGTACACAGATTATGTAGACACTAACCGTCAACTATGGCAAGTGCGGACCCTCTTACCTAATGGTCGGGCCAACGTGTCAGTTTATCAGCTAACAAAGGAAGGCTGGCAGATATCTTGGCAAGCCCAGGATACTTTGGATACTAGCAACCATCTAGAACAAATTAGTCACACCCACCGTATCCCTTATTTGATGGCTCCCCTTCAAGTGGGAACGATGTGGCAAGATAGCCAAGGAAGTCGTTCCACTATTACTAATCTCTACCAATCAGCCACAATAGGTTCTAGCAATTATGAAGATGTTATTGAGGTAACGACCTTTCAATCTGACCAAGAGTTACATACCTACTATGCCAAGAATCAAGGTTTGATCATGTCTAGTCAGAAAGCAATTAATAGTGGTGGGGAAAATATTACGCTCACACTTAAAGCTAACCAGCATCAGGTTAGCATCACGCAACCTATCAATATAGCCAAGCCAAGTAATCAGATGAATCCAATTTTGACTAAGGGGACGGGGCACTTAACTTGGCAGACTAATCAGAATCCAGGTAAAACTTTTACAGAATTGTTCCGCAAAGAAGGATGGATTAATTCATCTGTTGAAGTCAAAGATATAAAAATTGAATCGCAAACTGCCCTCGTAGACTTCACTCCTGGTATCGTGGCAGCCATGAATCAGCATACAGCACGAGAAACGGCTGTTTTACCGGCTATTGTCCAAACAATCGCTGATTATTATGGGGTCAAACAGGTCAAGCTGACTGTAGGCGGACTTATTTTAACGCCAGATACCTTGCCAATGCCTGATAATGGTATTTGGGAAGTAAATCCGAACTGGTTAGGGACAAATCCTTAAAAAAATGCGAAAAAAAACTGGATAAACTCTTTCACAAAGTAACAGATTATGCTAGAATACGTATCGAGGTGTAAAAATGAATAAATTTGAAAGAGTCTATCTAGACATCAAGCAAAAAATTGAAAATGGGACCTACCCCATTGGTGAACTGATCCCTACAGAACATGAACTAGCAGAAACCTATGATGTATCCCGTGAAACTATCCGTAAGGCGCAAAAACTCCTATTGGAAAATGGCTTTATTCATAAGAAACAAGGTCGTGGTTCTACCGTTTTAGACTTTAACCGTTTTGTCTTTCCATTTTCGGGTTTGGTTAGCTTCAAAGAGTTACAAGCTGATCAAAATATGAAAGCTGAAACCCGAGTAATCCGTAATGAAATCGTGAAGGCACCAGACTTTCTCATTGGTAAAGAAGGCGTCACTGAGAATGAACGCTTTATTTACTTATTGCGTACGCGGATTATCGCTGGCGAAGTCATGATTATTGATGAAGACTGGTTCCGTTGCAGCGTGGTGCCATCTATCCCAAGCCGTGTGGCTAAAAACTCCGTCTATGAGTACCTAGAAGGTCAGTTAGACTTAGATATTAGCTATGCTACCAAGGATATGCGGGCTGAGATTGTTTCTGAGCTAGGCTTGGAACTCATGAAGTTAACACCTATGGACTATGTCATTAAGACAGACAGCTTTGTTTACTTAGAAGATACTACCTTCTTCCAATACAGTATTTCCCACACGCGACTAGAGAAGTTCCACTTCCAAGAATTCGCACGTCGTAGACACTCAATTAAATAATGAAAAAAAGAGACAGGGTTGATGCCCTGTCTCTTTACTATATTATCTATATT
>CAUUNL010000069.1:0-7833 GCA_963546405.1 Abiotrophia defectiva | reverse complement strand
TATATAAAAGAAAAGCCTGATGGGATGGGCTTTTCTTTTTTTATGGCGATTTTTCGGATATATTTAGCCTATTTTGGGTATTTATATAAGAAGGAGGGGAGTAATATGAAAGTAAAAGTTAAAGGCATCTTGACAACTGGCTCCATACTAGTTGTCATGGTGGCTAGTCAGGTGGGGGCACAATCAGCCTATGTTTTATCTCAGTCTGTTAATAAGATACCAGTTGAGGCCTCAACTTGTGTCAGCCTTATTCGACAAATGACCCAAGCAGATGCAAACGACACTAGTAGTTCCCAGGACTTAGCTAGTCAGATGCGGGATCAAGAAGCTAGTCTAGACAGCCTTGAAGAGCAAGCCAAGCAAGTACAAGCTGAGCTAGCTAGCTTAGACGATAAAATCAAATCCCTACACGACCAGTTAGATCATGCCTTAGATAGTGCCTATCAAGATTTAGTAAAAGAAAATCCTGAATTAGCTCAAGCTAGTGAAGACCAGCAGGCAGCCACTTTAGCCAATCAGCCTCAAGTAGCTAGTCTGAAAGAAGCCTTAACGAGTGCCCAGACTGAGCAACAAGAAAAACAGGCTGCCCTAGAGCAAATCAAATCAGAGATGGCCAATTTGGATTATGAGCATCACCATAAAGAAGACCAATTAGAGCAATCCAAATCCAACAAGACGGCGCTTAATTCCTGCTTGCTTTATCCTTACTCTAGTCACTATCTTAGTGCCGAGAGCCTGCCGCTCAATCCTGCTAGTGAGACCTTGGCTGACTATTTGGTTCAAGTCAATCAAGTGCTCAAGCAGATTGTTCCCTTAGCCTATCAAAAGCTTAAGTACCAAGAGATTGAGACGCTATTTTCACCTGAAACTAGCAATATGGATGAGGTTAACAAGCTATTGGAGGGCAAACAGGACTTGCAACTGTCGCCAGAAGGGGAGACCTATTATCAGTATGCGCAGGAACTATCGCTATTTGACGTAGAAATTTTGGCTAATCTAGCCCTACGTCACTACTACCAATCAGGTGATAAGGCGACTTTGCAAGCAAAGTTCAATCAGGTCTACCAACTCAAAATCGGCCAATATCGTTATCTGACATCCATTAACAAAGAGGTTTTTCAAGCCCTTAAACAAGGGTTAGCCGACTATCTTAACGCCCACCACTATGGTGCTGAAGCCCAAGGAAAATTGCAAGCCCTGGTCGATCGTTATCAATTACATTTGGTTAATTATAATGAATCTAATAAAAAGTGGAAAGTGATTGAAGAAGAGGAGGAAAGCTTCCTGACGATACCGGATTTGATGTCAGAAGATCCTGAGACTAACAGTTCAAATCGTGAGTTGGGTGATAGCAACTATCATCATTCTACTAGAGATTGGACACCATCCGATCAAGATAGACAGGCAAGAGACTCTAGCAGTCAAGGACATCAAGAAACTTCAAGCTCAAGTCAAAACCAATCAGAGTCTAGCTCTGAATCGTCAGCGGATAATAATCCCGAGACTCTAAAGCGACTTAAGGAACGACTCAATAAGCGTCAGGCTAAGAATTCGAATCATCAGAGCAAGTCCAAGCATCAAAGCCCGTCTGGCCAATCTAAAAAGGAAGCCAAAGCAAAAGCCAATTCAGATCAAGCCAATGAGAGCAGTCAAGAGAAGGGCAAGGGCAGTGTCAAGTTACCTGATACAGGGGAGCAAGCCTTTTACATGACAGTGGCCTTGGCACTTTGTGGCTTAGCCGCTATTATTGTAGCGGTCTATCTCTACCGTCGTTACCGCGAACGTAAGAAGCTTAAAGACATTCATTTTGACTAAGCAAAGCATTTTGTGATGGGCCGGAAAAATCGTATAATAAAAGGGTAAAATGCAAAGGAGTGATTAATTCATGAATGAAGTAGCAAACTACCTAGAACAAGTCAAAGTATTCCAAGCTGTTAGCCCTGAAGAAGCCAAGGCATTGATGGACGCCAAAGATGGTGGCATCCTCTTTATTGGCCGTGAAAGCTGCCCATACTGCCGTCGTTTTGTGGCTAAACTTAGCCCATTGGCACAAGAAGCTGGCTTAAAAGTGGCTTATCTGCACTCACAAAATCCAGAAACTTTGAGCCAAGTGCAACAATTACGCGATCAATGGCAAGTGCCAACTGTGCCAGGTTTCCTCTTTTCAGACAAGGAAGGGGTTCACGTTAAGTGTGACAGCTCCCTAAGTCCAGAAGAGATTCTAGCCTTTGTTAAGCGCTAGTTACTAAAATATTCTTGATTCCTCTTAGCTGATTCTGCTATACTGAGACTAAGCAAAAAGGAGGAAGAAGATGTCTAAATTACCAAATTGCCCGCAATGTGACTCAGAATATACCTACGAAGATGGCCAGCTCTTTGTCTGCCCAATGTGTGCCCATGAATGGACCCAGGAAGATGAAGTGGCTCGTGCTGAAGCTGGGATTATTCGCGATGCCAATGGCAATCAGCTTGAGAACGGTGACAGTGTTACGGTCATTAAGGACCTTAAGTTGAATGCGACGACAACGATTAAACAAGGGACCAAGGCTAAAAACATCCGTTTGATTGATGAGCCTGTTGATGGTCACGACATTGCATGTAAGATTGATGGCATTGGTAGCCTTTATCTCAAATCAATTTACGTCAAGAAATAACCAGCGTCTTAGGACCCGTTCTTACGTCAAGAACGGGTTTTTTGCCGATTAAATCAGCCTGTGGACTGATGGGGTCAGGCTGATTCTAGGTTACAATAGGAAGTGCATAAGGAATCATGGAGAGGAGGGGAGAATATGCAGCAGACCATGCGACACTCATTGAAGCAACTATTTTTGCTCTTATTTCGACATTTGCTGAGTTTTGTCACGATTGCAGCTATTCTTCAAATCACCATTAGCTACCTAGGTGGTTACCTTCTGAAATTGATTTTCCGTCTAGCTCTTATTTTGGGCAATCAGACACATTTAGATTTAAATAATATTTCTTACCTAATGAGGCAGCCAGATAGTCTATTAGCTTTTCTTCTTTTTGCCCTCTGTTTTGCGGCCCTCTTTTTTATCGAGTTGTCGGTTTTGATTTACGTCATTTATGCCCGTCAACTTAAAAAGGAAATCTCCTACGGAGCGGTCATTCGCCAAGCACTAGGTCGTTTACGCCATTTATTTGGCCTGAGCTTCTTCTATTTTCTTGGCTATATCGCCATCACTATTCCCATATCCGGCCTAGTCATGCAGTCTTCACTGACCAATGGCCTCAGGATACCTGATTTCATCACAGGTGAGTTTCTTAAAACTTGGCAGGGAACCGTCCTTGTGGCCCTCCTAGCCATTCTGCTCTTCTATCTCAACCTTCGCTTGATTTATGCCATGCCCCTTATGATGATCAAGGACCAGAGTTTTGTCAAATCGCTAAGGGAAAGTTGGCAAATGACCCAAGTTAAAAAGTGGAAACTTTTATTGACTTTCGCCATTTTCGGTTTTGTCCTGGGTATAATTAGTGTAGGCTTGATTAGCGTATTTATAGAAGCGGCCATGGCCTTAGATCCATCCGGTAATAGTTTTATAGTCGAAGCGCTGCTCTTATCAATTCTCAAGTTTATTGCTTTCACGGTGATTATCCTATCCAAAGTCGGGACCTTAATCATTTTAGTGGATCAGGTAGTGGCGCCTGAAGTGACCAATTCGCTGCTCTTAATTGAGCCTAGTCATCGTCGCCACTGTCGCCGCATCTTCCTATTAGTCTTCAGTCTCATATTCTTCAAAATAGGGGAGAATGCTTTTCTGCTAGCCAGTCAAACCTATCAGTCCCAGCAAGCCATTATTGGCCACCGCGGCTATGTAGAAAAGGGCGTAGAAAATACCATTCAAGCCCTAGAAGCAGCAGCTGAAAATGGCGCCACCATGGTGGAACTAGATGTCCAAATGACTAAGGATCAAAGGCTAGTTGTTATGCACGACAGCAACTTACAGCGTTTAGCGGGCATCAATAGAGAAGTTTGGGATATGACTTATGATGAATTAGTGGGACTGACGCTCAGTCAGGGTGACTATCAAGGCCAACTGCCATCCTTTGAGGAATTCGTTAAACGAGCCCAGGAGCTAGATATTGATCTTCTCATTGAGCTAAAGCCACATGGCAAAGAGCCGGATAATTATGCCCAGCTAGTCGTGGATAAACTCCAAGAATTGGGGATTAGCAGTCGCTATCCTGTCATGTCTCTCAATCATCAAGCCATTGACGCCATTGAGTCTCTTAATTCTGATATTAGAACAGGTTATGTGATTCCATTGCAATTTGGTGCTTTTGCCAAAAATAAGGTTGATTTCTATGTCTTAGAGGCATTCTCCTATACTAGTGAGCTAGCCAATCAAGCTCATAAAGAGGGCAAAGAAATCTATGTCTGGACCATTAATGATGAAGAGGAAATCCAAAGCTTTCTCTATCGGCCTGTAGACGGCATTATTACTGACAAACTGGAAACACTCAAGGAAATCCAATACGGTATCTCAGACCATCAAACTTATTTTGAACGTGTAGAACAACTTATGGCGCCACAGTTCTGAAAGGATTAGGTTATGACATTTCTATTTTTATTACTACTTGTCTTGGTCAGCTCGCCATTCTTTTGGGTTTATTGGCATGATAAGCGAACCTTATGGTTGGGATTTTGGTTCCTAGTTTCAGGCTCATTAGCTGGTATTATTGGGATCTACCTGACCTTCGTGCTAGAATGGCAATTTTTCGCTGTCATATTGATTGTCTTGGGAGCACTCTTCATTTTGACCTTGATGTTGGCGCCTTTAATCAGTTTTCTAGCTCTTATTTATTCGGGCATTACCTTGATTCGGCGCGAAGGCTTTAATCTAGTAAATTCCTTAGCCCTTATGCTAGCATTTGGCATGATTGGTTATATGGTCATCTGGCCGATTCTAGCAAGCCGTTTGTCACTCAACTGGCCAATTTTTAATGTCATCTATGGGCTCATGGGAAGCACCATTTTCTATTTTGCCGTCTTAGTCGGCATCTTTTTCGTTACTAACATTCTTAACTTTATCCATTTTGTGCGGCCTCGTTATTCTTACATCGTGGTACTAGGAGCTGGCTTGAATGGGACAGAAGTGACGCCCTTGCTTGCCAGTCGAATTGATAAGGCCATCAAACTCTGGCGTCGCCACCCTCAAGACGTTACCCTCATTATGTCGGGTGGCCAGGGGCCAGATGAAGTCATCTCAGAAGGAGAGGCGATGAATGCTTACGCCCTCCGACAAGGAGTGCCCCAATCAGCTATTCTGGTCGACAATCAGTCTCGTAATACCCATGAAAATCTTCAATTCTCTCATAAGCTAATGGAAAAGGGGAGAGAGGACTTTGTCATAGTCACCAACTACTACCATTTGTTGCGCTCCCTTATCCTGGCGCGGCGCCTAGGCCTTAAGTGTCAAGGTTATGGCGCCAAGACTAAGCTCTATTTTTCGATTAATGCCTTTTTGCGCGAATTTATTGGCTATTTGACCTTAGCCTGGCGCCTACATTTGGCCTTGATAGGGGGCTTGTGGGGGCTAACACTGGTTTTATATCTATTACATGGCTTACTTAACTAAGAAAGGAAGGCTCTATGCAAAAGAAAAAGTTGATTTATCTCTTACTTGCCTGCAGCATGTTCTTGCAGGCTTCATTAGCTGTGCAAGCCAAAATAAGCTACAAATTACCTAGTTTAGAAGAAATACAAACAAGCAACAAAGATATGAAAGTCGATGCTTTAATTGAAAAACTACCAGTGACCGCACATAGTGATGATCCACTGCTTAAGCTAGTTAATAAGAATAATCCTAATGATGAAAAAAAAGAACCAGAACTGGCTTGGGATAGCTACGGTAATATCTATCATCAAGACTTAGTCAAGCCCTTAGAAGACTTAATGGAAGCAGCTGCTAAAGATGGTTTCTATTATCGGGTTGTATCAGGTTATCGGTCTGTTGAAGAACAAGAAAATAACCGTAACCTTAGCATTCAAAACTATCTAGCTCAAGGCTTAAGTCAAGCCGATGCAGAGTCCGTCACCAATCAATATTTCGCGCCAGCAGATGCTTCAGAGCATACGACAGGCTTGGCCATTGATCTTTTAGGAACTGAATGGCTAGATAATGGTGGTGAGCTAGAGGCCAGCTATTCAGAAACAGATTCAGCCAAATGGTTGGCCAATAACGCCCATCGTTTTGGTTTCATCTTAAGATACCAGCAAAAGAAAGAGTCCATTACAGGCTATAACTTTGAACCTTGGCATTTCCGCTATGTAGGTAAGGTCCATGCGGGCTTTATCTATGAGAATGGCTTAACTCTAGAAGAATATCTGGCTTTATTGGCCAAGAAGGAGTCTAACTAGACTCTCTGAATAATTATCCTATAATGTATATTATGTTAACTCATGGATATGAGAAATTATCTTGCTCTCTACTAACTCTTCTCCCTTCCACTAGAAAGGATTTCTAATATGAATTTTGAATTTACCAATCAGGCAATCGACTTTATCCAACACGCGCTATCTCAGCATAATAGCAAATCTTATCGCATCCTCATGGATTATGTGGATGGCAATAGCCCTTATAATGACGATCCAGTTGGCTGTCACTGCAATGTTATGGGCAAGTATCGTCTGCTCATTGTAGCCGACAATGACCCCAAAGTGCCTTTTGGCCTTTATTCAAGCAAGTTTGAGACTAATTTCCAGCCTATTTACCTCAATCCCCTCTATGACATGATGTTTGATCACCAACATAAGATAGGCTTTGATCCAGCTTACCCAGCCTTGACCTTATCAAGTGATGCAGGACAAATCACACCTAAATTACCTTTGATTGTCGCTCTTCCTATCTAGTGAAAACGATGACAAGAGGCCACTATCATGCTATAATAGAGTCACTTATAAGCGCAATATTTAGGAGGTTTCCTCTATGGATATTCAGTTATTTATTCAACGGCGCAAGTCATTAGGTATTTCTCAGTCTGAATTGTGCCAAGGCATTTGTACCCAAGCCACCCTGAGTCGTTTTGAGAATCAAGGACAAGTCCCTTCTGTTAAAATTTTACTAGACTTGTGTCAGCGATTAGATATGAGTTTAGGCGAGCTCTTCCCACGTCAAGATGTCCAATCGACTGAACTATATCAACATATTGAAGCGGCTGAAAATGCCTTTGTAAGAGCTGATTATAAGTTGGCCAGTCAGGAATTAGCTGCTGTGGATGCCAAGCAAGTCAGTCCCCTTTCGCTTAAGAAACGCTACCTTTACCTTAAGGGCTTTTTGGCTGCCTTGGCCAAGGCTTCAATCAATGATAGTTTCTTCTACTTAAATCAACTAATGACCGATTTACATACCGATTTCGAGCCACTTTATAGTTCTTTAGCTGCAGCTGGCTTAGGGCTAGCCTATGCTAATGCGGGAGAATCTGAACGGGCTCATCACTACTTTGAGAAAGCTCAAGACGGGTTGCTTGATTATGAGCCGGCCAATAGCCAGGAATTATGGCGTGTACTTAATATTGTTTTGCATTCAGCTAATTTCTATGCGACAGCCCAGGAATATGACCAGTCTGACCGCCTCTTGCTGCATGGGATTAGGCTTTCTAGCCAAGCTGCGGTATCCCATTATGTTGATCGTCTCTACTTCCGACTTGCCCAGAATGCAGAAGCTCAGGGCTTAGAGGTGGAACAAATCAAGGCATATAGCGCAGACGCTTTGGCCTTTGCTAAATTTAATGGCAATAATCAGTTACTGGCGCGTATTAAGCAATTCCAATCTCATATCTAAAGCAAAATCCCATTATATCATATATGATATA
>CAUUNL010000068.1:0-7845 GCA_963546405.1 Abiotrophia defectiva | reverse complement strand
TTATATTACATATTTTACATCTGCCCGCTCAACCCCGTCAAGCCATTCCCCTAAAAATATTAGAAAATTTACTTGCATTTTCGTCCTTCGCCCGCAAAAAGCAAAAAACGGCAGAAGCCTTGGCTTCTACCGTTATCATCTATTCTTAAGCCTTACCGAAGTAAGCCTGAATGCCTTGAACCAGACCCTTAATGAGCTTGTCCTGGTAGGCAGGTTGATTAAGTTTCTTGAACTCCTCGGCGTTATCCATGAAGCCTAGCTCCACCAAAACAGCTGGCATGTCCGTCTTACGAGTCACATGCAGGTTCTGAGGACGTGCCCCTTGGTCACGGCCGCCTGTCATCTTAACCATTTCGCGTTGCAGAAGTTGAGCCAGACGCTTACCTTCTGTAATCTTGCTTTCTGGGTGATAAGGCATGGACATGAAGCCTTCTTCCTCAATGCTGTGATCGTGGAAGAGGGACAGAATACCCTGCACCTTACCTGACAGAGCCGCCGGCATAGCGTTGTGGTGAACGCTGACGAAGATATCCGGCATAAGTCGGTTAGGCTCAAGCTCACGTTGGCCTAGTGGAATTTCCTTGTCATCCACGCGCGACTCATAAACTTCATAGCCCAGACGGCGCAGTCGGTCAGCCAGTGGCCGGGTAATGTCTAAGTTCATGTCCTTTTCGGCACGTCCAAAGGCCACCGCCCCGGTCTCGGCGCCACCGTGCCCTGCGTCGATGTAGACGGTCCGCTTGCCCATTGGCACTTCCACCAAGTCAGCGCGTTTAGCATAAGCGAAGACCTTGTTATTGCGAATCAAAGCCACTTCAGCGTTCTTAGAACCTGGTAGACTCGCCACACCGAAACGTTGACCGAAGTAGTCCTTAACCGGCACGGTCTGGCGTTTGCCATTGGCATCTAGGACCTGAAGCGTCGTACCGATGCCGCGAACCTTGACTTCGTGGTTAACTAGACGCTCTTGGTATTGCAGCTGCAAACGACCACCTGGCGCGGTCAGCAAGAGGTTGCTCCCTTGTTGGCTGAGGCTACGGTCACCATGCCAGATAACTTCGCTGGCATTGCCTACGCCACCTACTACTTGATAGACTTGTCCCTTACGGATTTGGCTAGAGTCGAAGAAGAGTTCGAAGAGACGCGGGTTTTGAGTGGCTTTCACTTGGACATTGACTTTATGACGGCCATCCTGAGATAGGACTTGGGCACTCACTTCCTTAGCTGGCGCCGCTTCTCGATAGCCGGTCGCATCATAAGTTCCGTAAGACAAGTGAGCCAAAATCTTAGCTACCCCGTCTACTACAGAGAAGTCATAGAAAGAAGTCGAAATCCCCTTGTCAACTGGCTTAGCAGGAGCCGCCTTCTTAACTAGGAAGCGTTGCTTAGCTACCATGGCGGTCAAGTCCCCTGACTCTTGCTTGTAGCTGTTATCGCCTGCCCAGAGGGCTTCTTCCTTATTGTCCACACTAATCAGCACCCGGTAAGTCTGGTCGGCCTTAAGCGCCGCCCGGTCAAAGTCTAGGTTGAAGAGTCGTGGATTTTGGCTAGCCCGCACCCGCAGGTCTACTTGATGCTGACCCTTGGTGGCTTCTAGGCGAGCCTTGATGACAGCTTGTGGCGCCACCTCGCGGTAACCCGTCGCATCATAGGTCCCATAGGCAATATGAGCCAGAATGGTCCCTACCGTGTCAGTCGCCGAAAACTCATAGAAAGAAGTGGAAATCCCCTTTTGCACTGGGGCTACCTTACGTAGGCTGACGCGTGCGCCTTGGGCATTGAGTTCTAAGCCGGCCACTGCCTGCTTATACTGGCGATCGCCATACCAGAGTTGCTCCTGATTATCAGCTACCTTAATCATAACACGGTAGGCCATGTCGGTCGCGAGGGCTTTAGAATCGAAGCTGAGCTCGAAGAGACGCGGGTTCTGGGTTGCCTTAACTTCTAGAGGCACATGGCCTTGGCCAGTGGCGGACTGGAGTTGCGCACTAATCTGGCTCTTAGGGGCCACCTTACGGTAGCCAGCCTCATCGTAATCCCCATAGGAAATATGAGCGAGGAAGGTCCCGCGCCCGGCTGATTCGGAAAACTGGTAGAAAGAAGTCGAGATGCCTTGGTCAACCGGCTTAACTGGCGGCTGGCTGTTAGCCTTAGGCGCTAAATCCAGGGCAGGAACCGCAGGCAAGGTCGCCGGCTCTGCATGGCTAGCTGAAGCCGACTCACCGGATCCTTCCTCCGACTGATTGGCTGACGACATATCAGAAGTGGCTTGATCAGCGCTAGATGCCTGACTTTGAGCAGCAGACGCCTCTTGCGCTACTTCTTGGCCTGTTGCAGCGGGGGCCACTGCTGGGGCCGATTCTTGTAGAGGGTCCTGCACTTCATGACTGGCAGGTGCTACTGGACTGACTGATTCAGCATGCACCTGATCCAAAATCATGACAGAACCTAGGGCAAGGCCCACTAAGGCCGCTAAACCATGTTTCTTCATTTTTGGTGATTCCTCCTAAAAAAATACACATTTGTGGCTTGTAAATCCTTGTCTATCATACAAGTAAGCCATTCAAAAAGCAATAGATTTTTGCCCAATTGTCACCAAAAAAAATGAACTTTCATCTTATAGTTAAGCCAGTGTTATTGAATGTCATCACATGGTGACAGAAGTCATAGCTCTGGCCTATTTAAAAAAATCCCTCGCGACTAACCATAGCCACGAGGGATTTTTGAAATTTGTTTATAAGAGAGCACGTATTTTGGCTGATTTCTACCCTATCTATTAGTGTAGACACTAATAGATAAGAGCACTTAATTAAGCCTTGCGTCTTTTTAAGAAGCCTAGGGCCAGCTGGCCTAGATAGCTGACGAACTGCTCGCGGCTGAACCAGAGAATAGCCAGATAAATCAGAACCAAAAACAGAGAGAGTTCCCTGTTTTTAAGCTTTAAAATTAATCATTTAAGGAAGACAAGAATTGTTGTAGGGCATCACGCCAAGTAGGTATAGTGAAACCTAATCGCTTGGCCTTTTCCAAACTCATAACGGAATGTTTAGGACGATAGGCTTTTTGCGGAAATTCTGCCGAAGTCACCGGCAATACCTCAACATCCGTGTCTTTCAAAATTTCTCTAGCAAATTCATACCAAGTACAAGCATCATCATTGGATAAATGGTAGATGCCATATGGCGATTGATTTTGAAGTAGGAAAACCACAAACTCTGCCAGTGTCCGAGTCCAAGTTGGTCGGCCATACTGATCATTAACAATTGTTAGCTGCGTGCGTTCCTTAGCTAGGCGTCTCATGGTGTAAACAAAATTATGCCCATATTTCCCGAAAACCCATGAAGTTCGGATAATGTAGTAATCCGAGAGCAAGTCTCGAACAACTTCTTCGCCTTGTAACTTAGCTTTACCGTATTCATTCATGGGGTTAGTATCTGAGTCCACCAAGTACTCGCCGTCAGTAAAATTACCGTCAAACACATAGTCCGTACTGATGTAAACTAACGGAATCCCCAATTCCTTAGCTGCAGCGGCTAAATAGCGAGTTCCATCGACATTAACCTTATAATTTAAATCTCGACCTTCATCTTCTGCTTTATCCACAGCAGTATAGGCTGCACAATGAATAATATGGCTAGGTTGTACTCGACGTAGTGTCTCAAAAACTTGTTGTTGATCAGTAATATCCAAGTTATCTAGCGTCGTAGCCTCATATTTCAGCTCCATATCATCCAGCAAATAACATAATTCTGTTCCTAGCTGACCATTTGCACCTGTGATTAAGTACATTGTTTCTACCCCTTACTGCCCATTTTTGGCATAGTTCGCTTCAACTTCTTCTTTCTGTCCTTGCCACCAGTCTTGATTCTCTCGATACCATGAAATAGTATCTTCTAACCCGGCTCGGAAATCAGTGAATTGAGGCGTCCAGCCTAATTCATCTCTCAATTTACTTGCGTCAATAGCATACCGCAAATCATGGCCTGCTCGGTCATTGACATGCTCGTACGCGTCTTTAGGTTGTCCCATCAATTCCAAGATAAGTTCAATCACTGTCTTATTGTCTTCTTCTCCGTCAGCTCCGATTAAGTAGGTCTCCCCTATCTTACCTTTAGTTAGAATCGTCCACACTGCAGAGGAGTGATCTTCTGTATGAATCCAGTCACGGACATTCTTACCTTGACCATAAAGTTTTGGCTTAATCCCACTTAAGACATTGGTAATCTGTCGAGGAATAAATTTCTCAATATGCTGATATGGCCCATAGTTATTGGAGCAATTAGATAAGGTTGCTTTCAGGCCAAAGGAGCGCACCCAAGCCTTAACCAACAAATCAGATCCCGCTTTAGTAGAAGAATACGGACTTGAAGGATTGTAAGGTGTTTTATCTGTAAACTTTTCGCCTTCCCCCTCACCGTGACCCGGGAGATCTTCTCTAAGAGGTAAATCTCCATAGACTTCATCGGTTGAAACGTGATGAAAACGAACATCATATTTGCGACAAGCTTCAAGTAAAGTATAAGTCCCTATAAGGTTAGTATGTACAAAAGGGTAGGGATCCTTTAATGAGTTGTCATTATGCGACTCTGCTGCATAATGAACGACTGCATCTGCATCTTTTACTAATTTATCTACTAACTCCGCATCCGCAATATCTCCCACTACCAATTTACAGCGATTTTCTGGAAGTCCTGCCAAATTGGCCCGATTACCTGCGTAAGTTAGCTTATCAAGTACCGTTACTTTAACATCTGGATGGTGATTAATCACGTAATGCACAAAATTTGAGCCAATAAATCCGGCACCACCCGTTACTATAATGTGTTGCATATATACCTCCACTAGTAGATTTCTGACTATGTTCTTCTGAGTTGTTGGCTATTCCAATGTCCAGAGACTAATTCGGATAATCCCCCAATTAAACGCAACTTTTAGATTTCTCCATAGACAAAATCATTCAGCTTTTCGAATTCTTTAAACGTTGGATGTTTAGCATCCTTTTCAGATGTAATAGCCTGACTCAAATCCATTTGCCAATCAATCC
This sequence comes from Abiotrophia defectiva, assembly GCA_963546405.1. GTDB lineage: Bacteria > Bacillota > Bacilli > Lactobacillales > Aerococcaceae > Abiotrophia > Abiotrophia defectiva_A. Next base: position 2,801 of record CAUUNL010000068.1, on the reverse strand, counting down.
CTAGTTCAGGATCATCAAAAGCAATACCTGCATCCGCATCTGCCTGATAATAGTTATCACACTTATATAGGAAGTTAACATTAGGCGTTAAGGTCGCAAATCCATGCGCGAAGCCTCTAGGTACCAATAACTGTCGGTGATTATGTTCAGATAGAACAAAGCTTTCCCATTGACCGTATGTTGGGCTTCCCTTGCGTAAGTCCACTATGACATCTAGAACTGCCCCAGTCACAACTCGAATTAGCTTGGTCTGTGCAGCTTGCCCCTTTTGGAAGTGTAATCCTCTCACAACACCTGCCTGAGCGGACAAGGAGTGATTATCTTGGACGAATTCATGATGAATACCCAATTCATTGAATTTAGTTTGAGAATAACTCTCCATGAAAAATCCCCGATGATCTCCATACACATCTGGCTCGATAATTTTCACATCTGCTAATTTTGCCTCTCTTACTAACATTGGCTCTCTCCTTACATTTTTTCTTGAGCAATACGCAACAGATACTGCCCATAGCTATTCTTCTTCAATGGCTGGGCGAGCTCTATCAATTGCTCACGGCTAATATAACCCATACGATAAGCAATTTCCTCTAAACAGGCTACTTTTAAATTCTGCCGTTTTTCGATAGTTTCAATGAAAGTGCTAGCCTCCAGTAGGGATTCATGAGTCCCTGTATCCAACCAAGCATAGCCACGGCCAAGTAACTCTACATTTAGTTGCCCTTTAGTTAAATAAGCCTTATTGACATCGGTAATTTCTAGTTCACCACGCGCAGATGGCTGAATATTCTTAGCAATATCAACTACCTGATTATCATAGAAATATAACCCCGTCACCGCATAGTGTGACTTAGGAACTTGTGGTTTTTCCTCAATTGAAATAACTCGCATGTCTCGATCAAATTCTACAACGCCAAAGCGCTCAGGGTCGTTGACATGGTAACCAAAAACTGTGGCACCTTGCTCGCGTTTAGCCGCACGTTGCAACATCTTAGATAAACCGCCACCATAATAGATGTTATCTCCCAGAATCAGGCAGACTGAATCATCACCAATGAAGTCTTCACCAATCAAGAAGGCCTGCGCTAATCCATCCGGACTTGGTTGGACTTTATATTGGATAGATAAACCTAAGTCACTCCCATCTCCAAATAATTGTTCAAATCGCTCAGTGTCAGTAGGTGTTGAAATAATTAAAATCTCACGAATCCCAGCTAGCATTAAGATTGACATAGGATAGTAAATCATAGGTTTGTCATAGATAGGCATTAACTGCTTTGAAACAGTTTTAGTGAGCGGGTATAGTCGAGTGCCACTTCCCCCTGCTAGAATAATTCCTTTCATTTGAGTCCTCCTCCTACTCAGATTAGTTGTCAATAACAACCTACACTTTAGCTTTCTTTAAAAATCTTAGAATGTTCTCTTCTCGCAAAACTATTAAAACAGCCAAGTACACGCCAAAGAACAGGCTAGCACTAAGTACTAAGTTAACAAGTGGAGCAAAATGCAACGTTCCTATGATTAAACACATAGTTGCTGAGGCACTGACCACCGATAAAACAATATTTCGGATAACAACATATGAGATTTGTCCTCTTAGATATTCCTTAGAATAATAGTATTGGATTGCCATCTGAGTAGCCTCAGCAACTAGTGTAGCAATAGCCGCTCCAACTATACCATATGGTGGCATTAGAAGGGCATTGAGTATTAGATTTACACAAGCACCTACGCTAACTGCTATCATAAATAACTTATCCTTATTATGCGGGATTAGAATTTGATTCCCTGTAATATTAGAGAACCCCGAAATAATGAGTATCGGCATTAGTATTTGCATACATGTAGTGGCATCAACATAGTTATCGCCGCCCAGTAAAAGCACACTATCTCTCGCCATAAATATAAAATAAACGGATAAAGGGACTGCTATTAGCAAAATAAGGGCTGAAGACTCACTCAAAATCTTGTTAAATTGGTGCGACTCTTTCTTGCTTAAATGATAAGTTAAGCGCGGTAAAAGTACAGCACTAGCTGAAGTAATCAACATCAGCAATAACCACTTCATTTTTGATGCTACTGAGTAAAGTCCTACTGCAACATCCCCACTTATGAACCCTAACATTACTGCATCTAGATTCGTATATACATTGACAGCAAGCATTGAAGCAAACAAATAGAGCATCGGCTTGATGTGTGGTCTAAATGTTAGCCCCTTCGTAGGAACAAAAGAAATAAACTTGCGACTATAAAAAACATTCAATATATTAGAGCCTAGTGATGAAAACAAGGTTATCCCCGCATATAGAATATAGTCACTCGGTTTTCTCACTAGTATAAAAATCAATACCAAAGAAATAACTTTGAACAGAATTGAGCGCTTCGTAATATAATCATACTGCTCTAACCCACTATACAGCCAGTTTAAAGAAAATGCGGATGTAACTATTGAAATAGCCGTTATGAGCACAAGTCCTATTTCACCTTGAAACTTATCAACAAATAGTACTGAAACTAATAATAAACTAGCGACTAATATAGCCATAAGCACGTTTATCAATGTTAATTCTTGTACAACTTTGGTTAACTTCGACTTGTCTTCTCTAACAGACGCAACCACTCTAATTCCATATGTAGAAATTCCTAAAGTCGCGATTAATATTGCATAATTACCTATTGATGAATAGAAATTTACAACTCCCATTCCACTAGGGTTTAAGATTCGAGACACATAGGGAAAGGTAACCAAGGGGAAAATAATATTTGACAGAGTCAGTATTACATTAAAAATAATATTGTAC
>CAUUNL010000067.1:0-7903 GCA_963546405.1 Abiotrophia defectiva | reverse complement strand
CCGATGAAAATCTTGTCCTGATTTTTATTTTAATATAAAAAGCCAATTAATGCACGTACTACCACCAAACAAATCAAAGCTAAGGAGGTTTGCTTGCTCTTAAGTGCCATGGCCCCATAAACACCATAAGCAAAAATATTTAAGCCTGTTGCTAAACCATCCAAACCATCTGTTAAGTTGACAGCGTTGGAGAAACCTGTAATCCAGATAAAGGCGAAAATACCAATCACAACAGCATTACTGATAAGAATTGGGCCTAGGTTGAAGGCTAATTCCACCTTGTTCAAAAGGCCAATTAGAACGATAATGCCAGAAAAAATCAATTGGGTTAAAAATTTTTGGCGCGGTGTTAAGCCTTCATTTTGATGGCGGAAAATACTGATAAAGTCATCGATAAAGCCAATCCCGCCGAATAACAAGAAAGTTAATAGGAGCATCCAGACACCACCGTCTAAGAGTCGCAAGAGTGCAGCAGCTCCTAGAAGTGTTACTAAAATGGCCATGATAAAGACCGTCCCACCCATGGTAGGTGTCCCTGTCTTGACTTCATGCCACTTAGGGCCTTCTTCACGGGTTGTCTGTCCAATCTTTCGATAGTTAAAGTAGCCGATAAAGAACGGCATAATGATTACCGTGATTGCAAAACTCACGGCCATTGGCAATAGTAATTCCATCTCTCTCTTCCTCTCTGCTTACTAGTTTATCCGACATTCTTAGCCAAAGTGGCGGGACACTGCCGCCTCGATTTCAGTCACTTCATCATAAGGCAACTTGTCATCGCCAATAATCTGGTAGGGCTCGCTGCCCTTGCCAGCAAAGATTAGTAAATCCCCTGCTTGCGCCTGAGAAATCACATAGTCAATGGCTTCCTTGCGATCTTCAATGACCTTATAAGGCACTTCATCGTGATTTCCAATTAATTCTGTGCAAATTTTCGCCACAGGTTCATGTCGTGGATTATCAGCCGTGAAAATCACCCAATCCGAATATTCGAAGACCTTGTCCCCAATTTCAGGGCGCGCCCCACTATCGCGATTACCGCCACTGTGTCCAATAATGGTAACTAGGCGTTTAGGCTCCTGAGCCTTTAACTCTTGAAGCACACGTTCGATGGCATCTGGCGTGTGAGCAAAGTCCACTACCACTTGGAATTCTTGTCCTAAATCCAGTCTTTGCATCCGGCCCTCAACCCCACCAAAGCTGAGCATTAGATCAACTACTGTTTGAGGTTGAACCTGATAATAGTCTACCAAGCAAAGAAAGGCCGCCATAAAGTTAGCTACGTTGTAGGCGCCAAGCATAGGGCTCACAACTTGATAGGTCTGATTGCGGTAATGCAGTCTGAAGGTTTGGTTACCATCCTGTACCGCTAGTTGGTCAGCATAGGCACTGGCTTTAGTATCTTCAAGACTATAAGTCAAAACATCTGCTGAAGTTGCTTGCATCATAATGGAAGCATAAGGATCATCTGCATTGATGATAGCAAGCCTTGGCCCCTCACCTGCAAACTTTTGCCCTAGTTGGGCAAAAAGCAAGGACTTAGCATAGGCATAGCCTTCCATGGTTTTATGGAAATCCAAGTGCTCCCGAGTTAAGTTGGTGAAGATGGCACAGTCAATATCTGTTGCCCAAAGACGCCCCAAGGCTAAAGCATGAGACGAAGCCTCGATTAGGGCATCCTGACAGCCTACTGATACCATCTCAGCAAATAATTGCTGGAGGGCTAAGGCATTTGGCGTTGTGTTGATAGACGGATAGTAGGTCTGGTCGACCTTATAATGTAAGGTCCCAATTAGACCTGTCTTATGCCCTAATCGCATGAGCAAATCACTGATTAGGCTAGAAATGGTTGTTTTACCATTGGTGCCCGTGACAGCCACCACATTCAATTGTTCAGTAGGTCGGCCGAAAAATTGATTGGCTAATAAAGCTTGTGCTCGGAAAGTTGAAGGAACCAAGAAAAAGCTTAATGGGTAGTCTTGCCAATTTTCAGGCAGGTTTTCTACCACCATAAGTTTAGCCCCAGCTGCTGCTACTTGATCCACAGCAGTGTGACCGTCAAATTGTAGGCCCTTTATAGCAACAAAGGCACAACCAGGCACTAAGTTACGTGTATCGTTAACTAGTTGCGTGATTTCCCCTTTGATTTCTGGGCCATACAATTGACCACTAGGAACTGCTCTTAGTAAGTCTTCTACTTGCATCCTATGTCCTTCTTTCTTCTTATGGTTTCACCATAATATATTCGATATAGTCATTAAAGAGTTTACCTAAAATCTGCGATCCAAGAAGCCCGTGATCTTGTTGCGGCCGCTTCATGGCCATATAGAGCATGTATTTAGGATTATCTGCCGGGAAGAAAGTTACCACTGAGTGGTAGTAGTCATTTGCTCCCGTTAGATAGCCTGAACCATTAGGATCTGCGATTTGGGCGGTCCCTGTCTTAGCCGCAACTTTTACATATGGGTTACGGAAGGAGACTGCGGTCCCATAGGGCTTCTCAACCGTGTCCACCATAAGTTGGAGGACATGATTAGCTGCTTCCTTAGAGATTGGCTTCCCTAAGATACGGGATTGGAATTCACCTGCTGAATCCAATCCTTGAACCACTTGGACTTTCAGCATTTGGCCCTGATTCCCTATACTACTATAGGCTTGTAAGAGTTGGATAGGCGTAGCGGAGAATCCTTGGCCAAAGCCACTCATAATTCGTGAAACCGGGTTGTCAAATTGGAAGTTACCGGTTGTTTCATTTTCAAGACCGAAGTCAGTTCCCTTACCGAAGCCAAAGTCGCCTAACTTTTTGACCCACTCTTGGTCTCCCATGCGGTTAACCAGATTAACCATGGCCACGTTACTAGAACGTGCCAAGCCTTCTTCAAAACTAATCTGCCCCCAACCTACTTTGTTATAGTCCTTAACCACTTGGTCGTAGACTTGGATAGAGCCTGATTGATAGAGTTCACCTGGTTTATAGAGTTGACGGTCATAGGCCACGGACATAGTCAGAATCTTAATAGTTGAACCTGGTTCATAGGCTTCTTCCACCATCAAGTTCTTCCATTCTGCCTCAATCCCTTCACGACTATTGAGATTAAAACTTGGGCGTTGCGAAGCCGCTACTAGCTTACCAGTTTTGGCTTCCACCAGATAGGCTTGCAAAGCTTCCGGTTGGTAAGTCATTTGGTATTGGGTCATTAATTCTTCCAATTTGTTTTGTAGACGTGAGTCTAAGGTTAGATGTAAATCCTTGCCAATTAATTGACGAGTCGACGACTGGTTGCCATCTTGACCGCTAAGACTGACATTATAGGCAGCTTCTAGCCCCAGTTTACCCTCTAGGACTTGAGCACTTAAAGGTTGATCTTCTTCCTTAGCCGCTGCCGTTGCATAGCCAATCAGGTGGGATGCATAGACATCATTAACATATTTACGTGTTGTTTCACTGACAAAAACTAAACCCGGTAGATTTTCAGCTTCAATGGCCTTTTTAGTTTCAGATGACAAATGTTGTCCTGCGTTCCCAAACTCTACTTGGTAGACATTGTTTTGAGTCAGTTGAGCTAAAATCATATCGCGATCTAAGCCCAAATGCTTAGCCAAAGCTTTGGCGGTCACATCAGGGTCTTTGACAAGGTTAGTGTCGCCCCAATCGCTGCGAAGCACCGCAAAAAGAGAATAAGAAGTAGTATCCATCGCAATAGGGTTCCCTTGTTGGTCAAAGATACTCCCCCGCCTTGCCTCGGTAATACTACTTCTCTTGGTCCCTGTTTCATGGTAGGCAGTTAAATCCTGCCCATTACTTGTTTTGAAAAGGCTAATTTGGGCGAAACGGAAAATCGCGATACTTGCTAATCCAGCAAGGAGGATTGCCAAGAATCTGAGATTACGTTGAATCATTTGATTATTTGGTTGACTCATGGCTTGGTCAAATCCTTCACACTATCTTGGCGGACCTTCATTCCTTGCTTTTCAGCCGCTTGTTTAATGTTATCGTATTTATATTGTTCCGTCATTTGATCACGCATGACATCTGTCTGTTTCTGTAACTCTAAGGTTTGTTGCATCATCTCTTGGCTAGAACGTTGAATAGATTGAGTCTTGGACTGCATCATGAGATTAACAAAGACACTACCTACCACAACCAAAAAAGTAAGCATGAGCAAGAAAACCTCATAACGACTGAGTCTCAAAGAACCCACTCTGTTTTTAGTTTGACTACCCACTCTAGGACGACTGACTAAATCAGGCGCCCCTAACGCTGGGCTGTCATCAATTGCCGCACTGGTCACTAAAGGCGGCTCTGGGTTTGCCACTTGGCGGTAACGAGCCTGGGAACTGCGCTTAAAGTATTGTTCGCTTGTTACAGTTTCAGCCAATGGTATCCCTTCTTTCTTTCTCTAATTCCTGCTTTTTTCTATGAATTCTTGCGGAGGATGCGCAACTTTGCGCTCCGCGAACGATTGTTAGCCTCTAATTCTTCTGGGCTGGCTACAATCGGTTTGCGATTAACCAAGGCAAAAGGCGCCTGCATCTGGCCAGGCAAAACGGGTAAGCCACGAGGCACTTCTGGCCCTTGACTTACTTCTTTGAATAATTGCTTAACTAACCGATCTTCCAAGGAATGGAAGGTGATGACGCTAATACGTCCCTCTGGTTTCAAAAGGGTTAGTGCCTGCTCCAGTGAATCTTCGACCGCCCCCAGCTCATCGTTGACAGCAATTCGAATGGCCTGGAAACTACGTTTTGCTGGATGCCCACCCGTACGACGGGTAGCAGCAGGAATGGCCATTTTGACAATTTCTGCTAATTCAGTCGTTGTTTCGATAGGTCGCTGAGCACGTCTTTCTTCAATAGCACGTGCAATACGCTTAGCAAACTTCTCTTCCCCATAACGATAGAGAATATGCACCAAGTCTTCATAAGGCCAGTCATTGACAACCTCATAGGCACTTAAAGCCTGCTCTTGGTTCATCCGCATATCTAGACGGGCTTCTTGACCATAACTAAAGCCACGCTCGGCCACATCAAGTTGCGGTGAAGACACTCCTAGGTCATAGTAAATTCCGTCCACTTGGTCAATCCCAAGTTCTTCTAAAGCCTGCTTCAAATGACGGAAATTTTGGTGAATAAAGGTGACTTGGCCTTTTTCAACATAGTCAGCCAATTTAAGTTTGGCATTGTTAATGGCCGTCATATCCTGGTCGAAGGCATAGAGATGCCCTTGAGGTCCTAGTTTGCCCAGTAAATACTGGGCATGACCAGCGCCCCCTAAGGTGCAATCAACATAGACGCCGTTTGGCTTGATATCCAAACCATCAACGGTTTCATGCAAAAGCACCGTCTCATGTTTAAATTCCATTGTCTTCACTCCATCACAGGTCAAAATCCATCATACCTTCAGCAATTGCTTCATAATTTTCTTCGGCGTCACCGACAAATTCATCCCAACGTTCGCTGCTCCAAATTTCGATGCGATCAGAAACACCAATGACACGGCATTCCTTATCAATCTTAGCGTAGTCAAGAAGCGTCTGTGGCAAGTTAATCCGACCTTGCTTGTCAATTTCTACTTCAGTGGCAGCTGAGTAGAAGAAGCGGGCGAATTGCCGAGCATCTTTTTTCATAAGGTTGAGTTTCTTTAATTTTTCTTCTTGAAGGACCCAATTTTCCATAGGGTATCCGAACAAGCAGCCATCCAAGCCCCGGGTCACCACGAATTGGCCACCTAATTCAGGCCTAAATTTAGCAGGCATAGTCAATCGCCCTTTGGCATCAATATTATGTTGAAATTCTCCAATTAACACGATTGCATACACCTCCCATGATAGCTTACCCATATTCTACCACATTCCACCACTTTTCACCACTCCTTCTTGCAAATTTCATAAAAAAAAGCCCGCTAGAAAACTAGCGGCGCTTAAAAAGCTTATTATATCAAGTTTTTACCAGGTGGGTGGGAGTGGTAGAAAAGTGGGGGATTTTCCCTAAAGGATCCACAAGCTAGCAATGCGAAGGAGCATGAGCCCTAATAGCATGCTAGAAAAGGATAAGAAGACGACTCGACTAGCCTGGTGAAGGTAGCGTCGGTAACTAAAAACTTCAATCCGGCGAATGTAGTCGTAGAGGTGGACTACTAGAATAATCAAGGTCAGATAGAGAGTTAAGAGCCCTAGACTGAATCCAAAAATAAAACTACTGAAGCCATGAATCAGGACCCACCACATGGGGAGGAGCATTTCAGCTAGAGAAAACTTGTAAAAAGAAAAGGAGGACATTGCTTGACGGAAAAAACGATCAAACAAAAAAACATAAATAACTGGCAATAGATATAATAACAATTCCCGCCAATCAAATGGATACATAACTTCACCTCCTCATTCCCCTTATTATAGCATGTAATACCATCCTTGCCTATCCCCCTACATAGGCATCTATAGGGAAACACTACTTGGCTCACTTATACAAAAACGCCCACTCCCAAGGAGTGGACGACTGTCTTATTTCATGACTAAATCAATAATATGACGCCAAGTATCTTGGCTTAGCACTTCCCAGAAGTTGCCCTTGCCAATTATGGCATAGCCAATAATTAGCCCGATGACAAAAAACAAGAAAAGTAAGAGCAGGTACATAATGACCCGTAATAAAGTCTTGCCAACAGTGGCCCAGACGGATTTTTTCATAAGTTTTTCTGCCATAAGGACTCCTTTCTACCCTAAGATACGACGTTTGATACGCTGAAGTCGACGCTTCAGTCTTTGTCGCCATGTCGGGTTGGTACGTTCTAATTTACCTGAGAGAATCAAATCTAGCATCAAGCCTGACCCGATCGCCACACAGTTCATGGGTTGTTCCGCCTTTAGGACACTCACCTTGAGAAAATCAGTTAAGAAGGTATCCATGTGATAGATTAAAGCACCACCACCTGTAAGGAGAATACCCTTCTCCATGACATCAGCGGCCATCTCAGGCGGGATTGTTTCTAAGACTCGCTTAGCGACTCGGCCAATCTCAATTAAGATTGGACGAATAGCCTGACAAATCATATTAGAGTCGACATTCACTGACTTAGGCAAGCCGGTCAAGAGGTCGCGACCCTTTACATCATAAGTTTCTACTTCTTCCTCCGGTAAGAGAACAGCAGACGCAACCGCCTTCTTCAGGCTTTCGGCTGAACGTTCACCAACCAGAATGTGGAAATTGTCTTTGAGATATTGAATGATGGCTAGATCTAAGTCATCGCCAGCTAATTTAATGGACTCACTGGCAATTACCTCGCCAGCGGAAATGACTGCAAAATCACTCGTTCCACCGCCAATATCAATAACCATACTACCCGATGAGCTCAGTGGGTCAATACCAGCACCTACACCGGCTACCTTTGGTTCTTCCTCTAAGTAGATACGCCCTCCACCTGCACGTTCGACAGTTTCAATTAAGGCTAGGCGTTCAATCTCGCTTACCTTTGATGGGGCACAAATTAAAACATTGGGTTTAGCAAACCAAGAGGTTAGATTCAAACGTTGCATAAAGAGCATAAGCATGGCTTCTGCGATATCAAAATCAGCAATGACGCCACCCTTTAGAGGTTGAATAACCTGAATGGATTCAGGTGTCCGGCCCATCATTTCATAGGCTTCATGGCCAATAGCAATGACTTCTTGGCTGCGTGTATCAATGGCTACGACAGAAGGCTCATTCAGGATAATCCCTTTACCGTATAAATTCACTAAAACATTTGTTGTTCCTAAGTCTATTCCGACGTTTTTAGCCATTTAAGACCCCCCTCTATGCAAGAGTCGTAGTCTTTTGTGGCGTTGCTACTTGAGCACTATTAACCCGGTCAATATTAGCACCTAAGGCTTTGAGTTTCTCATGGAATCGGAAGTAGCCACGATCT
>CAUUNL010000066.1:0-8776 GCA_963546405.1 Abiotrophia defectiva | reverse complement strand
AAATCATATAGAATAATTAATGGAAGGGTCAAAGAAAATTCACAATTCGATGCTAAAATCTGTATTTGAATAAGAGAAAAAGTGAGGACGAGAAAACATGAAAAAAGGATTAATCATTGGCTCGACAACAGTTTTACTGTTAGCTGGTTTGGGCTATAGTGCCGGTGTAGGCTTCTACGCCCAGAAATTCCAAGCCAATACTAAATTTGGCTCCTTGGATATTTCCAACTTAACCTTAGCGGAAGCGGAGGATAAGATTGGCAAAGACCTTAACCAGAAGGAAGTGACCATTCTTGAGAACGGCAAAGAAGTAGGTCGCTTTACCTTAGAACAAGCAGGTGTCCAAGTAGATGCCAACAAGGCTTTGGAATCAGCTTATAATTCACAAGACCCAACCGGTTGGGTAGGTAGCTTCTTCAATACCACCGAATATAAGAATGTCTTGCTCAATCATGTGGCTTTTAACGACGAAAACCTTAGCAAGACTCTGGATGGCTTTGGCTTGAACAACCAAAACCGGACAGCGGCTGAAGATGCTAAGATCGAGTATTCTAACGGACAAGGTTACCACGTCACCCCTGAAAAATCCGGTAACCAGTTAGACGTAGCTAAGGTCAAGGAGCTGATTGTCTCTCAAGTACAGTCAGGTAACACCTCGGTTGAAATCAATTCGGCCTACCAAGAGCCAAAAATCAAGAGTGACGATCCTAAGATTACCCAAGTTATGGATCAAATTAACAAGGTAGCGGATACCAAAATTACCTTGACTATCTCAGGTAAGGAAGAGGTCGTTCCTAAAGATAAAATCAATGACTGGATTCAATTCGATGAGTCTAATAACTTGGTAGTAGACCAAAGCAAGGTCCAAGACTATGTCAAGGAACTCAACACCAAATACGCGACCATCAATAAAACGCGTAAATTTGCTTCAACCTTATCTGGGGTTGTCGATGTACAACCAGGGACCTTAGGTTGGTCCATTGACTCCGAGACAGAAGCAGAGAAGATTGTGGCGGACCTTAACAAGGGTGGTACCATCAAGCGTGAACCAACGGTTGTTGGGACGGGTTATGCCGACAAGGAAAATGATATCGGTCCAAGCTATGTCGAAGTCGACATTGCCCACCAAATGATGTTTATTTACAAGGATGGTAAGAAGGTACTGGAAACACCAGTCGTAACCGGTCGCCCTGGTACGACCACTATCCCCGGGGCCTACGCTTCTTGGAATAAGGAGTCTCCTTCAACCCTCAAGGGTTACAACCCACATACTCAGAAGGAATATCAACAACCGGTTGATTACTGGATTCCATTTGATGACACTGGCCAAGGGATTCACGATGCCAACTGGCAAGCTTCCTTCGGGGGCGAAGCCTACCTGTCTAATGGTTCTTTAGGCTGTATCAACACGCCACCAGGTACCATGGCAGAAGTTTACCAATTAGTGGAAGTCGGGATGCCAGTTATTATCTTCTAATGATTGAACGCCTTTAATTTGGAAACCTTAAACAAAAGGCCCTACCTTTTGTTTAAGGTTTCTTTTCAAATACTTGTCTATTAGATTACAAGTCCGAGCAAGCTTTGACATAAGTAGAAAACTTGAGCGTAAGGGCTTTAATATTCCCGCAAAACCCGCTATAATAAAGGAGTGAGACCTTAAGGGGAAGGCTCACCCATTTGAACCTAGAACGTCATGAGAAAGGATGAACCATATGAAAAAGATTCTAGTCGTAGATGATGAAAAGCCAATCTCTGATATTATTTCTTTTAACTTAGAAAACGAAGGCTATGCCATTGAAAAAGCTTATGATGGTGAACAAGCATTAGAGGTATTCGAGAAGAGTCAACCAGACTTAGTGATTTTAGACCTCATGTTACCAAAGATGGACGGTTTAGAAGTTTGTCGTGAAATTCGCAAACAATCCGCTGTGCCTGTTATCATGTTAACCGCCAAAGATTCAGAGATTGACAAGGTCTTAGGTTTAGAGTTAGGGGCGGATGACTATGTCACCAAGCCATTCTCTAACCGTGAACTCATTGCCCGCGTTAAGGCTAACTTACGTCGCAATCTAGTCAAGGAACCTGAGCCACAAGAAGTCAACAAAAACGAGATTGTAGTAGGGGATCTGGTCATTCACCAAGATGCCTACATTATCTCCAAGCACGGGGAAGAAATTGAACTGACCCACCGGGAGTTCGAATTACTCCACTACCTGGCCCGCCACATTGGCCAAGTCATGACCCGTGAACATCTCCTTGAGACTGTTTGGGATTATGATTACTTTGGGGATGTGCGGACGGTCGACGTGACCATCCGTCGTCTGCGGGAGAAAATTGAAGATATTCCAAGCCACCCAACTTATATTGTGACTCGTCGTGGGGTCGGCTACCTCTTGAAGAATCCAGATCAAGAATAGGAAGTTCTAGCATATGAAGCGAATCAGACGATTATTTCAATCGATCCATTTTAAAATTCCGATTCAAATCATTATTATTCTGCTGATTGCTTTCCAATTCGTGGGGGTCTACTTCGTTAACCAATACGAGAGCCGTACGCTCAAGAACTACCAGGATCAAATCGATACCCAGGTAGAGTTCTTGGTTAACAATGTGACGCCAATCTTAGAAGAACGCTTGAGTGAGACGGATGAACGCGCCCGTCTGACTCAGGTCATTGACACCTTCTCAAATAGTAATTTGACCCGTATCCAAATCATCAATACCAAGGATGGAATTATCGCGTCAAATAACGCCTTGGACCAGTCAGAAGCACTGGCCAAGACCAATGATAATAATGTGAGGGAAGCGTTGGTTAGCCAACGCTCTTCTAAGTTTTCAGAGTATGATGTCAATAACAAGCGTCATACCTACACCACGATTAAGCCCATTTTGAGTCAGTCGAATAATACGGTGGTAGGGGCGGTCCGGGTAACGGCCAATATGAACCGGGTCTATGAACAGACCCAGAGTGTCATGAGTGTCTTCATCCAATCGGCTGTGATTGCCATTGTGGGGAGCTTTATCCTAGCCTTGGTGCTCTCTCAAGGTTTAACCCTGCCCATTGAAAACATGCGTCAACAAGCCCTGCGGATTTCGGAGGGGATTTATAACTACCCGGCCAAGATTTTTGGTAATGACGAGTTGGGTGAACTAGCCAAGACCCTTAATGAATTATCGGTTAAGGTTAAGGACTCCCAAGAATTGATTGAATCCGAACGTCAACGTTTGGACGGGATTCTCCGTTATATGACCGACGGGGTGATTGCGACCGACCGGCGCGGTAATGTCCTGCTGGTCAATGAGCGCGCCCTGCAACTCTTGGGTATCGACCAACAATCCGCCATCGGGATTTCCATTATTCGCCTCTTGCGGCTCAAGGATCAATATACCTTGACCGACTTGCTAGGTGATGACCGGGAAATCCTCATGGATTGGGTAGACCATGGGGAGTACTCCATCCTTAAGGGGGAATTCTCGGTTATCCGCCGTGAGACCGGCTTCGTTACCGGGGTTGTCTGTGTCTTAACTGACGTCACCGAACAAGAGAAGACTGAGCAAGAACGGCGGGATTTTGTCTCCAACGTCTCCCACGAATTGCGGACACCTCTGACTTCTATTAAGTCCTATACCGAAGCCCTGCGCGAAGGGGCTTGGCAGGACCAGGTCATTGCACCGCAGTTCCTCAATGTCATTCAGTTGGAAACCGACCGTATGATGCGGATGATTGGTAACCTGCTGGATCTATCCAAGATTCATGAAGGTCAGTATAAACTTAACCTAGAATACATCGACTTTAAGCGCATGGTCAGTCATATTCTGGATCGCTTTGAATTTATGTTGGAACAGAATCCTGACCAGAAAAAATTCAAGCTTAAGCGGGATTTCACCTCACGGGAAATCTACCTGGAAATTGACCAGGACCGCGTGACCCAAGTAATTGATAATATCTTAAACAACGCCATCAAGTATTCTCCTGATGGGGGTGTCATCGTCGTTAAGATTGAAGACTCCCATTCCCATGTCCACTTGTCCATTAAGGACCAGGGGCTAGGGATTCCGCAGAAGGATATCCCACATCTCTTCCAACGCTTCTACCGTGTTGATAAGGCACGGTCACGTGAGCAGGGGGGGACAGGGCTTGGTCTGGCTATTTCCAAGGAAATCATTGAACTGCATGGTGGGAAAATCTGGGCGACCAGTGTGGAAGGCAAAGGCTCGACCTTTGGCTTTGATCTCCCTTATCTGCAGATGGACTTTGATGATGAAGGGTGGGATGATTGATGATTCGCCGTCTCTTTATTCCTATTACTTTAATTCTGGCTGTCCTAACCAGCGGGGTCCTTTCCTGGTTGCTTTTAACCAACCCTGATTTTCTCTATGGTGCTAATTCGCAAACACCACAACAAACCGTTCGTAATGAGCAAGTGGACAGTCTCAATCGCCAAGTAGCCGGCATGAAGTTAACCGATGTGCTAGCCCCTGTTGCCCTAGATGCCTATGAAGCAGGCGGTTACTGGGAGGCTAGTGCCAGTCATCTGGACCAGGTGACAGCGGCCTTGGCTCAGACGCCGAGCGAACTAGGGGGCGACTTTGGTGTGGTAGAGTCTTCAACGACTTTTGCCAGCATGTCGACCAGTCCTCGTTTGATTCTGCGTTTTGCTGACCGTTTGCCAGTCTCCTTGTGGGGACAATGGTTCAAGTCTAAGGACGGCCCGCCACTCGATTTTGAAGCTGACCAAATCTGGCTCTTGAAAGAGGAGCCCCAGGCTCTCTACTTAGTAAATCAGGTCGATGAGACCTATGTCCGGGTGCCCCTCAATGGTTGGGACTTTGCCAGCCTCTATCAGACGGTGACCCAGGATGTCACTTCTTGGACCGCCATGTCGCAAGTGCCTTTGGCCAAGGGCAAGGCCTTGATTCGGACCGAAGCCTTTAGTCTGCCAAGTCAGGTCTATACCCTTAAGAAAGAATCAGAAGCCAATCTGATTGGTCTCTTCTTCGGTTCGGACAACTACTCCATTACCGATAGCGGTGAGAGTGGGGAGAAAAAATATAAGACCCTGGACTTGGAGCTAGATGTCAACTCTGATAGTCACGTCTATACTGCGCGAAGTGAAGCTAGCCAGAACCGCAATGCTGTCAATCGCGACCAAGCCATCATGGATTCTTTTGCGGAAATGAGGAAATATGGTATTTGGACGCAAGGAATACGCCTGACGACCAATACCAACACCAATACTCTCTACTATCAGCGTTATTTGGAAGGTTATCCGCTCATGTCGGATGCTTCGCCATATTATCTAGGCTTACAATTTAATCTATCTCCTAAGGTAACGCGTTTTTCAGGGACCTTCCTGAGCCTGCGTTCTCATATAGAAGATAAGAGTGTATCCACCTCGCTTGATGCTGCAAGCAGTCTGGTCTCCCAACTCCATGAACAGGGGTTAGCGACAACGGATTTAGAACGCATTTTTGTCGCCTACGAATGGCAGGCCAATATGGAGAACTTCCAATTGGTGACCTTCCTTCCTAAGTATTATGTCGAGTACAAAGGGCGCTATATTTCATTAGACCGACTTAATCGTGGTGAGTTGCGTAATAACCAGGAAGCTAGCAGCTCTGACCTAGTGTCGAGTGATGGTTCAAGTCTTACTGAAGAGAACACCCTAAGTGAAGGGGGCCAAGAATAATGGATTTTAAACGAACCCAGATTTTACTCTTAGTCTTCTTTATCTTCTTTGATGCTTATTTGGCCTTTACCTTAATTACTAAGCAGCAGGTAAGACAGATCAACAATAGCGTAGAAAGCAACGTCAGCATTGAAACTAAGCTCAAAAATCGTAATATTAAAATCAACCAGACCTTATCTAACGAGAGTTATCAATTACCAATCGTCAAGGCAGAGACTAGCCAAGTCCTAGATAAGGAACGTAGCACGCTCCAAAAACAAACTGCTCGATATAATAATGGTGTTTTACAGTCCACTTTTGATCAACCCTTGGACTTAGGGGTGGGACTGGGTCGTGACACCCAAACTCTTAACCAAGAACAAGTCGAAGCTATTCGCCATAATTTCTTGGATCGGCCAGAGTATTTTGTTCGAGGCGCAGAGTATACGGTCTGGTCTTACAGTCCGGAAACACGGACTTTGACCTTCTATATGGTCGCCTATGATGGCTATCCTGTGGTTGATGGCACGTCAGAATTACGCCTGAGTTTTAACGCGGAATTTCAGCTGCGTGAATATACTCAGACCTACCAAAGCGACTTCAAGGTCTTAGATCAACCTATCTCTCTTATTAGTATCAAAGATGCGCTCAACCTTTTAGAGAAACGGGTCGATACCTACATTCCGGATGGCTCGACCATCCAACAAATTAGCCTAGGTTACTATCGTACGGTTAATTTGCAGGACTTTGATGTCTATACGCCCGTTTGGGAGATTACCTATAGTCAAGATGAAGCAAGTACACGTACCGTCTTGGTCGACGCAGTGGAACACCAAGTAGTGACCAAGCCTAATACAGCTGTTACCACACCATAAAGGAGGAAAATAAGATGAAGCGACGCTCATTCTTTTGGTTAGCATTAATGGCCCTAGTGCTCTCGCTTGCGGGACCTATTAGCCAGATACGTGCTGCCGAAGTATCTTATAAGATTACCAATCAAGATGTCACTGCCGAAATTACGGCTGAAGGGAACGTTAAATTCACCCAGAAATGGGTCTTTGACGCCAGTTTCATGAATGGTGCCCTCCTCAAGGTGGACACAGGTGGCTTTGAATTAGGGGCCTACAAAATCGGTGTCGAAAATGGCAACAAGCTAGAGGAGTTCACTGAGGATAAGTTGGACTCCAAGCGGCCTAAAACCTTCCACATTCAATCCAACCGCGACATCAGAACTTTCAAGGCTTACTACCCTGTCAGCAATAAGAAGGTCACCTTTGTGGCCGAGTATACCCTCAACCATATCGTAACCAACTATGCCGATACGGCGGAATTCAATCGCAAGTTAATTGGGGAAGGTGTTGACTTCAAAACCGACGTTACTGCCAAGGTCATTCTGCCACCAGGCCAAATTACCGATAAGGATAGTTTCAAAGCCTGGGCCCATGGTGGGACCGGAAGCGGGACAGTAGAACTGGGCCAAGAAAATGGGCGTTCTGTTGTGATTCTTAAGTCTAATGGGACACCAGCCAATCGCTTTGTCGAAGTGCATACCATTTTCCCAACGTCCTTGACGCCGCACAATACCAATGTCGTCAATCAGAATATGAAGGAAGAAATTGAATCTAAGGAAGCGGCCCAAGCAGAAGCAGACCGTAAGGCCTATGAAAGTCAGAAGTATGCCACTAGCGCGGTCCAATGGGGCGCTATGATCCTCATGTCCTTGCTTCCCTTTCACCTCTGGCGTAAATACTTTAAGTTACGTCGCGAGTTGAATCCAAATCCGGTTCAATTGCCAATTCACAACTACAACTTGCCCTCACATACGGCACCAGCAGTGGTCACTTCCGCTGTTTTCCGGTCTAGTGGGGAACCTAATCCCGATGACTTCTCAGCAACAGTTGCGGACTTAGCCCGTAAGGGGTATTTGGAATTAGAGGAAGAACGTCGCGAAAATCGTGGTATCTTCAGCAATAGTTCCATGACCGCGCGTGTCACCAAGTTAACTGACGAGGTAGCCGACTATCCGCTTCAAGGTCACGAACGGGCAGTCTTGACCTTCCTCTTCCCAGATGATGAAACCAGTGTCACCCTAGAAGACTTGGAAAAACGCATGAAGAAGAACCGGCATTTTGCCAAGAAGCGCTTGGCAGCCTACGAAAACTTCCAAAGCCGTGCTAGCATCGCCGGATCACAATTAGTGGAATCGGCACGAGACAAGAATAATAGCCTACGTTTCCAAGCTATTGGGGCCATTATCCTTAATGTCATCCTAGGTGGAGTAGCCCTCTTTGCAGGCTTTATGGCCACCAATCATCCCTTCCTACAACAAGTAGGTTGGATTGCACTGGGCCTAGCCCTCTTGGAAATCGTCCTTAATGTGATCTTTATGATTACTGTCTCTGTCCGACCACTCCGGACGGCAGAGGAAGACCAACTCTATCAAGAGTGGCATGGCTTTGCCAAGATGCTAGAAGATGTAGGGCAAATGAATATGCGAGACATTGCTTCCCTAGCTCTTTGGGAAGAATACCTAGTTTATGCTATTGCCTTTGGGATAGCGGATAAGGTCTTGGATGCCCTCAAGGTTCAATTCACTCAAGCAGAATTGGTAGAAGGTATGACCTACTATCCAATGTACTATAATACAGGCCTCTACAGCCATGTGCTCAGCCAATCCATCTCATCCAATGTGAGCTCGGCTTCCGCTTATAGCCAAGACCACTCTTACTCCGGTAGTAACTCCGGTGGTTTCGGTGGTGGCTTCAGTGGTGGCTCCTCCGGTGGGTCCGGTGGTGGTGGCGGCGCAAGTGGCTTCTAATCAATCAAAGACTGGGACTTTGTCCCGGTCTTTTTTTGATTTTGTAACTTATGAAAATTTCTTAGCATTTGGGCTTGACTCTGACTAAGTGGCGTGATATATTAATGTTCGTCTGAAAATGACAGACCAACTATCCAAAAAAATATTTGAGAAAGTCGAAAAAAAGTGTTGACTTCCCAAATAGAGGATGGTATGATATAAAAGTTGTCACGTGGTGACAGCGAGCACATTGAGAACTAAACAAAGACACACCAAGAATGTGAGGGTCATCGAGGTAAACTTGATGAAC